>JANLYY010000209.1:0-11329 GCA_031365885.1 Polaromonas sp. | reverse complement strand
GCGAAATGATGACCTGCCATGTCAAAATTTTCTGACGATTGCAACAAAGCTTTGGACGGAATGCAGCCGGTGTTGGTACAGGTGCCGCCTAGCGCAGGGCCACCTTTGGCGTTCTTCCACTCGTCGATACAAGCCACATTGAAGCCAAGTTGCGCCGCCCGAATCGCGGCGATATAGCCGCCCGGGCCACCACCAATGACGATGACGTCGAATTGTTTTGACATCCTCGTCTCCTTAAATGTCAAACAACAAACGAGCCGGATCTTCCAGCGCTTCCTTCATCGCCACCAGACCCAGCACGGCTTCGCGGCCGTCAATGATGCGGTGGTCGTAGCTCATGGCGAAGTAGTTCATTGGCCGAACCACTACCACGCCGTTTTCAACCACAGCGCGGTCTTTGGTGGCGTGAATACCCAGAATCGCCGACTGCGGCGGATTGATGATGGGAGTCGATAGCATCGAGCCAAACGTGCCGCCATTGGAAATCGAGAACGTGCCGCCGGTCATGTCTTCGATGCCCAGCTTGCCGTCGCGCGCCTTGGTGCCGTACTCAGCAATTTTCTTTTCGATCTCGGCAAAGCTCATCTGGTCGGCATTGCGCAAGATGGGCACCACCAACCCGCGCGGCGAACCCACCGCGATGCCAATGTCGAAATAACCGTGGTAGACGATGTCGTTGCCGTCAACGCTGGCGTTGAGCATCGGGAATTTCTTCAGCGCATGCACCGCCGCCTTGACGAAGAAACTCATGAAGCCAATCTTTACGCCGTGTTCTTTTTCAAACTTTTCCTGGAAGCGCTTGCGCATGTCCATCACCGGCGCCATGTTGACTTCGTTGAAAGTCGTCAGGATGGCATTGGTCGATTGCGATTGCAGCAGGCGCTCGGCAATGCGGGCGCGCAGACGGCTCATCGGCACGCGTTGCTCGGGGCGGTCACCCAGGTCTGCTGGCTTGCTTGATGCCGCTACTTGAGGCAATAACGCGGCTCTAGCCGGCGTATTACCTGCGGAAGCAGCTACTGATTTAGGAGCAGTTGAAACAGCTGCAGGTGCTGCGGCAGCGCCCAGCACGTCGCCTTTGGTGACGCGGCCGTCTTTGCCGGTGCCTGGAACCGAACCCGGCGCCATGTTGCCGTCGGCCATCAGCTTGGCAGCAGCGGGCATAGCCACACCGGCCATCGAACCGCCCGAAGCAGGAGCCGGTGCTGCCGAGGCGGTGGCCGCGACAGGTGCAGCCACTGCAGCGGGCGCTGATACCGGAGCTGCCGCACCCGCCTTGCCCTCGGTATCAATCTTCGCAATCAGCTGCTCGGCGACCACGGTTCCACCGTCGGCAACCGTCAGTTCGGTGATGACGCCGGCCGACGGCGCGGGCACTTCCAGCACGACCTTGTCGGTCTCGATCTCGATCAGGATTTCATCGACAGCGACAGAATCGCCGACCTTCTTTTTCCACTGCAGCATGGTGGCTTCGGCCACGGACTCGGACAACTGGGGAACTTTGACTTCTACGATAGCCATGTAATTCTTTCAGAAATATTCTTGCGATCTGGTTGTTGGTAGGGCAGTGCGATGCGCTTTCGGTTCACTTGGTCAGCACAAAGCCTTTAAGTTTGGCGAATGCGCCATCGACCAGCGCTTTTTGCTGCTCCTGGTGTAGATGCGAGTAGCCCACTGCGGGCGATGCCGAAGCCGCACGACCCGAATAGCCGAGCTTTTGCCCGTCGAGCATGTTCTCGTGGATGTAGTGCTGCACGAAGAACCAGGCGCCCTGGTTCTGCGGCTCGTCCTGGCACCAGACGATATCGGTGGTGTTCGGATACTTTTTCAGCTCGGTGGCAAACGCTTTGTGCGGAAACGGATACAGCTGCTCGACGCGCAGGATCGCAACGTCTTCCACACTTTTTTCTTCGCGCTTTTTCACCAGGTCGTAGTACACCTTGCCCGAACACGCGATGATGCGCTTGACCTTGTCAGCCCTTTTGATGATCTCTTCCTTGCTCTCCGGAATGATGGTCTGAAAACCGCCTTTGGTGAACTCCGACAGCGGCGAGGTCGCGTCTTTATTGCGCAGCAGCGACTTCGGCGTCATGATGATCAGCGGCTTGCGCAAATTGCGCACCATCTGGCGGCGCAGCACATGGAATATCTGGCTCGCCGTGGTGGGCTGCACCACCTGCATGTTGGTGTCGGCCGACAGCTGCATGAAACGCTCCAGACGCGCTGACGAATGCTCTGGCCCCTGCCCTTCATACCCGTGTGGCAGCATCAGCGTGATGCCGTTGACGCGGCCCCATTTGACTTCGCCCGAGGCAATGAATTGGTCGATGACCACCTGCGCGCCGTTGGCAAAGTCGCCGAATTGGGCTTCCCAGATCACCAGCGTGTTGGGGTCGTTCGACGAGTAGCCATACTCAAAAGCCAGCACGGCTTCTTCCGACAGGATGGAGTCAATGACGACGAACGGCGCCTGATTCTCAGCCACGTTCTGCAGTGGCACGTAGGTGCCGGTGTCAAATTTCTCGCGGTTCTGGTCGTGAATTACCGCGTGGCGGTGCGTGAAGGTGCCGCGTCCCGAATCTTCACCCGACAGCCGCACCGGGTAGCCGCTGGCCACCAGCGAGGCGAACGCCATGTGCTCGCCCATGCCCCAGTCCACCGGGATATCGCCACGGCCCATGGCAGCGCGGTCGTCGTAAACCTTTTTCACGAGGTTGTGCGGCGTCACGCTGTCCGGAATCGTCGTGATCTTGTCGGCCAGACGCTTCCACTCGGCCATCGGCACGGCGGTGTCGCCCGCATCCGTCCACCTCTTGCCCAGGTACGGCGTCCAGTCGACTGCGTACTTGCTTTTGAAGTTGGTCAGCACCGGATCGAACGTGCTCTTGCCCGCGTCAAGCGCTGCGCGGGTCGCTTTGACCATGTCGTCGCCCAGCGTCTCGCCCATGCCCTGCGCGGACAATTTGTCTGCGTAGAGGCGGCGCGTGCCAGGGTGTTGCGCAATCTTTTTGTACATCAGCGGCTGCGTCAGCGCCGGCGTGTCCTGCTCGTTGTGGCCGAGTTTGCGGAAGCAGATGATGTCGACCACCACGTCTTTCTGAAACTCCATGCGGAAGTCCAGCGCCAGCTGCGTCGCCAGCACCACGGCTTCCGGGTCGTCGCCGTTGACGTGCAGCACCGGCGCTTCGATCATCTTCACCACGTCAGAGCAATACAGCGTTGAGCGGCTGTCGCGCGGGTCGCTTGTGGTGAAGCCGATCTGGTTATTAATGACGATGTGTACCGTGCCGCCGGTGAAATACCCACGCGTTTCGGCCAGCGCCAGCGTTTCCATCACCACGCCCTGGCCTGCAAACGCGGCGTCACCATGCACCAGCACCGGCAACACCTGCAGGCCTTTCGGGTCGGCGCGGCGGTCCATGCGGGCGCGCACTGAGCCTTCCACCACTGGGTTGACGATCTCCAGGTGCGACGGGTTGAAGGCCAGCGTCAAATGCACCGGGCCACCCGGCGTGGTCACGTCCGAACTGAAACCCTGGTGGTACTTCACGTCGCCGCTGGGCAGATCTTCCGGTGCGGTGTGGTCAAACTCGGCAAACAGATCCGCTGGCACTTTGCCCAATGAATTGACCAGCACATTCAGCCGGCCGCGGTGCGCCATGCCAATGACGATTTCCTGCACGCCCTTGATGCCGCCCTGCTGGATCAGCTCGTCCATGCAGGCGATGAAGCTTTCGCCGCCTTCAAGCGAAAAGCGCTTTTGCCCGACGTATTTGGTGTGCAGAAAACGCTCGAGTCCCTCGGCCGCACTCAGGCGGTCAAGAATATGCAGCTTTTTTTCCTTGCTGAAATTGGGTTTGCTGCGAATGCTTTCGAGCTTTTGCTGCCACCAGCGCTTCTGGTTCTGGTCGGTGGCGTACATGTATTCGGCGCCAATCGTGCCGCAATAGGTCTCGCGCAGCGCGTTCATCAGCTCGCGCAGGCTCATAGTCTCTTTGCCGAAGAAGGTGTTGCTGGTGTTGAACACCGTTTCCTGGTCAGCGTCGGTCAGGCCGTAAAACGCCGTATCCAGCTCCGGAATGCTGTCGCGTTCAGCGCGTTTGAGCGGGTCCAGGTCAGCCCAGCGTGCGCCTACATTGCGGTAAGTGGCGATGAGCTGCTGCACCGACGTGCGCTTGCGGCCCATTTCCGAATCAGCACTGGCCACCACGACTTTGGTCTGGCCCTGCTTGGCACGTTCGGCAAACGCGTTGATGACTGGCAAGTGCGGCACGTCTTTGGCGTTGCTACCGTCACTGGCCGCGACGTTCTGCAAGGCGTCGAAGTACTCGCGCCAGCTGTCGGGAACGCTGCCGGGGTTGGCGAGGTAGTTTTCGTACATCTCTTCGACATAGGGCGCGTTGCCGCCGAAGAGATAGGTGTTGCCTTGGTAGGCTGTGTACACAGAAGAAGAAGACGACGCAACTTGCGCAGGCGTCTGGGGGATCGATGACATGGCGCTGACCTCCGTTTCCCTGTGGGAAACATAAGTGGGTAAATTAACCTTCCGCGAGCACGGCTGAACCGATTAGCGGATGCGACTGCGGCAGGAAGGGCCTTCAGAACACGTCGAATTGTGCCACTGAACGCTGGATACAGGGGCTGCGCACGCATGTGACTGATGCATCGAAGTATTGCCTGGCGGGTTTCGCGCAGTGCGGGTAAGACCGTCGGGTACAGCCGGTTGCAGCCCTGGGTGCATGCAGAGCGCACGAGTTAGTCGCTATACTTTTGATAGCTGCTTGCGCACGTTATTCGGGGGCTAGAGGCATAAAATGCTCCTGGATTCAAACACCAAGCGCAACGTGGGCAAACCGGGTTGGTTTTCACAAAAACGATTCAACCAACTAGCCAGGCGAGCCCAGTAGAAAATTGTCACAAGGCGCGGCATCAGCATCACCAACAGCATTGATACCGCAGGCTGTCTCGTCTTTCAGGCCCACGCCCGACACCTCGCGCCTGCGCATTTCGCGCAGCAGGTAATGCAGCTTGTGCGTAGCCTCTTCATAGCCCAGCCCTGCCGGCCGGATATTCGAGATGCAGTTGCGGTCCGCGTCGTTCAGCCCGACGCGCGGCATCCAGGTGGCGTACACACCCATGCTGTCGGGCGAACTGAGACCGGGGCGCTCACCGATCAACAGCACCACCAACCGCGCACCCAGCCGCTCGCCCACCTCGTCGGCCACCGCCACGCGCCCCATCCTGACGACGGTCAAGGGTGCCATCGACCAATTTTCTGGCGCCAACTGCCGCATCAGCGCGGCCAGAAAAGGCACCGCGTTTCGGGCGACGGCCAGTGCTGACAAACCATCGGCAATGACGAGTGAAATATCGCAGTGACGCGCTGCAGTCGGTGCCGGCAGCGCGGCCAAAACCGCGCGCGATTCGTCACTCAAGCGACAGCCCAGGTCGGGGCGCTGTAAATACGTCAGCCGGTTACCGGCGGCGCTGTCCAGCAGCAGGCAATCTTTGGCGCTGGCAAGGCCGGCCAGCTCGATGTCTTTCAACAGTTGCGGCGCATCGAGTGCCAGCTGCACCGCGTCGCGCGCCTGCGCATGGGCGAGCTGAAAAGCCAGCAGTGGCTGCGTCGGCAGGCTGATGCCGCTGCGGCCCAGCGCGATGCGGGCAGACGTGAACTGGCGCAGCGGTGCCCAGGGATTGGCAACAACAAGGGGCACGGCGGGCTTCATGATTTTCTGGAAGTCAGGACACCCGTAGCAGCGCGTCCCCAAACGTCGGCGGCAGACTGTCATTAAGTTTGAATGGCCCTGCACCAATCACGATCTGCATCGCCTCCAGCCAGGATTCAAATTCAGGCGCTGGCCGCAAGCCCAGCGCGCGCCGCGCATACAAGGCGTCGTGAAAAGACGTGCTCTGGTAATTGAGCATGATGTCATCAGAACCCGGCACGCCCATCACAAACGTACAGCCCGCCACACCCAGCAGCGTCAGCAAGACATCCATGTCGTTCTGGTCGGCCTCGGCATGGTTGGTGTAGCAGACATCAACACCCATCGGCAGACCGAGCAGCTTGCCGCAAAAATGATCTTCCAGCCCGGCGCGAATGATCTGCTTGCCGTCGTACAGATATTCCGGGCCGATGAAGCCGACCACGCTATTGACCAGCAGCGGTTTGAACTGACGTGCTACTGCGTAGGCGCGCGCCTCACAGGTTTGCTGGTCCATGCCGTGATGCGTGTTGCTTGACAGCGCACTGCCCTGCCCGGTTTCAAAATACATCACGTTGTGGCCGACGCTGCCACGGCCCAACGACTGCGCCGCACGGTGCGCCTCGTCCAGCAAACTCAGGTCAATGCCGAAGCTGCGATTCGCCGCTTCGGTTCCCGCAATCGACTGAAACACCAGATCAACCGGCGCGCCCCGATTAATGGCCTCCAGCGTGTTGGTGATGTGGGTCAACACGCAAGACTGCGTCGGTATCGCATAGCGCTGAATAATTTCATCGAGCATGCCGACAAGCCGAATCACTTGCGTCACGTTGTCGGTAGCCGGGTTGATGCCGATGACGGCATCACCGCTGCCATACAACAGGCCATCCAGCAGACTGGCGGCAATGCCTGCCGCATCGTCGGTCGGGTGATTCGGCTGCAGGCGCGTTGACAGGCGGCCTGGCAAACCAATCGTGCCGCGAAACGCGGTGACAACGCTGCATTTCTGCGCCACCAGAATCAGGTCCTGGTTACGCATGATCTTGCAAACCGCCGCCGCCATTTCGGGCGTGATGCCCGCTGCGACTTTTGACAGCGCGGCACTGTCAGCCTCATCACCCAGCAGCCAGTTACGAAAGTCGCCGACCGTCAAGTGGCTGATGGTCTGAAACGCCAAAGCGTCATGACCGTCGATGATGAGCCGCGTGACCTCATCGCTTTCGTAAGGCACCACGACCTGGTTTAAAAAAGTGTTCAGTGGCAAGTCGGCCAGCGCCATCTGCGCCACCACACGCTCTTCAGCACTGGCCGCCGCCACGCCAGCCAACAGGTCGCCAGACCGCAGCGGAGTGGCTTTGGCCAGAATATCTTTCAGGTCGTAAAACCCGTAGGTTCGGCTACCTGCTGCGTGGGTGAACTGGTGCATGGCGGTGGTCGGCGGTGGATGGCAGCAAATTCGCTGGGCTGACCACTTACTTTAAAACGCTTCGTAAAACCGCGCCGGAGTTCCGCCCTTCACTGCCGCCCCGCTCCTGGCTGCTCACCCGACCGCAACGCGGTCCCGGATCTGCTGCAGCGCAGCCGGGTCGTCCATCGTCGTCAAGTCGCCAGCGTCACGCCCTTCGCACACCGCCTGAATCGCGCGGCGCAGCAGTTTGCCGCTGCGGGTTTTAGGCAGCACGCTGACAAAGAGCACGCGCGACGGCCGCGCCACCGCGCCCAGGTCACCATCGACGCGTTTCATGATTTCGCCTTCGAGCTTCATCGCTGCGGCGCTGTCATCCAAAACGCTGGAGTCCTTCGGCACCACAAACGCCATCGCGACCTGCCCCTTCAGCGCGTCGGCCACGCCCACCACCGCCACTTCCGCGACGGCTGTGTGGCCCGAAATGCTTTCCTCGATCTCGCGCGTGCCCAGGCGATGCCCGGCGACATTGATCACGTCGTCGGTGCGGCCCAGGATGAAGTAGTAGCCGTCTTCATCGCGAATGCCCCAGTCGAAGGTGCTGTACACCATCCTGCCGGGCACGCTCTTCCAATACGTGTTGACAAAGCGCTCGTCATCTTTCCAGATGGTTTGCATGAATCCCGGCGGCGTCGGGCCTTCGAGTACCACGACGCCTTTCTCATTCGGCTGTGTCAGCTCTTCGCCGGTGGATTCATGCAGCAGCTTGACGCGGTAACCGTACATCGGCACGCCCGGGCTGCCGAACTTGCTCGGCGTTTTCTCAACGCCATTGGCCACGGTCAGCAGCGGCCAGCCGGTCTCGGTCTGCCAGTAGTTGTCGATGATGGGCACATTGAGGCCTTCGCTGATCCAGCGCGCCGTCGGTTCGTCGAGCGGCTCGCCCGCAAGGTACAGGGCGCGCAGGCTGGAAAGATTGTGTTTCTTCAGCAGCGCCGGGTCCTGCTTCTTCAACACCCGCACGGCCGTGGGTGCACTGAACATCGCAGTCACCTTGTATTTCTCGACCAGGCTCCACCAGATCGCACCGTCGGGCTGGCCGTCCATGCCCTGCGTCGGCAGGCCTTCGTACATGATCGTGGCCATTCCTGCAATGAGCGGGCCGTAGACGATGTAGCTGTGGCCGACCACCCAGCCGATGTCGCTGGTCGAAAAATAGGTTTCGCCCGCGCGGCCATCGAAAATATGTTTCATGCTGGCGGCCAGCGCCACCGCGTAGCCGCCAGTGTCGCGCTGCACGCCCTTGGGCTTGCCCGTGGTGCCGCTGGGGTAGAGGGTGGAGCTGATGTCAGTCGAGTCCAGCCATTCGCACGGCACCTGGGCGCTCATGTATTTTGCACGCAGGTCGGTCCACCGGAGATCGCGGCCGGCCACCATCTGCATGGGAGCAAGCTGGCGGTCGGCCAGCAACACGGCTTCGGGTTTGTGGCTTGAAAGGCGTATGGCTTCGTCCAGCAGCGGCTTGTAGGCAACCACCTTGCCGCCTCGGGAACCGGCATCGGCGCTGATGATGACTTTCGGCGTGGCGTCTTCAATGCGCGACGCCAGGGAACCGCTGGCGAAGCCGCCAAACACCACACAGTGAATCGCACCGATGCGCGCGCAGGCCAGCATCGCAAAGGCGGCCTCGGCAATCATCGGCATGTAGATCAGCACGCGGTCGCCCTTGACCACGCCCATCGCTTTCAGACTGGCCGCCATGCGCTGCACTTCGACGTGCAGTTCCTTGAAGCTGTAGGTCTTCTCGATGCCCGTTTCACTCGATACATAAATCAGCGCTGCCTGGTCGGCCCGGTCTTTCAAATGCCGGTCCACCGCGTTGTGGCAGAGGTTGGTTTGCCCGCCTTCATACCAATGGACAAACGGCGGGTTGTCGTAGTTACAGACGCGCGTGAAAGGCTGGTGCCAGTCGATCAGTTTGGCCTGCTCGGTCCAGAAGGCGTCGGGCTGGTCGATGGATTGGCGGTAGAAGTCGGCGTAAGTAGTGGAGCTGGCTGGCATGTTGTGTCTCTTTGTTTTGGGTCTGGCTGAATGGCGAACGCACCGCCTGTTTATAGGTTGATCACCACCCGCCCGCGAACCTTGCCCGCCATCAGCTCGGCGGCTTTCGCACTGGCTTGCGCCAGCGGCACCTCTTCAATCATCGACTCCAGCTTCGTCAGATCCAGATCAAGCGCCAGCCGGTCCCAGGCCTGCTGGCGTTTGGCCAGCGGCGCCATCACGCTGTCGATGCCGGCCAGCGTCACACTGCGCAAAATAAACGGCATTACGGTCGCCGGAAAATCCGCCCCCTGCGCCAGTCCGCAGGCGGCTACCACGCCGCCGTAGCGCGTCTGCGCACAGGCGTTGGCCAGCGTGTGCGAACCGACAGCGTCAACCACTGCAGCCCAGCGTTCTTTCTGCAGCGGCTTGCCCGGCGCAGACAACTCGGCCCGGTCGATGATGCTGGCCGCACCCAGCTGTTTCAGGTACGCCTCTTCGCTGGCCTTGCCGGTCGCAGCCACCACGGTATAGCCCAGCCTGCCCAGCAACGCGATTGCCACGCTGCCCACGCCGCCCGTAGCACCAGTCACCAGCACTTCCCCACCCGCAGGCGAGGCGCCATTTTTCTCAAGCGCCAGCACGCACAGCATGGCGGTGTAGCCGGCCGTGCCAATCGCCATTGTCTGGCGGGTGGTGAAGGCCGATGGCAGTTTCACCAGCCAGTCGCCCTGCAGCCGCGCCCGCTCGGCCATCAGACCCCAACGCGTCTCACCCAGCCCCCAGCCGTTGTGGACGAATTTGTCGCCTGCTTTCCAGCTGGCGTGCGTTGACTCAAGCACCGTGCCGGCGCCGTCAATGCCAGCCACCATCGGCCAGCTGCGCACTACCGGACTTTTGTTGGTAATCGCCAGCCCGTCTTTGTAGTTCAGGCAGGAATACTCCACCTGCGCCAGTACATCGCCGGCAGGCAGTTGCGACTCGTCGGTATCCACCACAGTTGCGGAAAAACCGGCTTCGGATTTGGCGAGTTGAAGGGATTTGAACAAGGTGTGGCTCCAGTAGTGAATGGGTGAGTTTGATCAGCGCCTCGCGCAAAGGCCTGCCGGAATCCGATTATGGGCAACGCGCTTGCCGCAGGCTGACACAGTGCAAAAGCAGGCGCGATGCCCTGCTCAACTTCGCTCAGACACCGCAGATTGTGCCCGTGGCACCGTACAGATAACTATCAAATTAATAGCTGCCTGCGCACGTATTACGGGGTCTACGGCCACTTTTTCTGATTAGAAGCATGCTGCAGACGATCTATCCGTCATGCGCGACCGCGCTTCGTCGCGCTACCGCGCTACCGCGCCACCCATCCGCCACACACGGGAAACACCTGGCCTACAAAACAATTTGCGGCGTCGCTGCAAAGATAGGCCGCAAACGCCGCATCTTCGTTGGCACTCACCAGCCGACCCAATGGCACCTCGCGTTTTAGTCTTTCCTGGAAGCGGGGATTGGCTTGAACGTCAGCGGGAAAGTACATCGGGTTTTCCACAAAGTTTTGCGCAATGGCATTGACCTGCACGTTGTGCGGCGCTACTTCGACGCCGACGGCCTGGGCATAGGCAAGCTGCGCACCGCGAGCCGCGCTGTAGGTAGAAGTCCGCTTCACGCCACGCAATGCAGCCGCGCTGCCGATAAGCAGAATCTTTCCAGCCCTGCGCTCGATCATTTGCGGCAGAACTGCACGGAACAGCCTCGGCAAAGGATCGACCAGCGCCGCGAACGTGTCCCGCCACTCCGACTCGGAAGCCTCCGTCGCGAGCGTCGTTGGCGCCGCAATGGCGAGGTTAGCTACCAGTATGTCAAGGACACCCGCCGCATCGACCATGGCCTGTGCTGCCCCGACTTCAACAAGCGAATCCGTATTGGCAATCACAATTGCACCATGCTGTGCAAGCACCTCGCAAAGCGCCGGCCCCATGAAGGATGTTGCCTGCGTGACCAGGATGCGCTTGCCTGAAAGGGTGTTGTTCATTGGTAAGCCTTGCTGCGGTTAGCGGATTTTTGTTGAGGTAGCAATTGCGTCCCATCGATGGAAGGGTTAGCCGTCACGTTTGAGTACCTGCGACACTTGGCCCTGAAGGATAGGGATAAGTTCTTTTTCGAACCACGGATTGCGCTTGAG
>JANLYY010000134.1:0-3975 GCA_031365885.1 Polaromonas sp. | reverse complement strand
CCACACCCGGTCAATCGCCGCCTTGACCTTGGCTTCCATGCGGCGGATGAGTTCGCGGTTGGCGGTGACCAGGGCCTGCTCGGCTTCGATCTCGGCGACGATGGCGCGTTGGGTTGCGAGGTCGGGGAGCGCGATTTGCATTTTGAGCAGATCAGCCGTGTTAACTTTCAGCGTGCCATGCGCGGCAGTTTCAAGGATTTTCTTGAATTGTGCCGCCTGCTGTTGAAGTGACAACCTGAGAAATGAAGCATCTACTTCAGCACTTGGCTCCATCGCCTTAACGTCTTGATTGAACGCGCACGGAACAGCGATCTCACAAATCGGAACGCCGTTTGCCAAGCCCATGCCACGCACCAGGATTAGCAACGATCCCGGTTGTACCAATCGTGTGCTCGACTCTTTCAATGCAGCCTCAGATACGTGCAACAGCGCGTCAGTGAGTCGATCCGCCTTCATGTCTTTGGCTGATACCCACGGTATTGAGCCTTCCCAGTAGGCTGGGTTCGCTTTTGATGGCGTTCCGCCGCTGCTCAATGTAGATACATCTGCTACCCGCGCAACAGGCCACTCGGAACTGACCACGACATGCGGCTTGTAGTTGTCGAGCACCTGCCGGGCACCGTCGATGATTTTTTGGTAGCCCTCGATTTCGGCCACGATTTGGTGTTGGACTTCGAGGGGTGGGAGGGGAATCTTGCACGCGTCGTAAACGTCGTTGCGATTCAGTCCCGGTATGCCTGCGCCGCCTTTGAGACTTTGCAAATTCAAGGTGCAGAGCACTTGAAACAGATACCGTATGTCACAGACTTCCGATTTGACAACTTTGACGTAGTAAGTCGTGTCGATGGGCGTGCAATTCTCTGCAACGAAAGTTACTTCACCAGCGGAACCTTTGCGTCCTACAACGATAGTCGGTCCCAAGACATGAAACGTATTGTGGTAACCCGTAACTCCGTTCGAGCCTAGAACCGGAAACGGCCCATCAACCCGATCCTGCTTTGGCAAGCTGATGCCGTATTCAAGCGTGCAAACCTCTTGGAACGGTACAAGCGGATGCGAGGCGTTCTGCCGCTGGTTGGAAGCGAGATACCGCTCCCCACTCAAATTAAAGTCCCCACTCTCCCCAATCCGCGCACGCTCCACCGCCTGCGCCATCACCCCATCGCCTTCAAACCCGTCCGGCGAAATCATCCAGGCTCGCAGCAAGCGCGTCGCTTCCGGCAAGTCGCTGTTCACCACCGCGCGGCGCTGCGCGCCCAAATTAAACCCGTCATTCCCCACCTTCACAAACAGCACTTTGTCGGTCTGCTTGTGCACACGCTTGTCCAGAATCAGGATGCTGGTCTTCACGCCGCTGTAGGGGTTGAACACGCCGGCGGGCAGGCTGACCACGGCCACCAGGCTGGTGTCCACCAGCATCTTGCGCAGCGCCTTGTAGGCGGTGCCGCTCTGGAAGATGATGCCTTCGGGCACCACGATGGCGGCGCGGCCGGTGGCGGTCAAATGCTCGGCCATGTAGTCCACAAACAGCACTTCGCTGCGGCTGGCCTGCACGGTAAAGCGCTTATGGGGTTTGATTCCTCCTTTTGGCGACATGAAGGGCGGGTTGGCCAGGATCACGTCGGCCACCTCGTTCCACTTGTCGTCTTGCGTCAGGGTGTCGTACTCTTCCACGCGCGGGTGGGTGAAGCCGTGCAGGTAGAGGTTGACCAGGCTCAGGCGCACCATGTCGGGCGAGATGTCGTAGCCGTGGATGCTGGCGGCCAGGCGGGCACGCTCGTCGGGCGTCAGCAGATTGCCTTTTTGCCCTTCGACAGGCTCAGGGCGAACGGAGGTGGAGCCGGACGCGGACGCAGGCGTCGCACGGGTATTGCTGGCCAGAATGTGCTTCCACGCCGAGATCAAAAAGCCGGCCGTGCCGCAGGCCGGGTCCAAAATGGTTTCGTTCTTTTTCGGGTCCATCACCGCCACCATGAAGTCGATGATGTGGCGCGGCGTACGGAACTGCCCGGCATCGCCCTGGCTGCCCAGCACACTGAGTAAATATTCAAACGCATCGCCCAGGCGCTCGGAATGGTCGTAGCTGAAGTAATTGATTTCCTTCAAAAAGCTTTTCAGCGTCTCCGGGTCGCGGTACGGCAGGTAGGCGTTTTTGAAGATGTCACGGAACAGCGGCGGCACGCCGGGGTTCTCGTTCATTTTCTGGATGGCTTCGGAATACACGTTCAGCACTTCAAAGCCGCTCAAAGACGGCGACATCAGCTGGGCCCAGCCAAAGCGGGCGTATTCACCGGCAAAAAAGCTGCGCGAGCCGCCCAGTTCTTCGGCTTCGGCGTCCATGTCGTCCATGAACTTGTAGATCAGCGCAATGGTGATCTGCTCTACCTGGCTTTTGGGGTCGGGCACCTTGCCCACCAGAATGTCGCGGCAACTGTCGATACGGCGCTTGGTGTCAGAGTCAAGCATGGTTTCAGGCGTTTTTGGGTTTGACCAGCAGGGCTGGGAATTGGGCTTTCAGCCATTTGCGCGTGTGGGCCAGCAGCGTGTCGGCCTGGGTGATGCACTCACTCACCACCCCGTCACTGACCGGGTCGCCCTCGTAGTCGTTCAGATTGCGTTGTTTGCGCAGGGCATCCAGCACGATGATCACGTCATTGGGCAGGCCCATGGTGAGGGGCAAGGCCTGCAACGCGGTTTGGTGGTGCCCGGGTTGGCTGGTGGAGGTGCGGTAGCCGCGCGCCCACAGGCCCAGCATGGCGCATTGCAGGATGCATTTGTAGGCGGCGTCAAAGCGGTTTTCAGCGCTGAGCTGGACCAGCTTGGCGTCCGCCAGGTTGCGGGTGGCAGCCGCCAGCAAGCGCTGCACACCTTGTGGTGTGGCGCTAAACGGCAGCAGCCGCTGGATGGCCAGCAAGTTGGCTAAGGTCATGGTCACTTCCTATCAGGAAAATTTTCGTTTTGGCCATCACGTCTTCGACGAGTGGGTCGTGCTCTCTCAGGCGACGCTGGAACTCGTGCACGCTGTACACCACGGGGTTGATTTCACGCCCCAACTCGGCCTGCGCGGCGTGGGTGGCCCGCACCACGTCGGCAAATCCGGCATCGGCAATCACCAGCAGATCAACATCGCTGTTTGCGGTTTCGGTACCGCTGGCGACCGAGCCAAACAGCAGAGCCAGCGTGGGCTGCAACGGTGCCAGGGCTTTGGCCAATATTTCGGCAGCCCCAGTTGTTTTGCGCAGCAGGCCAGCCAGCTCGGGGAACACGGCGCATTGTTGGTTGGCCTGGTAACGCACCTGATTGCCTTGCGCCTTTCGCAGCAACAGCCCGGCCATGGCCAGCCGCGCCAGCTCTTTGTGCAGGGTGCCAGCTGCGGTGCCGGTCAGGCGGGCCAGTTCGCGCACGTGGTAATCCGTGTCCGGGTGCAGAAGGAGCACGCTCAGCACCTTTTTCCGGTAGGTTCCAAACAGAATGTCGGTCAGCATATGTAGCTTTAATTGCTACTATTGTAGCTTTATTAGCTACAAATCAGACTGCTTTTTTTGCCCATTAGCCGAGTCACATGAATTGGTTCAAAGACACATAGTCTTTCACGTACTCGGGGATGCGCGTGCGCCAGGCGTGCGGCACGGCCTTGTAGTCGTTGATGCCGAAGGCCGGGTAGACATTCAAATCGCCAAAGCGTTTGGCTTCCACAATATCGCGCAGGCGGTGGTCAGTGGCGTAGGCCTTGAAGTAGTACTTCATGGCCTGCACGGCGCTGGCGGTGGAGTCTGCACTGAAGCCGGTGGCGTGTTGCTGGTCGAGCAGGAACTTGCCAAACTCTTCTTCCAACAACTCGTCTTTGCTTTTGAAGCCGCTGACGAAGCGCATCGTTCCATCGGCGGCAATGCCCGCGCCGTATTTGAATATTTTGTTGGCTACAAACTGGGCCTGACGGCCACACCCAAGGATTACCTCAAGAAGTTTGACGCC
>JANLYY010000170.1:0-11002 GCA_031365885.1 Polaromonas sp. | reverse complement strand
CTCGATGATCTTGACGGTGTCGTAGCCCATCGCGATCCACCAGAACGTGACGTCGATCTCACCGCCGCCGAGCTTCGGACGCACCTTGTCGACCAGCGCCTGGGTGCGTTCTGGGAGCTTGCCGTTGGCACCGAAGGTGGTGCTCAGGTAGCCGGCGGCGAATGTGTTGTCCCAATACTCGGGCTTGTTCATCAGCTTGCGGATCTGCGCTGCCATCAGCGCCGGATGGCCGACGACCGGCACGTTCCAGCCCATGTCGCCGCGGGCATTGAGCAGGCGCCCGAGCAGGCCGGTGGCGGCCGACCATGGCATCACCACCTCGGCACCGGCGGCGCGCGCCTTGGCCATTTCATCGGACAGGTCGGTCTTGTTGGGGTCGACCAGCACCGTGTAGACCGGTTTGACGCCGGCCTTTTCAAGCATCTCCTGTGCCGTCTTGGCGCTCGAAGTGCCATAGCCGGAGGTGTCGGCAATGATCGCCACCTTGGTTTTTTTCAGTGTGTCGAGTGCGTAGTTGTTGGCCGTCGATATCCACTGGCGGTTGGTGTTGATGGCGCGGAAGGCGCGCGGGTACTTGGTTGCGTCGGTCAACTCGTCGATCGCGCCGATGACGATGTTGGGCACGCCGGCGCGCGCCAGGATCGGGATGGCCGCCAGGCCCTCACCCGAGTTGACCGGGCCGATGACGAATTGAACCTTGTCGCTGAAGGCCAACTGCTGGGCGAAATTGACGGCCTTGGTCGGGTCGCCGGCCGTGTCGCGGGTCAGCAGTTCGATCTGCTTGCCGAGAATGCCGCCGGCCTTGTTGATTTCGTCGACCGCCAGTTGCACGCCCTGGTTCTCGGCAATGGCTGCCGACGACAGCGGGCCTGTGAGCGAGGAAAGCCATCCGATTTTTACCGTCTGAGCGAATGCGCCTGCGCTTGCAAGCGTCAGGCCCGTGACCAGGGCTAATTTGATGCAGAGTTTTGTTGAACGAAATTTCATGGAATCTCCGTATAGCTGGCTGTAAAAAATTTTCTAAACAAACATTAACGCCAAACAATGCTTGACAACGATCGGTTTTAATACAACGGGGCAAAGCACTACACGACGAACTTAGTGTGAAATTAAGGTCTGAAACTTTATGGCAATAGTTTGCCCTACAAACTATTGGGCGCTTGCTGGACTGGGTTTGTATCGAAGCATTTGTACTTGCTGCCATTAGATCAAGGCTCTAATGGCGCTGGCGTTCCGTCGGACCGTGAAATCTTCTTGAACTCGATTAGACGATTGGTCTCGACCGTATCTTTTGACTTGCCGCTCTTCATCAATCGACTTCCTGGCAACCAACTGTTTTACGATTTTCTACAGCGTGTCTAGGTGAGGCGATCCCCGAGTGGCGACGCCAGATTTAGCTGTGCAGGTTGCCGCTGCATTTTTGGCATGTCGACAATGCCTTGGAGATGGCCGAGCAGACTGAAGTTTGAGCCGAGGAGTTTCGATCTGGCTTTGGATTGAACCGATGTCATGACTGGAGTCAGGTAAATAACCGGCAAATGGCCGGCCTCAGACAGTAGACGAATTCATCCACGGCCTTGGGCGGAAAAACAATTCGAGTTCACCCCCCGATTGCAGTCGTTCGTGAACGACTGCAACTGGCTTCAGGTGCGGGCGCAGTAGTCATTGAAATCGGCACCCCATTGCTGAAAGTCAAGCTGCTAATGTGAATGTCGGGCATGGAGCTAGCATTTCGGATCGCCCTACGTCGTCAACCAGTCTTGAACAGTCGGCCAGTGCGCGTCACCGAAGTCCGTCGACGGTCGACATGCGTCACGGCAAGTGGTGACGTAGGCAACTAAAAACTAATAAGTCTAGGCTCATGAACAAAACTCAGGCTCAACGCATCTACTGACGTTGGTGTGTCGGTATGACAACTTCAACCAAAGACCCGAAACTGGTTTTCTGCTTTACAGTCAATTGCGTCTGACTGCCATCGGAACAAAAATTCAGCTTTCGTCAAAAACAGTTAACGTCGACCTGACCTTTTGCAGGCCACGAAGCGGAAACCATCGCCGTTCATGAAGGCCACCAGCAATGGCCCGTGCTTTTACCGTGATGGCTCCAAGCGAATCCGCTCGGTTGTCTCTTGCTCCACGGCACTCCTTGTATAGACCAACGGAAAGTAGGTACCCTTGGCCCATAGCGATGCAAGATCACGGTAATGGGGACTGTTTGGATTGCCCGATTGACCCGGCGTATTCACGACGCGAGACGCATCCCAGTTACCGACGTCGAGCACCATGCAAAACGATGCGCCGGACGTAAGACCAAAATCGGCAGCGCGGTAGCTGGTCGCCATGGGCGTGAACCCTGAACCACCAATGGGCCAGTCGCCGACGTCGAGCTGCTTTCGGGTGACGTCATCCACCATGGCGCGCAATGGATGGCGGAAGTCAGCGCGGTGCAGGTTACCCCACTGCCATGCGGCAATGTCACTGGTTCCCAGGCGTTTGGTCACATCCGCCATGGCCAACCCAAGGCTTGAGAGCAGCAAAGCGTCGCGTTGCTGTACCGTCATCACGCCTTCGGGCTTTTCCAGCAACATGCGAATTCGCGTCGCATCGCCCGGCGCCGCCTGTTTGGCACTTTCCACGCTGAGGGTGGCTTTAAGCACCGCAGCGCGCAAAGGCCCGCTGGTCCAGACCTCGTACAGTGCGGCAGCTGCGCTGTCAGGCGCCATAGCTGCGTTCCAGCTACGCAAAAGCTGAAGTCCCGCGGCAATATGAGTATTGTCACTCTGGAGGGGTTCCAAAAGCTTCAACATTCGGACGGCCGGCCACGCGACCACGTCAGTCTGCATACGCTGCGAGTCCTGGATGTCAAATCGGCGACCTGCAGCGACTTTCTCACTAAACAACTGTTTGAGGCGCTGTGCCCGCGAACCGTCGGCCCACTCATAGCCAATCCCCTTGTTCGCTGCGGGGTGGGTCGGTGGAATATTGTTCTCATTGGCGGTCACCACATAGCCTCGCGCGGGGTTGAACTCAGACGGCAGCTCATCCCCATGGCGATACCCAGACCATTCGTAGCGCCCGTCTCCGGGAACCGGAGTCAGGCCGTCCCAGTTAGGGCGTATGGGTGTCAGGCCACCAGCAATCCAGCCGACATTGCCATTGCGATCGGCGTAGACCTGATTTTCACCGGGGGCGCCCCAGCGATTGAGCGCGGCACGGAACTGGTCCCAGTTTTGGGCGCGCATGTAATCCATCGAGCCGAAGTACGGCGCCATGCCGTTGTCCAGCCAAGCCGCGCGCAGTGCAAAGGCGCGTTTGTTCTGCGCCTCAGTGACCAGCACCGGACCGTGGCGC
Source organism: Polaromonas sp. (assembly GCA_031365885.1). Taxonomy (GTDB): domain Bacteria; phylum Pseudomonadota; class Gammaproteobacteria; order Burkholderiales; family Burkholderiaceae_C; genus Polaromonas. The sequence continues at coordinate 7,652 of JANLYY010000170.1, read as the reverse complement.
GTGAAGCGGTTGACGACCTGGCGCGGCGCAGACTCACCTTTGACGGCAATGCTTTCAATCACCAGGGTCATAGGCTCCCACCGATCCCGGTAGCGATACTCGTCTGAATTTTGCGGATTGGTCTCATACACGTAGAGGTCTTCCTGGTCCATGTAAAACCGGGTCAGACCGAATGCGATGGTTCCGTTGTGGCCTATCGAGATGCCGGGCAGAAACGGCTCACCCGCCCCGATGACGTCCATACCTGGTGCGCTCAGATGCGACATGTAGCGAAGGCTGGGCGCACCGTGCGCGCGGTGGGGATCGTTGGCGAGGATGGGTCGGCCCGTGCTGGTGAGGTTTGGCGCGATGACCCAGTTGTTACTGCCATAACTGGCGATCGTGTCGGCGTCTGGTGCTTCCGCGGGAAGAACGTCTGCCGCCGGCAAAAGCGCGGTCGAGGCGCCCGCCAGTTTGGTATTTGCCTTGTCAAAGCGCGGCGCGTCCGTCGCCAGCAGGTAAGCACGCTTGAGGGCGTCCCCGGGCAAGCCGCACAGCTCTATTCCTTCCGGCACCTTGGGTGTAACCGGTGGGTCCAGTTCGCGACGCAACCAATCAGATCTCTCGCCATCAGAGTTGTCCTTGCACAGTGCTGCCGCACGATCAATCTCGGATGTGAAATTAAGCGTCAGTCCATGGTGGCGGATGCGCACCACGTCCTCGGCCGACCACATGGCGGGCCTATAGCCCAACAGGCCAAACTCGGTTGGCAATAGTTCGGGTCGGGCCTGAACTTGCGCTACATAGGCATTCACCCCCGACGCAAACGCCTCAGCCACCCGCTTGGCGTCGGAGCCGTAGGCCAGCCATTCCCGATACATGTCACCGCGAAACAGCACCGCACGGGCAGAGCGGTCGTTTTCTACCCAGGCGGGTCCGAAGTCTTTGGCCATTTCACCCAGACCGCGCTTGCGCCAGAGGTCCATTTGCCAGAGTCGATCCCGTGCGGCGATAAAGCCTTGGGCGACAAAAGCGTCGTAGATTGTACCGGCATAGAGATGTGGCACTCCCCAACGGTCGATCAAAACATCGGCAGGCTTTTCCAATCCAGGCACCGTGAATTTTGAGAGCGGCGCGGTTGGGGACTGCAATAGGGTGCCGCAACCCGCAAGCCACAGTGCCGCAGCGAGAACGCCAAGCTTTGATGGCAAGCGTTTTGAAGTCGACGACGCCGCGTTGCCTGTGGAATGAAGCATTGAAATATCCTTGGTTGAATGGAGGTCAAATGGGCTGAAGCATTGCTTCGCATTGTTTTAGCAGTGGAAAAATATTCGTTGAAATCGACGTTGATGTTGATGGGTGGCTTGATGCCGAATTAGTCAGCCAACATCTCGGACGATGCCTTCAGGATCCATGGCGTGGCCAGGCTGGCAAGCTGGCGAACCAGCATCACTTCGTACGGCTGCCAATGCGGTCGGGAGCCCAACACATTGAAGATCGCCTCGCACCGTCCTTCAGCGAGCAGCGGCATATTGATAACCGCATGGAGACCCAAAGCAGCGATCTGCGGATGATCGTCAAAGACATCAGCCAACGACGCATTCCCCTCGCCGACAAACACCTCGCCGCACTGGACTAGTTGACGCGTCCACGGAGTCAGGGACTTGCGCTTTCGGCCTGCCACTGGATACGCCGTCGGCCTGGAAGACCAAAGACGCTGAAGATCAATCTGGTCGTTTTCACCGAACTCCCTTGAGTTATTCAGGATGACCGTCACTGTCAGCAACCCGTCGCCGAGCATGGACTGGCGGACCCGTTCAAGAATCTGCAGAGCCGCCTCGATATTGCTGCTGCGCGGCAAGTCGCGCAGCAGCGCAGACAGGGCGTCGGGCGACAGCTGCAGCGTATCGGCCTTCCCGGCATTGGCCCCGATGGCGGCTACTGGCGATTCACTCATTTTTGATGCCGAGCTCGCGGATGACCTTGCCGTAGCGATCCGCGTCGCGGCGAAGTACGGTGGCGAATTCCTGCGGTGTGGCTTTGACAATCTCCACCCCGATCGCATCCATCCGCGCACGGACGTCCGGATTGGCCAGGGCCTTGTTGATCTCGGTGTTGAGCTTGGCAACCAGATCTTTCGACATCCCGGCAGGACCGAAGGCGCCGTACCACACCCCCAGTTCATAGCCCGGCAGCGTTTCGTCGACGGTGGGAACATCCGGCAGCAAGGCCGAGCGCTTGGCTTCGGTCACGCCGAGCAGGCGCAGCTTGCCCGCTTTGACATGCGGCAATGTCTGGGTTCCGGCTGAGAACAACACCTTGGTCTGGTCACCGACGGTATCGAGCACCGCAGGGGCGCCCCCCTTGTAGGGCACATGCAGCATCTCGATACCAGCGGCCTTTTCAAAAAGGACCGCGCTCAAGTGATTGGTGGAGCCAGCACCGGCCGAGGCATACGCAAGCTTGCCTGGATTGGCCTTGGCATAGGCGATCAGTTCCTTGACGGTCTTCGCCGGCACCGAAGGATTGATGACCAGGGTGTTGACGACATTGGCGATCTGGGCGATTGGCGTGAAATCCTCGACGCCGCGAAAAGGCATATTGGGTATCAGCGCGGGGTTCATCGCGTGCGTACTCATGGAGCCTATCAACAGCGTGTAGCCGTCGGGCTTGGCCTTGGCCACCACGTTGGAGCCGATATTGCCGGAGGCGCCAGCCCGGTTGTCGACAATCACGGGTTGCCCCAGCGACTTGGTCAGCTGCTCGCTGAGGGCCCGCGCGAGAATGTCAGTCGAGCCGCCGGCCGCCCACGGCACGATGAGGGTGATCGTGCTTTCCGGCCAGGCGGCATGAGCCATCGGGACAAAGCTGCACATCGCGGCCAGCGTGAGCGTGCGTGGAATTCGGGAAACCATGGCAACTACTCCTTCAAAAAATACACAGGAAAGCAGAATCAGTTTGGTCTTCACCGGCCGACCGCGTAGCCTTGCATTCCGCGGGGATTGGCTGCGGCCCGCAGCAGCAGCCTCCCCTGCGCGTCGCGGCTGCGCGTGCACGCCGACATGCGCCCCTCGGACCACGCATCGCCGACCCGTACGTCATGGCCGGCGGCGCGCAATTCCTGGATCACCGCCGGGTCGAAGCGCGATTCAATCGACAGGCGATTCAGGATGGTCTGGCGCGGCCAAAAAGACGAGGGGAAGTGGTCGACATGCCATGCCGGCGCATCGATGGCTTGCTGCAGGTTCATGCCATGAACCGCATGCCGCAAAAAGAAGGCTAGCGACCATTGGTCCTGCTGATCGCCGCCGGGTGTACCGAACACCATGTAGGGCTCGCCATCTCGCATCGCCAGTGAAGGCGACAGCGTCGTGCAAGGCGGCACACCCGGCGTGACGGTATTGGGCAGGCCTTCGTCCAGCCAGGTCATCTGGAGCCGGGTGTTGATAGAAAAACCCAGCGCCGGGATCGCCGGGCTGGACGACAGCCAGCCTCCCGAGGGGGTGGCTGAGACCATATTGCCGTGCCGGTCGATCACATCGATGTGGCAGGTGTCACCGACAAAGATTTCCCGCTCCAGCCATTCGGAGACCGGCGGCAATGCGGCGAAGGTCGGCTCGCCAATGCCAAAGCGAGTGTCGGCCGTCAGCAAGCTTCGACGACCGACGTCCAGATCTGGCCATCGCGGCATGCAACCGTCAGGGGCGCCGGGCTGCAATTGCTGCGAAGCGCGTTCGTCAATGCCTTGCCAGCGCTGTTTGAGGTAGTCGTCGGACAGCAGCGCCAGCTGACTTTCGCTGAATACGCCCGGCGCGACCCCATACCAGGCCATGCGGTCAGCGAGCCCCAATTTGGCGGCCTCGGCGATGCGGTGCACAAAACCTGCAGTGGTGGGCAGGTGCCGCTCCAGTTCGGCATGTCGCAGCATGCCCAGTTGCTGCAGAAATGTCGGTCCCTGGCTCCAGAAACCACACTTGGCCACGGTGTAGCGGCCAAAGTCGAGGGTCACCGGTGCTTCCACAGACGGTGTCCAGCGCTCCATATCCTCGTAGCGCAGCAGCCCACCGTGCTTCTCTCCGGTGCCATCCTCAACTTTCTCGGTCTGGTAGAAGTGATCGATCTCCTGGGCGACAAACCCCTGGTACCAGATCTTCATTGCTGCATCTATGACCGCGGTTCGGGTATGTGCCTGACTGGTGGCCGTCCTGATGATCCGCTCATAGGTAACCGCAAGCGCGGGCAGCCTGAACAACGCACCCGGCTTGGGGACTTGCCCGTCTGGCAGCCAAACGGCTGCAGACGACGGCCACTGCTTGGAGAAGAGATCCTGCACGGCCACGATGGCCTGTACTGCACGCGGGATCAGTGGAAAGCCATCGCGCGCATACGCGATGGCGGGCGCAAGGACATCAGCGAGCGGCCAGGTACCGTGATCACGCAGCATGACCAGCCAAGCTGCGAAGGCGCCAGGAACCGTAGCGGGCAGCAGCCCGATACCCGGCACCTGTTCGAGCCCCAAGCGGCGAAAGGCGGTCACCGACGCGCCCGCAGGTGCCGGTCCCTGGCCACAAATGGAAAGCATACGACGCTCACGTTCGCTCCAAAGCAGGATGGGCGTTTCGCCCCCTGGGCCATTTAAATGAGGCTCCACCACCTGCAGCACAAAGCCGCCGGCAACGGCCGCGTCAAATGCATTGCCGCCGCGTTCCAGTACACCCATGGCAGTTTGTGAGGCCAGCCAATGAGTGGAAGCGACAACACCGTAGGTGCCTGTAATTTCGGGTCGTGTGGTGAATTCGCTCATGCAGGTCCCGGTGGAGAAGCAATCAATCAGGATTGCTTCAACAAAGTGTAGAAGTAGCCAATAGAGAAAAACACATATTTTGTTATGGTTGCATGCTTAAACCTCTATACCACTTTCGATGTCACCTTTACTTCCGACACAGCTCCAGCGTCTTGAAAGCCGCCTCAAAATGCGGCACTAAGGGGGGTGATGTTTAGATTGATCCAGAAGACACCAGACAAAAACGGCAGAAAAAACGCGCTAAATCAATGAGTTACGGTGTTTTTGGCGGTTTGGTGAAAAACGTTTGATTTGATCCAGTGAGTGACCAAAATCGGCGGCTTAATGTCAATTAAATGACTGGAAGTTGTCTGCAGACTGCTCACTTTAATACCGGGAATTGCCCAATCGGCGAGCTGCAGTCCTTGTTTTTAATCGCCCAGGCTGCCGACCAGCAGTTCGTAGCGCGCGGTGTCTTTTAATGCGCCGGGCGTGGTGGCCGCGAGCTGATCTATTGCTGCCGCGCTGCCGACGTTGGTGGAGCGGTTCGGCGTGATATGGATGGTCGGCAGCAGCTTGTTGAAGCTGCCTTCCGGCACCAGCACCAGTTTTTCTTCGATCTTGTCCCAGAGCACCGCGCGGTAATTGCGGAAATTCTCGGGCAGGCTGTCCAGCCAGTCGTCGGGCCAGGCTTGCCCGGTGGCGATGACCTTGCGGTCAAAAACTGCGGCGGCTACCGACTTCAGCGGCACTTCTGGTAGCTTGGCGGCGACGGCGTTGACGGTGGCGCTGTCAAAAAAGCCGGCGATCTGCGATGCGTTTGGAGCCGTTTTAATCGCGCTTCGAAAAGCTTTGAAATCGGTGTTCATCACCTTTTGAAAGGCCGGTGAAATCGTTTTATCGACCACGGCACCCTGCAGGTAACGCGGCAATGCGGCGAGCTTTTGGCCCAGCGCCAGCTCGGGGGCGATCCAGCTCTGGCCGACGTTGTGATCCCAACCGGGATCGATGCCCACCGGCACCTGGTCTTTGATCTCGCCGTCCTGGCTGACCACGGTGCGTGTCTTGAGGTCGAATTTCGGGCTCGGTTTCACGCCCAGCGCGGTCAGATCGGCCTCGCCATACGCACGGATGGTGCAGCGGCAACCCCAGCCGTTTGGCGGGTAATGGGTCTGCCAGAAAGCATCACCGATGGGAAAAACAAGTCCGTTCCAGGCGCGGTGCTGCGGGCGCACGCGCGAATCGCCAGCGGTGCGGTATTGCAGGTATGGCCGGCGGTCGCTGTTGGCGAGCAGCTGCTCCCAGCGGCCGGCCATGTGGGCGCTGCGCATGTTGTTATTGAAGATCACCGACGTGCGCCAGCCGCGCTTGCCCTTGTAGGTCCAGCCGTGTTTTTGAACGGCGGCGTCAAAGTCCTTGCGGAATTGGGTGATGGTGCCGCCTTTTTCAGCCAGACCGATCAGGGATGTGTGAAAGTCTTTCAACAGGTCGGCTTTGGTTGCACCGGCGACGGCAAATACCTTGGCATGCACCGGCCCGGCCAGATCGTCCCAGGCCAGCGTACCCTCGGGCAGCTTGCCTTTGAGATAGTCGATGGCGCCCTTGAACTGGACGCCGAAATCGCGGACGTTGACTTCAGCCACTGACCATTGCCTCCAAAATCCACGGGTTGAGGACGTCAAGACCGAGGTCGAGCGCGAGCTGGTGTTCGACTTTTGCGCCTTTGGAATCGCTCCAGCCGGGCAACAGCGCCACCGTGTCGCAGGTGACCAGTTGCGCGATGGCCATGCGCATGTAGCCTTTCCAGGTGCCGCAAGGCGGTACCGGGTTATCGGCCGGGTTTTCGACGTGGTAGCCCTTGGCGCGCAGGATGCGCGCTGCGCGGTTGAAGGCCGGGTAGTTGAAGCCGGGCAGGCCGGTCATCGGGCCGGCGATGTAGACGCGCTTCATGGCTCGTACCCTGGAAAGATGGGCAGATCGACGGTTTGACCGGCCAGTGCATGGGTGCAATCGCTTAGAAAATGGATTCGGCCGTCCACCACAAAGCTATGGCACACGCCGCATTTGAAGTGCCGCACCGCTTGCGGCCGTGCGGCGTAATAGGTGCACCAGCAATCGCCACCGTCGTGGCCGGGCATGTGATGGCCGTGCCTGATCAGGACGCTCGGCGAAAACGTCGGCTTGTTCACGTCGCCGTTCCATGCCCAGCGCGGCCCCAGCCCCAGACCGTGATAGACACAATGACGTTCCTTGCAGCCTGGACACCAGAACGTGATGCCGCCGCCTTCGACGTCGCGGAGGATCGGGCTGAGCGCGCTCACGGTGCATTCGTGGCCGCGCCACGCAAAATCGAATAGCTCAGCGCCCGATCCAGCACCTCGCGCAGGCCGGTGTCGTCCATCTGGCCGACCATGTCCTGCAGGGCGGCGTTGAACTCCAGCAGGGTTTTGCCCTCGCCCTCAAATTTGGCCAGCATGCGGGCGATCGGCTCGATCATGTTGTCTTCGATGGCCTGGTCGGCCGCCTCTAGGGCCAGCTGCAGCGCCTCGTCGTCTGTCATGCCCGCCGCCCTGGCGAAGCTGTAGCCGGGCACGGCGGCGAAGTTGACCAGCTTCAGTTTGGGTTTCTCGCTGGGCAGCATGGGGCCCAGAGCAGGCTTCGCATCCGGCAGCAACTCATCGGCCGCGTCCTCGGCTTCCGGAATACCCAGCTCATTCAACATGGCCTTGCGGGATGGCTTGGCGCCGGCCTTGCGGGCGACGTCATAGGTCTCGGCGCGGTCTTTGCCAGCAGCTTCCTGCTTGAAGAATTCCAGCGTCGGCGGCGATACGCCTTCGCCGAAGTTGAACAGCGTGATCCAGCGGAAGATCTGGCTCATGCTGGCGGCGGC
>JANLYY010000129.1:0-7597 GCA_031365885.1 Polaromonas sp. | reverse complement strand
AGCGAATGTGCGGTATTTGGCCAGTGGCAAGCCGTGTTTGGCAATGCGTGCGTTGTACGCGTTCATCGCGTCTTTGTTGCGCTCGTTCCAAGACTCCCAATACCGGCGCTTGACTTCATCGCTGAGCAAGGTATCTACGGTTTGGGAAATGTTCATCCCCAAATCGCGTGCTGTTTCCAGCACTTTGCTGTTCAGCGACAGGTTGGTGGCTTTTTTTGGGGCGTTTTCAAAATGCAGCATAAAGGACTCCGCAGAGAGTGTGGTGTGCGAAGTTTATGCTTAAATTCCATGCGCAGAGTTTTTGCGCATGGAAAGTGTTGGAATATCCTGCTGATGAACTGTCAAACACGCACCACTCGCCCCGGGGTCATCAGGTTCTGTGGATCAAGGCCGCGTTTGATAGCCCGCATCATCTCCAGCGCCACGGCTTCTTTGTAATGCGGCAGCTTGTCTACCTTCAGCCCACCCACGCCATGTTCGGCAGAGATCGAGCCACCAAACTGCTGAACCGTACCGTAAACAATGGCGTTAACGGTTTCTTCGTGATCGCGCAAAAAGGCCTGGGCCTCGCCACCCACAGGAGCTTGCACGTTGAAGTGTAAATTGCCATCCCCCAAATGCCCAAAATTCACCAAACGCACGCCCGGTAAGGCCTGCGCCAGCCGGGACTCCGCCACGCGCACAAATTCTGGAATCAGTGACACGGCAATGGAAATATCGTGTTTGATGTTCGGCCCTTCATCGGCTTGCGCCAGCGGAATGCTTTCTCGGATATGCCACAGTGCCTTGGATTGGGCGATGTTCTCTGCCACCACCGCGTCGGTGACGCATTCCTGTTCCAGGGCGACTTCCAGTAGGCGCTCAAACAGCGCACGGGCGTGGGTTTCTGATTCGTGGTCACTGGTTTCCAGCAGCACGCAGTAAGGCGTGTCCAGGTACAGCGGTACGCGCTGCTGAGGGTAGTGCTTGGCCACCAAACTCAGTGCGAACTGGCCCATCACCTCAAACCCTGTCAACCCGGCACCCAAATGCCGGTGCGCCAGCCCCAAGAGCGTCACCGCATGGTCAAACGAGGGCACGGCGGCCCAGGCGGTCAAACGGGCGGCGGGCATTGGGTAAAGCTTCATCGTCGCAGCGGTGATGATGCCCAGCGTGCCTTCACTGCCGATGAACAGGTCGCGCAGGTCATAGCCGGTGTTGTCTTTGCGCAGGCCGGTCAGGCCGTCCCAGATCTCGCCCTGCGCGGTCACCACCTCCAGCCCCAGGCACAGGTCGCGCACGTTGCCGTAGCGCACCACCTGCGTGCCGCCCGCGTTGGTTGCCAGGTTACCGCCGATAGTGCAGCTGCCTTCGGCGGCCAGGCTGAGCGGGAAAAGAAAACCGGCTTTCTCAGCGGCTTCCTGCAGATTTTGCAAAATGCAGCCCGCTTCGGCAGTGATCGTCATGTTTGCCGGGTCGGTATGGCGCACGGCGTTCATGCGCTGCAGACTCAGCACCAGTTGCTGGCCCGAGTCGTCGGGGATGCCTCCCACCACCAAACCAGTGTTGCCGCCCTGGGTGACGATGCTGACACCGGCCGCTGCGCAAGCCTTGACGATGGCCGAAACCTCGGCGGTGTTGCCCGGCCGTGCCACCGCCAGCGCTTTGCCGCGCGAGCGCTTGCGCCAGTCTTGCTCATAGGCGGTCAGGTCACCGGTAGACAGGATGTCCGCGGGGCCGGTGATCTGGCGCAGGCTTGTCAGCAAGGCGCTGTAAATGCTCTGGTTCATGATGCTTCGGGGGTAGCTGCGGTGGCCAGCGGCTGGGCAGTGACAGCGTTTTTCAGTCGCACCCGAACATGCAGCGCGCAAGCAGTGAACAGCAACAGGCACAGCACCACCTCAATCATCGCCAGGTAATTTCCGGGGGGTTTGTCGCTCCAGGCGCGCACCACGCCCTCGGTGAAATACAACCACACCAGCAGGCTCAGCCAGCGGTAGGTGTACATGCGGTTTTTTAAAATACCGGCCAGTGGCAGGCACAGCGGCAGCACTTTCAGGGCCAGCAGCGAGCCGCCCGGTCGAATCGGTGCCAGCTCCAATTCCCAGGCCAGGCCCAGCACGATCAGCCCGATCATGCTGCCAAAAGCCAGCCAGCGCGTCAGGTCAGTGGGGGTGGGTTTGTTCATGTCGATGGCATGATACCGGGGATGAGATTTGAGCAAACTTTGCAGACTTTAATGACCGATTTGTCGCGTTTTCCGTGGCGACACACGCTGCTGACACTGCGTGACCGCTTTCGCGAGGACCGCATGGGCCTGACGGCCAGCAGCCTGACCTTCACCACGTCGATAGCGCTGGTGCCGTTTTTTACCGTGGCGCTGGCTATTTTTACCGCCTTCCCGATGTTCTCGAAACTTGAAGGCGCATTGCAAGGCTGGCTGATTCAAAGCCTGATTCCCGACAACATCGCGCGCCAGGTGCTGGGTTACCTGACGCAGTTCAGCCGCCAGGCTAACAAGCTGGGGGTGGCCGGTCTGGCGGTGTTGCTGGTGACGGCCATCGCCATGATTCTCACCATCGACCGTACGCTCAATGGCATCTGGCGGGTACGAAAAACCCGGCCACTGACGCAGCGCGTGCTGATTTACTGGGCCGCTATCACGCTCGGGCCGCTGCTGCTGGCAGCCAGTCTGGCGCTGACCTCCTATGTGCTGTCAGCGTCGCGCGGGCTGGTCGGTGCGCTGCCGATCAGCCTGCGGTTTTTACTGGATTTGGTGCAATTTTCGTTGGTGGCTGGTGGTGTGGCAGCCTTATTTCGATATGTCCCCAACACCTATGTGAAATGGGCGCATGCGTGGGTGGGCGGGATTTTTGTTGCGGCGGGCATAGAGCTGGCCAAAAAAGCATTGACGCTTTATCTCAGTGCCGTGCCGACCTACTCGTTGGTGTACGGGGCTTTTGCCACCTTGCCGATTCTGCTGGTTTGGATTTACGTGTCGTGGGTGATTGTGTTGATGGGCGCGGTGATTGCTGCGTATCTTCCCAGCCTGCTGGCCGGTGTGGCGCGTCGGGGCGCTGCCCACGGCTGGCAGTTTCAGCTGGCGATTGAAGTTTTGCAGCAGCTGCATGGGGCTCATCATTGCGCGCGCAAGGGCGTCAGCGCGTCGCAGCTGGCTGTGCGCCTGCAGGTCGATGTGCTGCAACTGGAGCCGGTGCTGGAAACGCTGCTGGCGCTGGACTGGGCCGGCCAGCTCGACGAGGCAAAAGACAACACCGAAGCGCGTTATCTGATGATGGCCGACCCCGACAGCACGCGCCTGGAGCCGCTGCTGGAGCGGCTGCTGCTGGACAAATCGACCTCACTGAGCCGGTTCTGGAGCAACGGCGCCTGGCCTCAACTTCGTCTGCGCGACGCGTTGTAAAACACGGCTCGGCCGTTTTGCCGTTTTGGCGGTTCGGTTTTTGGCTGCATCAGGCTCAGTGACAGCCTGCAAATTGATTCGGCCCTGTCTTACAGCTGTGTTGCAGCGCAACATTCACGATAAATCTGGTGTTTAAGTTGGATGTACAGGAGTAAAGCCATGTCACAAAATGTTCCCTTTTCGTCACTTCCGCGCGAGACGCTGGCCCGTCAGCCCATAGACGTTAACAGGCAAGATTCCGTCAGCTACTGGTCATCTGCGCTGGGCTGCAGCGAATTTGATTTGCGTGTCGCTGTCGCCGAGGTGGGACCGGCTGCCAGCGATGTTGGCAACGAACTCGGCAAGCCGCTATGAGCGCGCTGATGCCGTTGTCTTCGCAGCCCTTGCAGGTTCGGGTCAAAGAGCCCAGTGAAGGTCTTTTTTATTGGGTGGTCAGCCAGCTGGCTGAAAAGGAAGACACTCCTGACGTGCGCGTTGACGCATCGGACCATCCTTACCCCACCCATGAAGCCGCCATGTTGGCGGGTGCTGCTTGCCTCAAAGCGATAAAAACCCTGCCAGCGCAGGCCAGTCTCTAACTCTGCCGCCTGGCGGCGTTCGTTCGTGGGTGGTTTGCCTGTGCGCGGACTGGTGCGGCGCCTGCAAGGCCTATCGCGACGTTTTTTCGCAGACGGCCGACGCGCTGGCATCTACCTATCCTGATTGCCGATTTGTCTGGATCGATGTGGAAGACCAGGCTGATCTGCTCGGCGATCTGGAGATCGAAACCTTCCCTACCCTGCTGGTGGCAAGCGATGAAGGATTGCATTTTCTCGGGGCCGTCACCCCGCAGCCGGATGTGCTGCGCCGATTGGTAAATTCGCTGCTAGAACCCGGCGCGGCGCGAGTCGCACATCAGCCTGCCACGCAGCGCATCATCGACCAGCTGGCCCGACAGCTTAAAACGCCGGGGTTCATGGAAAACCGGTGCCAAATAGGCCTACAGCCCCCGTAAAACGTGCGGAAGCAGCTCTGTATTTAATAGCAGAGTGGTTGACGCTTCGGAGTGCCCGCTTTACTGTTCACCGCTGTCATTGGCTTAAAAAGCTGGCGATCGCCAGCAGGGTCTGCTCGGGCGCTTCGGTCATCTGGTGATGGCCAACCGGCAAACTGATCACCTGCATTTTTTTGCCGCTGCTGGTGGCTTTGTCGATCAGCAACTGCGCAGCTTTGGCCTGCGTCATCTGGTCTTGCGCGCCGAGCAAAAACAGCACCGGGCAAGTGATTTTCGCAATGGCAATTTCACCGTTCACATAATCGTCACAGGCCTTGAAGCCGCGATGAAAAACGTTGACCTGCGGGTTGCTGGCCAGCACGCGGCGACCCAGTGCCATGCTGGCGCCATAGACCCAGGTGCCAGGGCCGAGCGCTGATGGTGGTGCGCTGAGCGTGCTGCGTGAGAATACGTTGATCATTTTGAGCGCTGCCATCGGGTCATTGAGCGACGCATCGAGCAACGCAGGTGATACCTTCATCGGGAAAGCTGTGCCAACCAGAACCAGGTGGGTCACGCGCTGCTGAAGTTGCGCGGCCGCTTCAAGCGCGATCAACGAGCCCCAGCTGTGACCAATCAGCGCGGCTTTTTTAACGCCTGCTGCGCCTAGCAATGCGGCAATAAATGCTGCAGCCGCTTCAACGCTGGCAGGCGCCTCGCCGCCGCTTTTGCAGTGGCCCGGCAAGTCAACGGCCAGCACGTTCCAGCCGTGGTTGGCCAGGTAACGGCTTTGCAAAATCCAGACGCTGTGGTCGTTGAGCACGCCGTGAATGAAAACGACCGTGGGTTTGGCCGCGTCGAAGGTTTTGCCGGCGGTGTAGCAATAAGTGGAGTGTCCATTGACGGTGAGAACCATGGTCAGGCACTCACCTTCTCGGCCTGCTTCAACGCCCGCTTCAAGTCGTCAATCAAATCGTCCGGGTCTTCCAGACCAATTGACAAACGAATCGTGCCCTGGGTGATGCCGCCCGCCGCCAGAGCTTCGTCGGTCATGCGGAAATGCGTGGTGCTGGCCGGGTGAATCACCAGGCTGCGGCAGTCACCCACATTGGCCAGGTGGCTGAAAACCTTCAGTGTTTCGACGAAAGCCTTGCCTTGCGCGCGGCTGCCTTTCAGGTCAAAACTGAAGACCGAACCGGCGCCGCGCGGCAGCAATTTTTTCGCCAGCGCATGGCTTGGGTGCGACTCCAGCATCGGATGGCCCACGCGTGAAATAAAGGCGTGACTGGCCAGAAATTCGACCACCTTTTCGGTATTGCTCATGTGCCTTGCCATGCGCAGCGGCAGGGTTTCGATGCCCTGCAAAATCAGCCAGGCGGTGTGCGGGCTCATGCAGGCGCCGAAGTCGCGCAGGCCTTCGCGGCGCGCGCGCAGCAGAAAGGCGCCGACGGTGCTTTCTTCGCTGAAGACCATGTCGTGGAAGCCGTCGTAGGCTTCGGTCAGCTCGGCAAACCGTCCTGATTTCTCCCAGTCGAAGCTGCCGCCATCGACTACGATGCCGCCAATCACCGTGCCGTGTCCGCTCAGAAATTTGGTCGCCGAGTGGTAGACCAGATCAGCGCCATGATCAAACGGCTTGATCAGCCAGGGCGAGGTGAGGGTGCTGTCAACCAGCAGCGGCACACCGGCTTCGTGCGCGATGTTTGACACCGTCTCAATGTTGAGTACATCCAGTCCCGGGTTGCCCACGGTCTCGCCGAAAAAGAGTTTGGTGTTGGGCTGCACTGCGGCGCGCCACGCAGCCAGGTCGCCCGGCTTGACAAATGTGGTCTCAATGCCAAAGCGCCGCAGCGTGTAGTGCAACAGGTTTTGCGAGCCACCGTAAAGCGCCGTGCTGGCGACGATGTGGGAGCCCGCGCCCATCAGCGTTGCGATGCTCAGGTGCAGTGCCGCCTGCCCGCTGGCCGTCGCGATGGCGCCGATACCGCCTTCAAGCGCCGATACGCGTTGCTCCAGTACTGCGTTGGTCGGGTTGCTGATGCGCGAATAGACATGGCCCGCACGCTCCAGGTTGAAGAGCGATGCGGCGTGGTCGCTGGATTCGAAGACGAACGAGGTCGTCAGGTGAATCGGCACGGCTCTGGCGCCTGTCGCGGGGTCGGGCGCCGCGCCGGCGTGAAGCGCGAGCGTGTCGAAGCCGGGGTCAGAGTAGCCTGGCATGGATGGGCCTTTAGTTGAAAAAAATGTAGTGATGAGGGCGCCAGTCGGTGGCGATCTCTGCGCTACAAAGAATAAATCCTTACAGCACGCAGTCGATTGTGGGCTATATTGGAATTGCATTTCCTGGTGCCGCGCTGCGGCAGGATGATCGTCATTCAACCGGGACCCCATCAGAACCATACCGGGATTACTCCAGGAGAAAGCCATGAAAGTCGATGACATCCTGCGCGTGAAGGGAAACACGCTCTACACCGTGCAACCCGATGAACCGCTGGCCAAGGCGGCCCAGATCATGGCTGACAAAGACATCGGCTCGCTGGTGGTGATGGGCCATGGTGAACTGGTCGGCATGCTGACATTTCGCGAGGTCATTGTCTGCATCGTCAAGAACGGCGGCGTTATTGGCGACACACGGGTAGCGACGGCGATGGACGACCATCCGCTGACGTGTACGTCCGAGACGGCGCTTGATGAAGTACGCCGGATGATGCTGGATCGCCACGCACGCTACATGCCAGTAATGAACCAGAAAATGCTGATGGGCGTGATCAGTTTGTATGACGTGGCCAAGGCGGTGGTCGACAGCCAGAACTTTGAGAACAAGATGCTGAAGGCCTATATTCGCGACTGGCCGGCCGGGGCCGATGAGGAAAACGAAGCCAAAGGCAGCTGACGCGCCCACCGCATCTGGCGGCTTTACAGGCTTCTTTGCTCAGGGATAATCTTCCTTCATGAGCGGCAACACCTTCGGCAATTTAGTCGCAGTCACCAACTTCGGTGAATCCCACGGACCGGCGATTGGCTGCGTCATTGACGGCTGCCCGCCCGGCCTGTCGCTTTGTGAGGCTGACATCCAGATGGATCTGGACCGCCGCCGCCCCGGCACCAGCCGCCACGTCACCCAGCGCAACGAGCCTGATGCGGTTGAAATTCTGTCGGGCGTGTACGAAGGCAAGACCACCGGCACGCCGATTTGCCTGCTGATCAAAAACACCGACCAG
>JANLYY010000120.1:0-2323 GCA_031365885.1 Polaromonas sp. | reverse complement strand
TATGGGAAACCTGGCACTGGAGGAACGTCCGGACTGCACAGGACAGCGTAGGAGGTAATACCTCTCCACCGTGAGGTGAGGATCAGAGCAACAGAGACGAGTCGCTTTCTGGGTAACCTGGAGGCGGGTGAAACGGGCAATCTCTACGCGCAGCAATACCAAATAGGCCAGCGTTGATGTAGTTCCGCGGAGCTGGCGGGTAGGTAGCACCGAGCCGGGTGGGCGACCCCCGGCCCAGATTAATGGCGGTCACACTGGGCTAACTTGTTTAGGCAAGAAGGTTCAGCGCACAAAATCCGGCTTATCGGCGAGCTTCACACTTTTTCATACGGAATGATTGGCGGTCATTCTTCATATTCAAGCCGCGCCAGCACCATGTCGACGCCGTTGCCAGAGCTGAAAGGCCAGAAAGCCCACCATGGCGAAATTGCCGAACAAGACCGCGGCGCTTGCCACCGTTGTGCTGTGCATCAGATGCGCAATCTCAAGCGGTATGTAAAGCGCACCCGACAACGCACCCAGCCATTCGGCCCACACTTTCTGCATCCACAGGCCCCAGGCTTCGGCCAGCCGCACGGTGATGTAGCCGATGGCCACCGGGGCCAGCGAACGCAGGTCCATCACACTGAGCAAATCGGCGTAGTGCAGCAGCAGTGCCGGGTACTGCAAAGCCGGATCAAGATGAAAACGCCACAACAGTGCCAGTGCCACCTGATGCAGATTGTGGTGCAGCAAACCCAAAAAGCCAATGCTCGTGGCCAGCGCAGCCAGGCCCTTGACCGCTTCGAATACCGCTATCGCACGCAGCATGCGCCGGCGAGCGTCCGGATGCTGCGGATGTTTGGGTGCGGGCGACTCCGGCGGAACGGGAGCGACGGGAACGACGGAAGTCACAAAAGTCACACAGGGCAGCGGTTTGAGCCCATTTTGCCCGGCCTGCTTTGGCGCCTCTGTGTGTCCTTCACCACCTGACTATTTGGATGCAGGTGTCGCTGCAGCAGCGGCGCCCGGTACAGCGCCGAAGTACTTGGCGTAAATCGTGTTGTAGGTGCCGTCACCTTTGACATCAGCCAGGCCCTTGTTCAGCTTGGCCAGCAGATCAGCATTGCCCTTTTTCACCGCCAGGCCGTACTGCTCGGCAGCGAAGCTGGAGTCAGCCAGCGTCTTGAAGCTCAAAGCGGCGTTGTTGGCGACGTAATGCACCACCACACCGTTGTCGGCGACCACCGCATCGACGCCACCAGCTTCCAGCTCTTTCAGCGCCAGCGGGGTCGATTCAAAACGCTTGACGTTGGTGCTTTCCTTGCCTTGCAGCTTGGTCACCACTTCGTCGCCGGTGGTGCCGGTTTGCACGCCGACGTTGAGTTTTTTCAGGTCGTCGAACTTGGCGATCTTCGAATCCTTTTTTACCGCCATCAATTGCTGCGCATCAAAGTAGGGCGACGAAAAATCCATCGTCTGCTTGCGCTCGTCGGTGATGGTGATGCTTGAGACCAAAAAGTCGCGGTCACCCTGGGCCAGCGTATTGAAGATGCCTTCCCACGGTGTGTTGACAAACTTCACTTCAATGCCGGACTTGGCGGCGACGGCTTTGACCACGTCAATATCGAAGCCGACGATTTCGCCTTTTTCATTTTGCGACTCGAATGGCGCGTAGGCAGCGTCGGTTCCCACTACATACACCTTGGCAGCAGGGGCCTGCGCCGAGGCAGCCGGTACCGGTGTGGCGGCCACAGGTGCGGGCGACTCTTTTTTGCCGCAGGCGATCAGCATCAGGCCGGCCAGCAGGGTGCCCGTGGTTTGAAGTAACTGGCGTTTGGTGATGGAAAGCAGGAAAGGCATGAAAAACCTCGTTGATGTGGAAACAAAGGGACTCAAACAAACTGACTTTTTTGCCGCAGCGCGCGATGACTTTCGGCGCGCCCTGTGGCAACAGCTGAAAAGTATAAACCGCGCAGGGCGCCCCTATTCTTCAACGACCAGCGCCAGCTCCCGCACCCGCTCCACATGCGCCAGCAGTGAGCGTTTGGCCACCGGCCATATGCGCGGATCTACATCGTCATAAGCCAGCGCCACCCAGTCGTCCATCGAGCCGTCGGGCTGCGCCTGCATCACGCCGATGATCTTGGCTTCGCGTTTTAGGCGGTGCGCTTTCAGACCGGCTATGGCGGCTTTGGCATGACCCAGCACATGGCCGTGGGCCGGGGCAATAAATTCGATGCCGTGTTTTTCGCAGGCGTCACTCAGGCGGTCGAGTGAGTCGAGGTAGGCATTCATGTTGCCGTCGGGCGGGTCGATCACTGTCGTGCTGCCATTCAATATG
>JANLYY010000050.1:0-12282 GCA_031365885.1 Polaromonas sp. | reverse complement strand
GGGCAACGACATCGAGCGCTTTTACCGCTACGGCCTTCTCACCAATCCGCACCTGAAAATCTACAAACCGTGGCTGGACCAACTTTTCATCGATGAATTGGGCGGCCGCGCCGAGATGTCGGCCTTCATGACGCAGGCCGGTTTCGGCTACAAGATGTCGGCCGAAAAAGCGTATTCGACCGACTCGAACATGCTGGGCGCCACGCACGAGGCCAAAGACCTCGAGCATTTGAGCAGCGGCATGAAAATCGTCCAGCCGATCATGGGTGTCGCGTTCTGGAAAGAGGAAGTCGAAGTCAAACGCGAAGAAGTCACCGTGCGCTTTGAAGAAGGCCAGCCGGTCGCGCTGAACGGCAAGCGTTTCGACAACCTGGTCGAGCTGATACTGGAAGCCAACCGCATCGGCGGCCGCCACGGCCTGGGCATGAGCGACCAGATCGAAAACCGCATCATCGAAGCCAAAAGCCGCGGCATCTACGAAGCGCCCGGCCTGGCGCTGCTATTTATTGCCTACGAGCGGCTGATCACCGGCATTCACAACGAAGACACCATCGAGCAGTACCGCATGAACGGCAAACGACTCGGCCGTCTGCTGTACCAGGGCCGCTGGTTCGATTCGCAAGCGATGATGCTGCGCGAGGCCGCCCAACGCTGGATCGCCAGCGCGATCACCGGCGAAGTCACAGTCGAATTGCGGCGCGGCAACGATTATTCGATTTTGGACACGGTATCAAGCAACCTGACCTACCACCCCGAGCGCCTGACGATGGAAAAAGGTGAGTCCAGCTTTTCACCGGCAGACCGGATTGGCCAGTTGACGATGCGGAATCTGGACATTGTGGATACGCGCGACAAGCTGGGGATTTATGCGAAGGTGGGGTTGTTGTCTGCGGCTACGGGGGGGGAGTTGCTAAAGCTGGGATCAGCACCGTAGCCGATTCAAGCTGACTGCTTGTATTGACAAAGTAAATACATAACAACATAATTCAGGCATAGATGATCACTACGCCGTCAATGGCGATTTGTTCGTCTGGAACCAGGACAAGGCGCAGGTCAACTGGCGCAAACACGGCGTACGCTTTGAAGAAGCCGCCACCGTGTTCAGTGATCCGATGTTCATCCTGACGATGCTTCGCGAAGCGATGAGGCACGTGATGCAGCGATTGGCTTTGACAGACTAGGCCGTTTGCTGTTTGTGGTTCATCTCGAAATCGAAGCAACTTGTATCCGAATCATTTCTGCGCGGCGCGCAGAGCCCAACGAAGAGGTGCTCTATGCTCAGTGAACGCTTGAAGTCCCGTCTCAACAAAGACCGCGTCATGACGTCCATCACGCTGCGCATTCCTGTAGATGTCGTGGAGTCGATGAAAACCATCGCCCCGCAGCGTGGATTTACAGGTTACCAAACCTTGCTCAAAGCCTACTTGAGCGAAGGGCTGCGCCGCGACGAAGCACAGTTTGCCGCCACCTCGCAAGCTCGCCTGATTGATGCCCTTAAACGTCGTGGTGTGGCTGCAGAGTTGATAGAAGCCGCCGAGCGTGAGTTGCTTGCTGCTTGATGCGCGCCGTGCCAAGCACGCTGCGGCAATGCCATTGAACCAGTTTGCTGATGCCGCGCCATTTCAACCGATGAAAATTGACCTTCGCACCGGCCTTTCCGAACGCGTCACCGACTTGCTGCGCGCAGAGTTGCGTCGTTTTCCCAAAGTCCGCGCCGCCTATTTGTATGGCTCACGCGCGCGGGCGATTCAGTGTGCCAATGCATACGTCGCAAATTAAACGGCTACCGATTAATTTGCGACGTTAATTTCAACTTGCCGCGTTTGCCATCGCCAGCCAGGTAATCGTCAAACCACCACCGGTTCTGGCTCCAGCAAAATGCCAAAGCGTTCATACACGCTGGTCTGAATTGCCTTGGCCAGCGTCATCACTTCGCCGCCCGTTACCGGGTGCGCGGAGCCGCCGCGGTTCACAAGCACCAGCGCCTGCCTGTCATACACACCGGCGTTGCCGATTGATTTGCCGCGCCAACCGCACGCATCAATGAGCCAGCCGGCGGCGAGTTTGACGGAGCCGTCGGCGAGCTTGTAATGCACGATTTTTGGTTCGCGCTGAATGATGTCGGAACACTGCTCGCTCGATACCGTCGGGTTCTTGAAGAAGCTGCCGGCGTTGCCAATCACATTCCAGTCGGGTAGCTTGGCGCGGCGAATTTCGCAGACCCAGTCGTAGATTTGCTGCGCACGGGGATCAAGCACACCAGACAGCTGCATTTTCTTGTCGATGTCGGCATAGCCCAGCACAGCCTTCCAGACTTTGGGCAGCGCGAACCGCACGCGCGTGATGATGGCCTTGCCAGCCAAACCAAAGCCCGGCTTGCCGGCTGAATCGGGCTTGCTTGAGTGCTTGAAAACCGAGTCGCGGTAACCGAAGGCGCATTGCGCGGCGTTCAGGGTGAACGGCTGTCCGGTCGTCAGATCAATCGCATCGAGCGAGTCAAACCGGTCTTGCAGTTCGACGCCATACGCGCCGATGTTTTGCACGGGTGACGCGCCGACCAGCCCCGGAATCAGCGCCAGGTTTTCCAGGCCGGGGTAGCCGTTTTGCAGGGTCCAGGTGACCAGGTCGTGCCAGTTTTCACCGGCGCTGGCTTCGACAATCCAGGCCTTGGCGGTTTCGCTGTGAAGGCGCTTGCCCATCAGTTCGACCTTGAGCACCAGCGGCTTGACGTCGCCGGTCAGCACGATGTTGCTGCCGCCGCCGAGGACAAATTTGGGCAGCGGATTTAACGCGGAATCGTGCAAAACTGCCGCAATATCAGCCTCATTGGCGATGCGCACGAGCGTGAGCGCTTTGGCGACGATGCCGAAGGTGTTGGAATGCTGGAGCGGAACGTTTTTCTCGACTAACATTCGCTGGATTGTCTCATTGCCCTTGATAACCTTTTCAATTGCCCCGCAGCAAAGCCACCACCATGCCCTCTTTTGACACCGTGCTCGAAGCCAACCTGGTCAAGGTCAAAAATGCCGTCGAAAACACCGGCAAGGAAATTGGCACGCGCTTTGATTTCAAGGGCACGCCCGCCGCAATCGAGCTGAAAGAAAAAGAAATCACGTTGATCGGCAACAGTGATTTCCAGATCGACCAGATGAACGACATTTTGCGCAACAAGCTGACCAAGGCTGACGTTGACGTGCGGTTCCTGGATGTCGGCAAGGTCGAGAAAATCGGCGGCGACAAGGTCAAGCAGGTCACCAAGGTGCGCGACGGCATCGAAGCCGAGCTGGCCAAGAAAATCCAGCAATTGATCAAGGGCAGCAAGATCAAGGTGCAAGCCGCGATTCAGGACGGCAAGGTTCGCATCACGGGTGCCAAGCGCGATGACCTGCAAGCCGCGCAGGCTTTGATTCGGGCCGAAATCAAGGATTTCCCGCTTAGTTTTGACAACCAGAGAGACTGAGGTGATGGCGCACCTGTCTTCTGCCGGGCGATTTTTCAGTCCGGCAATACTGATGGCTGCGCTTGTCTTCGGGCACAGCGCCGCACAAGCCCAATCCGTCGCCCTGGCCGGCATGCTTGGCAGCAAGGCGCTGCTGATCGTCGATGGCACAGCGCCGAAAAGCGTAGCAGCAGGCGAAACGCATCAGGGCGTGAAAGTCATCTCCACGGCGGGCGACCAGGCGGTGATTGAACAGGGCGGCAAGCGCAGCACCGTGCGCTTGGGTGATGCGCCCGTAAGTCTGGGCGGCGTTGGTGCATCGGCCGGGCGCGGCACACGCATCATGCTGACTGAAAGCAGTGGCGGCCACTTCATGACCGCCGGGCAGATCAATGGTCGCGCGGTGCAGTTCATGGTGGACACCGGCGCCACCAGCATCGCGATGAGTGTGCAGGACGCCGAGCGCGCCGGCATTCCTTACAAAACCGGCCAGCCGGTTCGCATGTCCACCGCCAATGGCACCACCGAAGGCTTTCGTATCAAGCTCAATTCAGTTCGCGTCGGTGACGTGGAAGTGTTCGACGTCGATGCGGTTGTCATTCCGCAACCGATGCCGTATCTACTGCTGGGCAACAGCTTTCTGTCGCGCTTTCAGATGCGGCGTGAGAACACGCTGATGACACTGGACAAGCGGTATTGAAATTGAAGTCGCTATTTATTTCATAGCTGCTCACTCAGGTATTCATTGGGCTACAGGCATTTTTTACTGTAAAAACAGCCTGTAATGGCCGTTGCACAGACGGGCGCTAGTTCCCCGCCGCCTTCGCGCCCAGCCGCGATTCTGTGCCCTTGAGCAGCTTGTTGATATTTTCGCGGTGACGATAGATCAGCAGCGCGCTGATGACCACCAGCATCATCACAATGCGCTTGTCGACATACCACGCCGCCCGGTCGCCAAACAGGTAATACAGCGGCGAAAAAACCGCTGCAGCCAGTGACGCCAATGACGAATAGCGTGAAAAGTAGGCCACGATCACCCAGGTTGCCAGCGTGGCTAGGCCCAGAACCCAGCTGATGCCGATCAACACGCCGGCTGCGGTCGCCACGCCCTTGCCGCCCTTGAACTTGAAGAACACCGGGTACAAGTGGCCGATGAAAGCAGCCAGGCCGACCGCCGCCACCGTGCCGCCGCCCAGGCCGTAGTCAACGCCCAACCACTTCACCAGCACCACCGGCAACCAGCCTTTCAGCGCGTCAAGCAGCAACGTGACCACCGCCGCGGCCTTGCTGCCCGAACGCAGCACATTGGTGGCGCCGGGGTTTTTGCTGCCATAGCTGCGCGGGTCGTTAAGGCCCATCACGCGGCTGACGATGACGGCAAATGAGAGTGAGCCGATCAGGTAGGCGGCAAGCACAGCAAGGGTGGCATAGGCATAGTTCAAGTTTTGTCTCCTGCTATTTTTCTATTCGATCATGGACTCATTCGACCAAAGCACACTGCACCGATTTTGCGCCCAGCAGCGTGACGCAGACCTGCGGGTCAATGCCTACCAGATAACCGCGCCGCCCGCCGTTGATCGCAATTTCAGGCAGCGCCAAAATGCTTGTCTCGATGTACACCGGCATCGCCTTGCGCGTGCCAAAGGGCGAGGTGCCGCCGACCAGATAACCGCTGTGGCGATTCGCCACTCCTGGCTTGCACGGCTCAACCGATTTGGCACCGATCTGCCGCGCCAGATTCTTTGTCGAGACCTTGCGGTTGCCGTGCATCAGCACCAGCAGCGGCGCGGCATCCTGGTCCTGCATGACCAGCGTTTTGATGACGGTGAACGGGTCCAGCCCGAGCACCTCGGCGCTGCGCTGCGCGCCGCCGTGTTCGAGATATTCATACGGATGTTCGGAAAAAGCAATGTGATGCGCCCGCAGCATTTGCGTGGCGGGTGTTTCCGAAACGTGATCTTTCTTGCTCATCGTGGCGGCCTCTCAAGCGGGTCGACGCGGAACCGGCTTTGCCGGGCCGCTGGTGGCGCTCCCTGGGGGGAGGCGCCGCAGACCCTTAGGGGAGATACCATTTAAAGCGCGGGATCCCGCGCGTCCCATCGAATTTTGTCAATGGCTTCCAGCACCCCAGGCGCCAGCACGGTCCCAAACGCATCAATATCCTCATCCAGCTGCGCGACCGACGTGACGCCGATGATGGTGCTGGCGACCTGCCACTTGGTGTAGCAAAACGCCAGCGCCATTTGCGTCGGCGTGAGGCCGTTGTCACGCGCCAGCGCGTTGTATCGCCGCGCGGCAGCCAGCGCCTCGGGCCGGCCCCAGCGCTGTTTGCGCACCGATTCAAACTTGCCGATGCGCGCGTCCTTTGGTGCGTCTGCGCCTGCTATGCCAGACGCATCGTATTTGCCCGTCAGCAAACCAAAGCCCAGCGGCGAATACGCCAGCAAGGAAACGCCCAGGCGGTGCATGGTTTCGTCGAGGCCATTTTCAACCGCGCGGTTGATCAGGCAGAACGGGTTTTGCACGGTGGCGATGCGCGGCAGGCCGTGCGCCTCGGCCAGGCGAACGAACTCGTGTACGCCGTATGGCGACTCGTTCGACAAGCCAATCGCGCGCACCTTGCCGGCCTTGACCAGGCCGCCGAGTGCTTCAAGCTGCTGATGAATTGATGTGCTCGAACGCTCGGACTCGGGTTGGTAATACAGCATGCCGAAGGCAGGTACATGCCGCTCGGGCCAGTGAATCTGGTACAGGTCAATCACGTCGGTCTGCAAGCGCTTCAAGCTGGCGTTACAGGACGAGACGATGTCTTTGGCCGTCATGCCGCCACCCGCGCGCACCCAGGGCATGCCGCGCGAGGGGCCGGCCACTTTGGTGGCCAGAACCATTTGCTGGCGCGCTGACGGATTTTTTACCAACCAGTTGCCGATGATGGTTTCGGTGGCGCCAAATGTTTCAGCGCGGGCCGGCACCGAATACATTTCGGCCGTGTCGATGAAATTGACGCCGCGTTCAAGCGAGCGGTCAAGAATCGCGTGAGCCAACGCTTCATTGACCTGCTCGCCGAAAGTCATGGTGCCCAGACAGATAGGGGTGACCTGCAGGTCACTGGCGCCAAGGAGAATTTTTTTCATGGATTACAAATCAGAAATTTTTGACAAATTTGACGAAACGCTGGGCACGGCACTGAAGTGTCACGGACCGGCATGGGTTCAGCCAGGGCTTCAAGTTTAATGGCGGACGATGGGTGCCAAGGTCTGCTTCTTTTAACGCAATCTCCTTACAGGCTGATACGTTTGAATGCGCTATGGTGTACCCCGTTGGCTGACCTTGGACGTTATGGAAAGGTCGCTTAAAAAACTCGACTGCGACAGGAACGTTGCAAGCCCTATCATCCAGTTTTTATTATTTCAATTCAATTCACTTCGATTCAATCGCCAGGAGAACTCTCATGAAACCCATCCTCAAATCCCTAAGCTGCATTGCACTCGCCATCGGCGTGCTGTCGGGCTGCGCCAACATGACCGAAACGCAGTCGGGCACGGCTAAAGGCGCGGGCATAGGCGCACTGGCCGGTGCTGTCATCGGCGCTGCGACGGGTGGCTCCAAAGGCGCCGTTACAGGTGCTGCGATCGGCGGCGCAGCTGGTGCGGGCGGTGGCTATATCTGGTCTAAGAAAATGCAAGACCAGAAAGCTGCAATGGAACGCGCAACGGTTGGCACCGGCGTGGCTGTGAGCCAAACGCAGGACAACCGCCTGAAGCTCGACATTCCCAGCGATGTGTCGTTTGATGTGGGCCGCGCCGCCATCAAGCCGAACTTTGCCCCCATCCTGAACCAGTTCGCCACCAGCCTGAACCAGCACACGGTCAGCACCGTGACCATCATCGGCCACACCGACAACACTGGCTCTGATTCGGTCAACAACCCGCTGTCGATTGACCGCGCCGAAGCGGCTCGTGACTATCTGGTGAGCCGTGGCGTGGCACGCCAGCGCATCGCCACCGACGGCCGTGGCTCACGCGAGCCGATTGCCGACAACAACTCGCAGCAGGGCCGCGACAAAAATCGCCGCGTCGAGATTTATGTGGCCGAGCAGGTTGCTGCAAAGTGATTGACTCACCCCTGTCGGACGCTCACTGCGTGTAGCGCCTTCTCCCCTTGCAGGGGACAGTCGCCTGCAGCCTGGCAAAGCCAGTTCTGCGGCCCCCGCTGGTGAAGAGAAAGAAAGCACCCTCTCGGGTGCTTTCTTTACGGCTGCTCAATCAGCGCGCTTTCAGGCGCATCTTCAAACCGTCAGGCGACATGACAAAGCCCATTAACTCCTTGGGTGGCAGGCCGGAGTCCGTGGCTACGCTTTCAATCTCAAAATGGCCCAGCACCATGGCCACTGCGATTTTTATTTCCAGCAGTGCCAGATAGCGCCCCGGGCACGTGCGCGGGCCTGCGCCAAACGGCATCGCAATGCCCTTGTTTGCACCCGCACTCGTTGTGGCAGCAGGGCCGCAACCATCAAGAGGAACAAGCCATCGTCCGGGATCAAATGCGCTTGCGTTCGTGAAGTTTTTTTCATCCATGCTGTCGTGGCGCAGCACACACCAGACGATGGTGCCCGCAGGCACAAGCACGTCCTCTACCGTGGTGTCCGTCAGTGCTTCCAGCGGCAGGTAAGGCGCCACGGGTTTGAGCCGCATGGCTTCTTCTATGCAGGCGCCCAGAAAGTCCAGACTGTCCAATTGCTCCAGCGTAAAAGCAGCGCAATCAGGGGCCAGGGCTCGCACCTCTTGCGTGGCCTTTCGCAGATCGTCAGGGTGGCTGCTCAGAAAATAAAGCAGCCACGCAATCGAATTGGCCGTGGTGTCTTCGCCCGCCAGCAGCATGGTCGACAGGTTGCCTGCCACCGTGTCCTTGTCGATGGCGCTGCCCGCCTGGTCGGCCGCTGCAATCAGGGCCTCCAGTAAATTGGCAGGCCTGTCAGCTGCACTGGGGTGGTGCTGCATGCGCTGACGTGCCTGGTCGATCAGGCCGTACACCGCTTGCCGCAGTGCCGCCGAGCTTTGCTCGAGCCGCCGGTCTTGCGGCAGCTTGAAATAGCGCCAGTAAGGCACGGCTGACAGACTGCGCCGGGAAATCCCCGGAAGAATTTGGTCCAGGTGCTTCTGAATCACGTTGTCGCCCGATTCGAGCGTGTTCACGTCCTGCCCAAACGCCAGGCCGGCAATGACATCTACCGTGTAGCGCTTCAGGTCTGCCGATAGATTAATGCTGGCGTGCGTTGCTGCGGCTTCGCTCCAGCGTTGTTGCAGGCGCAAGCCTACCTTTACCAGCGCTGGAAAGTATTCCTTGATGGCCTTCGGTGCAAAGCCTGCCATCACCATGCGCCGCTGGTTGCGCCACGCCGCGCCCTCTGCCATGAATATATTGGGCAGACCACCGAGTTCTGAAGAAATTGCAGCCGTCACCGACGGTCTGCGAAAGCGGTCAGGCCGGTCGCGCAGCAAGGCGCTGACCGTGGCGTGGTTGGCCACCACCAGCAGCGGCCTGCGCCCAAGGTAAACCTTGAACAAGGGACCATAGCGCTGGCACCATTGCTCCATGTCCCGATGGATGCGGCTGACCTTGACCTGCAGTGCGTTGCCTACCAGCGGCCAGGCGCGCGGGCCGGGCAGGTTTTTAATCTGCCGTAACGCCGGGGGATTGTTCGTTGCCAGCGGTTTTTCGCCGAGGGCTTGCACTGTGGATATTTTTTGCATGACAGCTTTTTCAGATAGTTTTAGTCTTCAGCTTACCTTTTTAAACCGTTCCTCTTCCTGCAGCCGCAGCACGCGCCGCTGCACCTTGCCGGTCGTCGTCATCGGCAGCGCGTCAATGAATTCAATCTCTTTCGGGTATTCATAAGGCGCCAGCATTTTTTTGACATGCAGCTGAAGTTCTTCTGTGAGTTCGGCATTAAATCGGCCTACAGCCCAGGTAGAACGTGCGCGAGCAGCTATGACTTCAGGAGCAAGCACGATATACGCCTTGACTACCGCGCCGCGTTCCTTGTCGGGCTTGGGCACCACCGCGGCGTTGGCGACGGCCGGGTGTTTGACCAGGCAGTTCTCGATTTCACCGGGGCCGATGCGGTAACCCGCCGCCTTGAACACGTCGTCGGCGCGGCCTTCGTACCAGAGATAGCCATCGGCATCGCGCCGCGCCAGGTCGCCGGTGCGGCACCAGTCGCCGGTAAATTTTGCTTCGGTGGCAGCGTCTTTTTTCCAGTAGCCTAAAAAGAAAATCGGGTCTGGGTCGCCATGTACATCAGAGCGATTTACAGCCACGTCACCTGACACGCCCACTGCGCATTCGTTGCCGTCATCGTCGATCACGGCAACTCGGTGACCCGGGTAGCCCTTGCCCATGCTGCCGGGCCTGGCTGGCCAAAACCGGTTGCAATTGCCGACGACGTAGTTGATCTCCGTCTGGCCAAACATCTCGTTGACGACGACGCCGAGTTCATCGTGGCAATACGCGAACACCGCGTCGCCCACCGCCTCGCCAGCGCTCATCAGTCCTTCGAGCTTCAGCTCGAAATGCTCGCGCGGATGCGGGTAGGCTTTCATCATGGCCTTCAGCGCGGTGGGGAACAAAAACGTGTGCGTCACGCCGTGCTGCTGCATCAGCGTAAAGGCGAGTTCGGGCGTGAAACGGCCGTTGAAGGCGACGATGGGACGGCCGAAATACAGCGTGGGCAGCAGGGCGTCCATCAGCCCGCCGGTCCATGCCCAGTCTGCGGGAGACCAATACACTGACGTGTTTGGGTCTCCCTCGCTGGGCCTTGCCCCTGATGGGCTCGCCCCCTCCCCGGCCCTCCCCCGCGCGGGGAAGGGAGTATTGACCGAATACGGGTCAAACCCAAACCAGTTCTGGCTGCAAACAAAGCCCGGCAGATTACCTATCAACGCCCGATGCGCCAGCAGCGCGCCCTTGGGTGGGCCAGTGGTGCCGCTGGTGTAAATCAGGATCGCCGCCTCGTCGGCGCGCGTCGGCACCGCCGCAAAAGGGCCGCTGTGCGCCGCCGCAGCGCTTTCGTAATCAACATCGCCCTGCGCGACGCCGACGCCCACCACCGTTTGCAACGTTGGGCAGTCGCCGCGCACCTGCTGCACGCTGGCAATGCTGCTTTCGTCGCAGATCGCCACCACCGCTTCACTGTCGTACAGGCGGTATTGCAGCGCCTCGGGGCCGAACAGCATCGACAGCGGCATGGCGACCGCACCCATCTGAAACACTGCCATGTAGGCCACCGCCGTTTCAAAGCGCTGCGGCATCACGATGGCCACGCGGTCGCCGCGCTGCACGCCCAGGCCTGCGAGCACGTGGCTGAGTGCGTCCGCAGCCCTTTGGAGCTCGAAATAGGTATGAAATATGCCTGCAGCCCCCTTTTTATGTGCGTGAACAGCTATAAGTTTTGTAGCGTCATCAGAGCTGGCCTCGGCACGCGCCCAGCGGCTGCAGCACACCTCGGCGATGTTGAAGAACTCGTCGACCTGCCAGCGAAAGCCCTGGTGCATGGCGGCATAGTGATCGGGTGCAGCGTTACGGTTTTTGCTGCGGCTTTTGTCGCTCGATTGACTGCGCTTTGCGGGGTCTGTCTTTATCATCCTTCCAATGTACAAAGAAAAACGCCTCTCCCGCAGCGAATTTATCCCGATACGTGGGCTCAATTACCACGTGCAGGTCTGGGGCGGCAGCACGGGCGCCACCTCGGCACTGCCGCCACTGGTGTTGCTACACGGCTGGATGGACGTCGCCGCGTCTTATCAATTCATGATTGATGCGTTCAGCAGCGCGTTTTTAGGCGGCCGCACCATCATCGCGCCCGACTGGCGCGGCTTTGGCAAAACTGCGCCGTCGCAACCCGCCAGCAAGGCCGACAGCTATTGGTTCCCCGACTATCTGGCCGATGTCGATTTTCTGCTTGACCACTACGTCCAGGCGCAGCCCGTCGATCTGGTCGGCCACAGCATGGGCGGCAACGTCGCAATGATGTACGCCGGGGTGCGGCCGGCGCGCATCCGCAAACTGGTGAATCTGGAAGGCTTTGGACTGGCCGCGAGCCAGCCAGCGCAGGCGCCAGCACGCTACGGAAAATGGATGGACGAGCTGAAAAGCCTGCAGCGAGGCGAGCTCGCCTTGAAGTGCTATGGCGATGCCGCCGGTGTCGCGCGCCGGTTGATGAAAACCAATCCCCGGCTGTCAAAAGACAAGGCCGACTGGCTTGCCAGCCACTGGTCCAGCCCGAATGCGCAGGGCCAGTGGGAGATTTTGGGCGACGCCGCCCACAAAATCACCAGCGCCAACCTCTACCGCGCGGAAGAAGCGCTGGCGATTTATCGCTGCATCAGCGCGCCAGTGCTGGCCGTCGAGGCCTTGGACGATTCGCTGGCCAAGTGGTGGGCAGGCAAATACACCCTGGCCGACTACCACGAACGTCTCAAGCAAGTGCCGCAGGCGACGGTTGCAGTGATTGAAGACGCAGGTCACATGCTGCACCATGACCAGCCTGAAGCGCTGGCGAGGTTGATTGAGGGGTTTTTGGCAGCGCAATGAAATGAGTCAAGTTTCCAACCCAAAGATGCAAAAGCGCAAAGGTTGCAAAGGAAGAAATTTGACTTATTGACGGCGATTCCCTTGGCGTCCTGTGCATCTTTGCGCCTTTGCGTTGGAAATCCGAATCCTGAATTGCGCCATGAGAAAATAGCAGCATCTACCCAATCAAGCAGGACCGAACCCCATGGACGCAGAACGCATCAACACCATCAGCAACCAGCTCGCCGATCTGAGCAACCGCGTGAACGAGC
>JANLYY010000119.1:0-7254 GCA_031365885.1 Polaromonas sp. | reverse complement strand
TGGGGGCGGAGTCGGTTTTGTCCTGCTCGCACACACCCACGCAATCGACGATGACAAAGTGGTCTTTCACCGTAGCGTCTGGTGTTACGGCCTGCAGGTCGTTGGGGTCGCAGATGCGAACACCGCGGCCTTTCATCTGCTCAAAAAAGTTGCGGCTTTTGACCGAGCGCATGAACATGACAATCTCAACCGGCTTGATGTCGGTGCCGGTGGCGATCATGTCTACCGTGACGGCAATGCGGGGGTTGTAGCTGTTACGAAAGGCGCTGATCAGGTTCTCGGGCTTGTCGCCTGTGGTGCGGTAGGTGATCTTTTGCGCAAAGTCGTTGCCCTTGCCAAATTCTTCACGCAGGATTTCGACAATCTTTTCGGCGTGGTTATCGTCTTTGGCAAACACGATGGTCTTGGGCACTTCGGTGCGGCCGGGGAAAATCTCGGTATGGAGCTTGTCGCGGAAGGTGCGGACGATGGTACGAACCTGGTCCGGCGTTTGCACAGCGCGGTCGAGTGCGTCGGCGTCGTAGGCCATGTCTTCGTCCAGCTCTTGCCAGCGGGTTTTTCGGGTTAGGCGGTCGCGGTATCCGACTGAATAGCCCGCCTCAATCTGGCTGCCTTTTTCACTGACCTGGGTGCGAATGCGGTACACGTCGTAGTTGACGTTGACGCCGTCGGCCACGGCCTGCTGGTGGCCGTATTCCATGACCAGGTTCTGGTTAAAAAAGCCAAAGGTTTGCTTGCTGGGCGTGGCTGTCAGGCCGATGAGGTACGCGTCAAAGTATTCGAGCACCTGGCGCCACAGGTTGTAAATGCTGCGGTGAGCTTCGTCGGTGACGATGATGTCGAAGGTCTCGATGGGGAAGTTGGGGTTGTAGGCTATGGGGTCGGGTGATTTGAACAAATTACCCAAACCATCGACGCTTTGCTCGTCGTCTTCCGCCGCCAGTTCCCTGCCCTTGAGCATGCTGAAAAGGCGCTGGATGGTGCAGATGGTGACGCGGGCCGTGGTGTCTAGCTGGTTGCTTTGCAGGTGCTGAACGATGTATTCCTCACCAAACTTGTAGTTGTTGTAGGGCGAGGTGTATTGGTCAAACTCTTTTTTGGTCTGGCGGCCCAGGTTGCCCCGGTCAACCAGAAACAGCACGCGCCTGGCACCGCCAAACTTGATGAGGCGGTAGATGAAACTGATGCTGGTGAAGGTCTTGCCGCTGCCGGTGGCCATCTGGATAAGGGCGCGGGGTCTGTTGGCTTTGAGCGACTTTTCAAGGTTGCGGATGGCGACGATTTGGGCGGGCCACAGGCCCTCTACTTTCAACGGCGGCAGGGTTTGAAGACGGCCAAGGAAGGTAGGGATTGCAGTGCCGGGGTCATTGGCCGTAGCCGGCGTTGCAGGCCCAGTGTGTATGACGCTGCTGAGGGGCAGATTTTTCAGGTAGGCGGCCAGCGTCTCGGGCCGATGAAATGCAAATACGGCGCGGGCACGCGGCTCGGGGTCCAGCCCTTGGGTGAAGTGGGTTTCTATGCCAGTTGATTCATAGCTGAATGGCAAGGGCCGTACCCAGGCGGGCAAGCTGGCTGGCAGGCCCTGGGCGTAGCGGGCGGACTGCACTTCAACACCAGTAAGGGTGGCGCCTTCTTTTTTGGCTTCAATGACGCCAGCGGCCTTGCCGTCGATGTAGAGCAGGTAGTCGGCAAAGCCGTAGCCCGGGTTGAGGGGAAATTCGCGGAGGGCAACACCACGGGCGGCGTGGATGTTGGCATCGGCCATATTGCAGACGTGCCAGCCTGCCTGAATGAGCAACGCGTCGATCGTTTGTCTGGCCCTGGCTTCTGGTGTCATCCCTCCTCCGTTGCCCGCAATTCTAGGGCCAGCGTCATCTCAACCTATTTTTAAGCCAAATAGGCGTCTAGCCCAGACAAAACCTGCGCGAGCAGCTCTTATTTTGATAGCGTCAAACCGCTCGCTGCCCCGCTCTTCAAAACTGCTCCGTATCCACCTCACTCTGCGACTGCGCGTTGTAGCGCCCGCCGTTCACGGTCTTTTCGTTGATCAGCGCGTCGAGCTTCGTCATGATGGCCAGGCTCAGTTTTACATCGACCGACGCCAGGTCTTCGGCCAGGTGCGCCAGGCTGGTGGTGCCGGGGATGGGGATGATGTGGTCGCCGCGATGCAGCAGCCAGCTAAGCGCTAGTTGCGCGGGGGTGCAGCCGGCTTCAGTTGCGATTGCCTGGTAGGCGGACAGCAGCTTGAGGTTGGCTGCGTAATTGGCGGGCTCAAAACGCGGCATGCTGCGGCGAATGTCTTTGGCGTCGAGTGCAGTCACGGCCTGCAGTTTGCCGGTGAGAAAAGCACGCGCCACCGGACTGAAGGCGACGAAGGCAGCGCCCAGTTCCTTGCAGGCTTGCAGCAGCGCGATCTCGGGGTTGCGCGTCCACAGTGAATATTCGGTTTGCACGGCGGTGATCGGATGCACGGCATGGGCGCGGCGCAGTGTGGCGGCGGAGACTTCGCTCAAACCGATGCTGCGAATTTTTCCCTGCCGTACCAGATCACCCAGCGCGCCCACGCTGTCTTCGATGGGCACTTTCTTGTCCCAGCGGTGCAGGTAATACAGGTCGATGACGTCGGTTTTCAGGCGGCGCAGGCTGTCTTCGCAGGTGGCCTGAATCGTCGCGGGGCGGCCATCGATGACGCGCACCAGCTTGCCGTCGTTGTTCACATCGACGCCCTGCATGCCGCATTTGCTGGCCAGCGTGAACCGGCTGCGGTGCGGGCTCAGCACACGGCCGACCAGCGTTTCGTTGGCACCAAAACCGTAGAGCGCGGCGGTGTCGAACAGCGTGACGCCACTGTCGAGCGCCGTCAGCAACAATTTTTCAGCGTCTTCAAAAGGCGGTGGCGGGCCGTAGGCGTGGCTCAGGTTCATGCAGCCCAGGCCGATGGCCGAGACGTCGAAGGAGCCGAGCGGTCGGGTTTGCATGATCAGGCTGGTCGCTTGAGCGGCACTGCAAAACCACGTCCCACCGCAGGCCGCGCCATCAGGGCCGCATACCAGCGCTGCACGTGTTTGAAGTCGCCAAGGTCAACCTGATGCTTGGGATGCCGCCAGGCCCAGCCGAGGATGGCGAAGTCGGCAATCGACAGCGCGCCGGCGAAGTACTCATGATCGGCCAGCCGCCGGTCCATCACGCCGTACAGCCGCCGCGTTTCGGCCATGTAGCGCTGCAAGCCGTAACGGCGCTCGGCCTCATCTTCGAGCGCGATGAAGTGATGCACCTGCCCCGGCATCGGTCCGAAGCCGCCCATCTGGAACATCAGCCACTCCAATACCGCAACGCGTGCAGCTATTTCTGTCGGCAGAAACCGCCCGGTCTTTTCAGCCAGATAAAGCAGAATCGCACCGGATTCAAACACGCTGATGGGGCGACCGCCGGGACCGTCGGGATCAATGATCGCGGGGATCTTGTTGTTCGGGCTGATCTTGAGGAAGGCAGCATCGTTCTGCTCGCCCTTGGTGATGTCAACGACGTGCACGTCGTAGGCCAGCCCCATCTCTTCCAGCGCGAC
This sequence comes from Polaromonas sp., assembly GCA_031365885.1. Classification (GTDB taxonomy): domain Bacteria; phylum Pseudomonadota; class Gammaproteobacteria; order Burkholderiales; family Burkholderiaceae_C; genus Polaromonas. The sequence continues at coordinate 3,689 of JANLYY010000119.1, read as the reverse complement.
GCTGATCTTGCGGCCGTTGGGGGTGTCGAATGCGTAGAGCTGGATCGTCATGGGATTCTTTCACGGAGGGCTGGCTGATTTAAAACGATTGCAGATGCGGTGGCGCAACGCGCCGTGTCGCTCTTATTTTAGTAGCTGCTTGCGCACGTTTTACGTGGTCTACAGGCCTTTTTTATTCAATAACCAGTCGCGATGGCAGCGGTGGCGCATGGCGTGGGTCCGCGCCACCTGCCCGTCGGCTTGCCGCTGGCTTTGGCGTCGGCAAAGACCCGCCCAATGGCGCTCCGCACTTCAGGATGCGCCGGGTTGCCCAAGTGGCTCAGCACCGCCCGCCAGCTTTTGACGGGCTGACGAAGATGAAATCAACGCTGATTGAGGCAGCGATGGAAGTTACGGCGAGGAAACCGGCATGGCATCAAAACCACCTCCGCCAGCGTATCTGGCCGGATTTATTGAAACTTTTAGGCCTCCAGACCACACCCGGTGGGCGCGAGTAGCTATAAAACTCGTAGCAATACAGATTTTTGCGTTATATTTGGCTGGAGCTTTTTGCTTGTGTATCCACCCCCTCAGCCAAATTCCACCCTACTTCCATTGTGATCAGAGGAGATAAAAAATGAGCGCCAAAGAAAATGCAGCCGTCAGCCAATTGCTTGAGCTGCTGGAATCACGTTATGCCCTGCGCGTTTTGTGGGCGCTGAAAGACGGCCACCCGCAGACGTTTCGCCTGCTGCAGGACAGCATTGGCAGCATCACTCCGAATACCTTGAACACCCGCATCAAAGAGCTGCGCGCCGCCGGCCTGATGGGCCATGACAGCCACGGCTATAACGTCACCCCGCTCGGTGCAGACCTGCTCAAGCGCTTGAACGAAGTGCAGGCTTTCGCCAGCAAATGGGTGCTGAGCCAGACTAAAGTGGCTGCGGTCAAGAAAAAATAACTGCTGGCGCCCCGAACGGCGCGGCGTTAAAAACAGGCTTGCTGCCTGTTTTTTTTTTGCGCGGGCTGGCGCTGACGCCCTTGTAATGTCGAGCTTGATTTCCCGCCTTTTATCGCTCTCATTTGGTGATCATTTAGGTCGCCAGCCCTTGTAAAACGTGCGCAAGCAGCTATCAAAACAATAGCGACCGGGTGGCGGCGACAAGCATTTCCCCGCCTGCACCACACCGCCCGCGCGGGCAAACCATCTTTTTCCGTAAAAACTCAATCCCCTGCCTTGAAAAGGGCCTTCAAGCCCCAAGCTCTGGGCCTTGTTAGTTCAATCAGCCTTATCACGCATGTCCGAAAACAACCCCTCCGAACCCAATCAATCCCTGACCGGCGAGCCCAGCGCAGAAGAGCTGGAGGCGGCGCAGGCTGCCAATGAATTCGACGCGCTAACCGTGGCGCAAGCCGAAGTGGCGACGCTTCAGGCCAAAAATACCGAGCTGTCTGACAGCTACCTGCGCGCCAAGGCCGATGCCGAAAACGCCCGGCGTCGCGCCGACGACGAGATTTCAAAAGCCCGCAAATTTGCCGTCGAGAATTTTTCGGAAAGCCTGCTGCCCGTGATGGACAGTCTGGAGGCGGGCCTGGCCATCAAAGACGCCACGCCGCAGCAGATTCGGGAAGGCGCCGAGGCCACGCTCAAGCAGCTTAAAAGTGCGCTGGAGCGCAATCGGGTGCTGGAAATCAGCCCCGCAGCGGGCGCAAAGTTTGATCCGCACCAGCACCAGGCCATCAGCGTGGTTCCCGCTGATCAGGAAGCCAACACCGTGGTGACGGTGCTGCAAAAAGGCTACCTGATTTCTGACAGGGTGCTTCGCCCAGCGCTGGTGACTGTGGCGGCGCCGAAATAGGTTTTAAAAACACCACAGATGGGCTTGAAGTTGTGCGCACTTATCCACAACTCATCAGCATGTTTTGGCACACGAGTTATTGACAGCAGGCAGCAAGGCATCCGGCTCGTCCGGTGCCTCGATTAATTTTTAGCAATCAGAAAAGCAGGAGAAGATCATGGGAAGAATTATTGGCATCGACTTGGGCACCACCAACAGCTGCGTATCGATCATGGAAGGCAACACGCCGCGCGTGATCGAAAACTCTGAGGGCGCGCGCACCACACCGTCTATCGTGGCTTATCAGGAAGATGGCGAAGTGCTGGTCGGCACGTCGGCCAAGCGCCAGGCCGTGACCAATCCCCGCAACACGCTGTATGCCGTCAAGCGTTTGATCGGCCGCAAGTTCAGCGAAAAAGAAGTCCAGAAAGACATCCAGCTGATGCCTTATTCCATCGTCGCAGCCGATAACGGCGACGCGTGGGTTGAGGTGCGCGGCAAGAAGATGTCGGCCCAGCAGGTCAGCGCCGACATCTTGCGCAAAATGAAGAAAACTGCCGAAGACTACCTTGGTGAGCCGGTCACCGACGCCGTGATCACGGTGCCTGCGTACTTCAATGACGCACAGCGCCAGGCGACCAAAGACGCCGGCCGCATTGCCGGTCTGGATGTCAAACGCATCATCAACGAGCCCACGGCAGCCGCGCTGGCCTTTGGCCTGGACAAGCAGGAAAAAGGCGACCGCAAGATTGCGGTGTATGACCTGGGCGGCGGCACGTTCGACATCTCCATCATCGAGATTGCCGATGTCGATGGTGAAAAACAATTCGAAGTGCTGTCGACCAACGGCGACACCTTTCTGGGCGGCGAAGACTTCGACCAACGAGTCATCGACCACATCGTTGCCGAATTCAAGAAAGACAGTGGCATCGACCTGAGCAAAGACGTCGTGGCCCTGCAGCGCCTGAAAGACTCGGCCGAAAAAGCCAAGATCGAGTTGTCGAACAGTGCGCAGACTGAGGTCAACATTCCTTACATCGCGCATGACCCGGCGTCCGGCCCCAAGCATTTGCTGGTCAAGCTGACACGCGCCAAGCTGGAGAGCCTGGTTGACGAGCTGATCGAGCGCACGATGGCGCCGTGCCGTACCGCGATGAAAGATGCTGGCGTCACCGCTGCAGACATTCATGACGTGATTCTGGTCGGTGGCCAGACGCGCATGCCCAAGGTGCAGGAAAAAGTCAAAGAGCTGTTCGGCAAGGAGCCACGCAAGGATGTGAACCCCGATGAAGCGGTTGCCGTCGGTGCCGCCATTCAAGGCCAGGTGCTGTCGGGCGACCGCACCGACGTGCTGCTGCTGGACGTGACGCCACTGTCGCTGGGCATCGAGACGATGGGCGGCGTGATGACCAAGATGATCAAGAAAAACACGACCATCCCGACCAAGTTTGCGCAGACTTTTTCGACCGCCGAAGACAACCAGCCAGCCGTCACCATCAAGGTGTTTCAGGGCGAGCGTGAAATTGCGTCGGGCAACAAGGCGCTGGGCGAATTCAACCTCGAAGGCATTCCGCCGTCTTCACGGGGCACGCCGCAATTTGAAGTGTCCTTCGACATCGACGCCATCGGCATTCTGCATGTCGGCGCGAAAGACAAAGGCACCGGCAAGGAAAATAAAATTACCATCAAGGCCAACTCGGGCCTGAGCGAATCCGAGATTCAGCAGATGGTGAAAGATGCCGAGATCAATGCGGTGGCCGACAAGGAAAAAGTCGAGTTCGTGCAGGCCAAAAACAATGCCGAAGCAATGGTTCACAGCGTGAAAAAATCGCTGCTTGAGTACGGCGACAAGCTCGACGGCGGCGAGAAAGA
>JANLYY010000010.1:0-29553 GCA_031365885.1 Polaromonas sp. | reverse complement strand
CAGCAAAATGTGCTCCCTAGTCTGGGGCATGGGGCCGTCAGCGGCGGAGCACACCAAAATGGCACCGTCCATCTGGGCGGCGCCGGTGATCATGTTTTTGACGTAGTCGGCGTGGCCGGGGCAGTCGACGTGGGCGTAGTGGCGATTCGCCGTCTCGTACTCGACGTGGGCGGTGTTGATGGTGATGCCGCGCGCTTTTTCTTCCGGGGCCGCGTCGATCTGGTCGTAGCCTTTGGCTTCGCCGCCGTATTTGGCTGCCATCACGGTAGTGATAGCTGCCGTCAATGTGGTCTTGCCGTGGTCGACGTGGCCGATCGTGCCGACGTTGACGTGCGGCTTGGTCCGCTCAAATTTGCCTTTTGCCATTTTCAATACTCCGATAAAAAGAACGTGCCCGTGTACGGTTTAATGTTTGCACTACGCTGCTTGTTTTTTCACCACGGGCAGTGAAAGGCGCGTAATCGCAGACAGAGGAATTCGGGAACGAATTCGGGGACCTAGCCAGTTGGGGACAGAGCAACGCGGCGCGTAGCGCGTGCGTTGGTCTGTCCCGCAACTTATTTACTTCGCCCTTGCAGCCATGATGGCTTCCGACACATTACGCGGGGCTTCCGAGTAATGCTTGAACTCCATCGTGTAAGTAGCCCGGCCTTGCGACATGGAACGCAGGGTGGTCGAGTAGCCGAACATCTCGGAAAGGGGCACTTCTGCCTTGATGGCTTTACCGCCGCCAACCATGTCTTCCATGCCCTGCACCATGCCGCGGCGTGAGGACAAATCGCCCATCACATTGCCGGCGTAGTCTTCCGGCGTTTCAACTTCAACCGCCATCATCGGCTCAAGAATTACCGGGCTGGCCTTGCGGCAGCCTTCCTTGAAGCCAAAAATCGCTGCCATCTTGAAGGCCATTTCGTTCGAATCCACGTCGTGGTAGGAGCCGAAATGCAGCGTAACTTTGACGTCAACTACTGGATAGCCTGCCAACACACCGGAAGTCACGGCTTCGTGAATACCTTTTTCAACCGCTGGAATGTATTCGCGCGGCACCGTTCCGCCCTTGATGGCATCAACAAACTCGATGCCTTTACCGGGTTCATTCGGCTCGATCTTGAGTACCACGTGACCGTACTGGCCCTTGCCGCCGGACTGGCGCACAAATTTACCTTCAGCATCTTCAATGGTCTTGCGAATGGTTTCACGGTAGGCCACCTGGGGCTTGCCGACGTTAGCCTCCACGCCGAATTCGCGCTTCATGCGGTCAACGATAATTTCCAGATGCAACTCACCCATGCCGGCAATCAGCGTCTGCCCTGACTCTTCGTCAGTCTTGACGCGGAAAGACGGATCTTCCTGAGCCAGGCGCTGCAAGGCGATGCCCATTTTTTCCTGGTCAACCTTGGTCTTGGGCTCAACCGCCTGTGTAATCACAGGCTCGGGGAACACCATGCGCTCGAGCATGACGATGGCATCCGGATCGCATAGCGTTTCTCCGGTGGTCACATCTTTCAAACCCACGCAAGCTGCGATGTCGCCAGCGCGAATTTCACTGACTTCTTCACGATTGTTGGCATGCATCTGCACGATACGGCCGATACGCTCTTTCTTGCCCTTGATCGGGTTGTAAACGCTATCGCCTTTTTTCAGCACGCCAGAATACACGCGCACAAAAGTCAGCTGGCCCACAAACGGGTCCGTCATCAATTTGAAAGCCAGCGCAGCGAATTTTTCGCCGTCGTCAGCCTTGCGGGTCACAGGATGTTCGTCTTCGTCCATGCCTTTAACGGGCGGAATGTCGATCGGCGAAGGCATGAACTCGATCACGGCATCCAGCATGCGCTGCACGCCTTTGTTCTTGAAGGCCGAGCCGCAGTACATCGGCTGAATTTCGCTGGCGATGGTACGCGTGCGGATGCCCAGCTTGATTTCGTCTTCGGTCAAGTCACCTTCTTCAAGGTACTTGTTCATGAATTCTTCAGAGGCTTCGGCTGCAGCTTCGACCATCTTTTCGCGCCACTCTTTGGCCAGCTCCAGCAGCTCAGCCGGAATGTCGCTGTAGGTGAACAGCATGCCTTGTGACGCTTCGTCCCAGATGATGGCTTTCATCTTGATCAGGTCAACCACGCCGGTGAAGTTCTCTTCCGCACCGATGGGGATCACCATCGGAACCGGATTGGCTTTGAGGCGCAACTTCATCTGCTCAACGACTTTAAAGAAATTGGCACCAGTACGGTCCATCTTGTTGACGAACGCGAGACGCGGCACTTTGTACTTGTTGGCCTGACGCCAGACGGTTTCGGACTGGGGCTGTACGCCACCAACAGCACAATAAACCATGCAGGCACCGTCGAGCACGCGCATCGAGCGTTCGACTTCAATCGTAAAGTCAACGTGGCCCGGGGTGTCGATGATGTTGATGCGGTGCTCGGGCAGGGACTTGTCCATACCCTTCCAGAAACAGGTGGTGGCGGCGGAGGTAATCGTGATGCCACGCTCCTGCTCTTGCTCCATCCAGTCCATGGTGGCCGCGCCGTCATGAACTTCACCAATCTTGTGGTTCACGCCGGTGTAAAAAAGAACCCGCTCGGTGGTGGTGGTTTTGCCGGCATCGATGTGTGCGGAAATACCTATGTTGCGGTAGTTTTCAATGGGGGTTGCGCGGGGCATAAATTACTTTCAGTTCGGGTTTTCGAACAAACATTCTTCTCAGCAAAGGCCTGCATCTTTAACAATTTTTAAAGTACAGATGCCAGCGACGCGTCATGCACGTCGCTGGCAGTAAATGGGGCTGTAAATCTAAACTTAAAGCACCCGGCCTGAACCGCTTTAGAAACGGAAGTGACTGAATGCCTTGTTGGCTTCGGCCATGCGGTGAACTTCGTCACGCTTTTTCATGGCACCGCCACGGCCTTCAGTGGCCTCCATCAACTCATTGGCGAGGCGCAACGACATCGACTTCTCGCCGCGCTTTTTGGCGGCTTCTTTGAGCCAGCGCATGGCCAGCGCCATACGACGCACCGGACGCACTTCGACCGGTACCTGGTAGTTGGCGCCACCGACGCGGCGGGACTTCACCTCAACCATCGGCTTGATGTTGCCAATAGCCATGTGAAACGCCTCAAGCGGATCTTTGCCGGGGTTTTTTTTCTCGATTTGCTCCAGCGCGCCATAAATAATGCGCTCTGCGACGGCTTTTTTTCCGCCTTGCATGATTACGTTCATGAATTTGGCGAGATCGACATCACCAAATTTCGGATCAGGAAGAATTTCACGTTTAGGGACTTCGCGACGACGTGGCATTTTTCACCTCTTTGCTTCAGTTGGCGCTGCTTTTGAAGACAACGCCGCGAGAGTTATCAAAACTCTCACTTACTCGACCGGCACAACAATTTGCACTTGGGTCACTTCGCTTGAAACACCTGCCAGGGTGAGTCAAGCACCATTTTTTGAAGAAATTCTCACAGATCAATGTAAAAAGCTCTTCTGGCGCGGACCATGAGTCCGAACCGGCTCAGGCTTATTTGGCCTTTGGCTTTTTCGCGCCGTACTTGGAGCGCGACTGCTTGCGGTCTTTCACGCCCTGCAAGTCGAGCGAGCCACGCACGATGTGGTAACGCACACCGGGCAAGTCCTTGACACGACCGCCACGAACCAGCACCACGCTATGTTCCTGCAGGTTGTGGCCCTCACCGCCGATGTAGGAAATGATCTCAAACCCATTGGTCAGGCGCACTTTGGCGACTTTACGCAGGGCAGAGTTTGGTTTTTTTGGCGTCGTCGTGTAGACGCGGGTGCAAACCCCGCGGCGCTGCGGTGAATTTTCCATCGCAGGGCTTTTGGACTTGATCTTTTCGACCGCGCGCCCCTGACGGACTAACTGATTGATGGTTGGCATTTGAAAAACGTCCCTAAACGTCTGAAAACTATTTGCCGCAATTGCGGCCTGAAACTTGCCGCAAATACGGCCTTAAACTCCCCGCTGCAAAAGCGGAAAAGCTTTCGAGTATAAACCGGATCGGCTGCCGGCTCAACAGGCGGTGCGTGATCCGGCGATTGAAGTTGCCCTTCTAATCAAAAAACGTGGCTTTCCGCCATCGGCAATGCGGCGCGTATCCCCGATTCAAACTCAGCGACCAATAAAGGACGGCACCGGCAGCGCTGCATGCGACTGCTTGCGGTGCTGTTCCTACTTGATCCACAGCCGGATAGAGTCCCAGGCCCGGCCCAGAATGCCGGCTTCCTCGACCGCCTCCAGCGCCACCAGCGGCACCTCGGCCAGCGGCGTCGGGTTGTCGCCCAGCATGACCTTCAGCGTGCCCATGGCCTGGCCCTTGACGAATGGCGCCACCAGCGGATCAGTCCGCGCCACCTGCGTTTTGACTTTCGGCGCGCTCCCGGCCGCCACCGCCACCACAATCGCCTGCGGGCGGCCGATTTTGACCGTCGGCGACTTGCCTTTCCACACCGACGGCGTCACGACCGCCTGGCCGGCGTCAAAAAGCTTGACCGCCTCATACGCGGTGTAACCCCAGTTCAGCAGCTTTTGCGATTCGTTGGCGCGCGCGTTTTCGCTCGATGCCCCCAGCACAATCGCCAACAGGCGTCGGCTGCCAGGCGCCCCGCCCGCGCCCAGGTTGGGGAAGTCGCGCCTGGCCGTGGCGATCATGCAGTAACCGGCGGCGTTGGTATGGCCGGTTTTCAGGCCGTCCACCGTCGGGTCCCGAAAAAGCAGGGTGTTGCGGTTGGTGTCGTTGGCGGCGGGCGTGCCCGCGTAACGGTATTTCTTCAAGGCAGACGTGCTCATGTATTCCGGAAAATCATTCATCAGCCGCACCGACAACATGCTCAGGTCGCGCGCCGTAGTGGTGTGCCCAGGCTCGGTCAGGCCTTCCGGGTTCTTGTAGCCGGTTGACTTCATGCCCAGCGCTGTGGCCTGCTCGTTCATCATCTTGACGAACTGCTCGGCCGTGCCGCCCACGCCCTCTGCCAGTGCCATCGTGGCGTCGTTGCCAGACTGCACAACCATGCCCTTGATCAGGTCCTCGACTGGCACCTGCATTTTCGGGTCGATGAACATGCGGGAGCCCGGCATTTTCCAGGCGCGCTCGCTGACGCCAAAAGTCTGCTTCAAGTCGATTTTTTTGGACCGAAGCGCATCGAACACCAGATATTCAGTCATCAGCTTGGTCAGTGAAGCCGGCTCCACCGGCGAATCAATGTCTTTGGCGGCAAGAATCTGGTTCGCCGTCACGTCGAGCAGCAAATAAGAACGTGCGGCGATTTCCGGCACTTGCGGTGCCTGCGCGAAAGCCGGGGCAGAAAAAACAGCGGCGAGGAGTAGCGTGCTGCCAACAAGGCGGCGCAGGCCGGTGGCGACCTTGAGTGAACTTTGCATGTGGGGTATGGGGTCACAGCGGTGACTCGGGTAAAAAAACGAAAAAGAACCGCCTGAATCAACGACTGAATCAGCGACGAAATCAGCGATTCAGTCAGGTCGGCATCGAAGAAGACAGGTGACGAATCACCAGGTTTTTCAGCAGCGGCAATTGTCCATGAAAGAAATGCGCGCCTCCCGGGACAACCGTAACAGGAAGTGCCTGGGGACGCGCCCAGTCCAGCACGTCTTTCAGCAGCACGGTTTCGTCCTGCTCGCCGTGTATGACCAGGGTTTTCAGGTGTGCAGCCGCGTCAATCGGCGCGGCCGGGGCGCGACTGACGCTGGTGCCGACCAGCACCAGTTTGTCGATGCTGCGGCTGGCATGCAGGCGCTCGAACGCGTGCGTGGTGACGTAAGCCCCGAACGAGAAGCCAGCCAGCGCCAGCGCAGGTCCGGCGCCGCCATCTTTCTGCAGCGACCCGGCATGCGCCACCACCGCCAGAAAATCATCCAGTTCGCCCCGGCCTTCATCGTGCGTGCCCGCGCTGGCACCGACACCGCGAAAGTTAAAGCGCACCGCCGTCCAGCCGCATTGCACAAAGGCTCTAGCAAGGGTTTGCACCACCTTGTTGTCCATGGTGCCGGCAAAAAGCGGGTGCGGATGCGCAATGACCGCCACGCCGTGTGACGCGGCTACCGGCGCATCGAGGGCGATTTCGAGCGCGCCCGCCGGCCCGTCGATGCTGGACTTTAAAGTCTTGGAATTCACAAAAGGGTGTTCTTTCTTCTTCTCGGGTTGCAACGCTTACAGTTCATTTGCTACAAATATAATAGCTGCTTGCGCACGTTATACCTGGGCTAGAGGCCTAAAACACTCCCAACTTACAGTAGGGTGGCGCCTGGGCGCCTTGCGACCATTCAGCGCCCGACGCTCGCCGGTATCAACAAACGCGTCACCACCCGACCGTTTTTCAGGTGCGACTCGACAATTTCATCAATATCGCTGGCATCCACGTACGTGTACCAGACCGCTTCCGGGTACACCACGGCTACCGGCCCGCCGGCACAGCGGTCCAGGCAACCCGCCTTGTTGACGCGCACCTGGCCTGGCCCCGACAACCCCGCTGCCTTCACCTGCGACTTGCAGCGGTCAAAGCCTTCCTGGGCATGGTGGTGGGCGCAGCATTCTTCGCCGCCCTTGCGCTGGTTCAGGCAGAAAAAAATATGCCGTTCATAGTAAGAGCTTGCGGCCGGCTGGGCCGCGGCGGCCGTGACGTGAGATGCTTTTGGGTTCATGCGCCGATTTTACTTTTCAGCCCCGTCAACCCGCTCGCGGCCCGATAGCTTTACAACGACATACACCATCGCGGTATACGGCCACAGCCAGCCCAGCCACTGCACCACGCCATGGAAGCGGATGAACTGGCCCTGTTCCCAGGTTTGCAGGGTCTGCGCAAAATACGGGTCTGCAGGCGCCTGATTCAGCAGGCTCAGGCTAATGGCCAGGCCCAGCAGCGCCAAAGCCGCAGCGCCGCGGCGTGGCAAGACCAGTAACACCAGCGCCAGAAAAGCCCCCAGCAGCAGACCCACCTGAACCGGCAACTCCAGCCAGGCCCACGCATGTTCGGGTCCGTAGCTGAGCGCTGCCGACAAGGCTGATGCCACTATGCCAGCCAAAAAGATCGCTACGAAAAAAACCAGCCGCTGCCACAGCGTGCGCACCACACCGTAGGCCAGCAGACACGGCACCAGCACGCCAAGCGCCACACAGACCACCTGGGCCAGCGGCACCAGCGGCTGCAGTTCAAGCTCACGCATCGGCAGCCATTCAAGAAACGGGCTGTTGGCCAGTGCATCGGCCAGCGCCGCTTCCAGCCGCTCGAACACCTGCCCCAGACCCAGCGGCACCGCCGCCGGAAACAGCAACGCCACCGGCCATAGCGCCAGCAACACCAGCGCGCCCCGCGCCTCGGTGGCAAACCAGCGCGCGCGAACGCGGCTCCATTGATCGACGACACCCGCCTCCTCAAGCGCCCAGGCGCAGCAGGCGCCCAGCCACGCGCCCGTGGTGTTGAGCGCCAAATCCACATTCGACGGAACGCGCGACGGCAGATAGCTCTGCAATGTTTCCATCGCCAAACTGAGCAGCGCAGCGCCCAACACCGCCACCGTAACCGCCCATGGCAGGCGGCGGCTGCGCAGCGCCGACAAGGCCAGCAGAAAACCCAGTGGAGCGTAGCCCACCACGTTCACCGCCACATCAAACCCGGTCCAGTACTGCGGCAGCGGCGCGCTCAAAAAGCGAAAAGGCGAGATCCCCTGATCACGCCATTCGGTGAAGGGGTACAGGCTGGCGTAGATGATCAGGCAAATGGCGGTAAGCGCCAGCGGCCAGGCGGTGGTCCGTTGAACACCCCCGCCGTCCTCCCTTTGTGTATCAGGCACACCGCTGACGTCCTCACTTCGCTGCAGGGCTGGCTCACCCCTATCGTTCTCACTTCGCTTCAGGGCTGGCACACCCCTATCGTTCTCACTCCGCTTCGCTTCGTGTAGTGCCTTTTCCCCTTCAAGGGGACGACGCAAGACATCCGGCAAAGCCGGCCTGTCCGTGTCTGCTGGGGAATTTGGCGAATGCGGGGAGTTCACTCTGGGTGGCCCCTGCTGCCTAAAACGGCTTAACGACAACCAGGATCACGGCGGCTACCAGCAGCAGTACGGGCGCCTCATTGAACCAGCGCCACCAGACGTGGCTGCGGGTGTTGCGGTTGTTCTGAAATTGGGTTAGGCAGCGACTGCAGATGTGGTGATAGCCAACGGCCAGCACGACCACCACCAGCTTGACGTGCATCCATCCGCTGCCGCGACCAATTCCGTAACCCAGCCAAAGCCACAGCCCCAACGCCAAAGCCGGAACCATCAGAATCGTGGAAAAACGCAGCAACTTGCGCGCCATCAACAGCAGCCGCTCGCGTTCGGCAATGCTTGTCTGCGGCACCATCGCCAGGTTCACAAAAATCCGCGGCAAATAGAACAGGCCAGCAAACCAGCTGGCCACAAAAACAATGTGAAAGGCTTTGATCCAGAGCATCCCGGCAGTGTATGCGTGACATTTGGATGAAGCAGAAAAAAACCCGGTTGGCCATTCAGCCAACCGGGTGTGAAGCCTTTTTGCTGTCACACGCAAAGGCCCCGCTCAGGGAGGAAAAGCGGGATGCTGTTGTCGTTAAACATCAGCACAAAATTATTTTATGGCGTTTGGCAATACCCGTTTTTCTGAAATTAATGTAGTCATTTGCCGACAGTAAAACTTAAGTTCTTGCGCCTAAGGGTATTTACGAAGTCAACAAATTGACCTTGATCAAGATTTCGCAAAATTCATTCAGACTCTTGCAAACGGAACTCAATAAGCCTCCCAGGTGGGAATGGGGCGGGCTATGTGGCAAAAACTAATTTCCTGCGATCTAGGCAGTCTTTTTTTTCCAGCGCTTCGCCGCAAACCGGTTGTACTGATTAGCCCGGTGAAGTGTTGACTTCCCCCGTTCGACCTGAGGTGTCGACGGACCAGCGCACACTGAAGATGCTTCGATACCTTAGCGCGAACGGTTCAGATTTCAGCAGGTCAGGCCAATAGATGAAGTCACAAGCCAGAATTTTTACTATTATTTTGATAGCTGCTTACGCACGTTTTACGGGGGCTTGAAGCCTTTTTCATCCGATATCAACCCATTCAGGCACCGACCCGCCGCGCGCCACCAACAGTTCCCCATACACCGCCAGCGTCTGCCTGATCACGATGCGCTCGTCAAACTCCCTGAGCGCGCGTGCATGGGCCGCAAGGCCCAGCTGGCGCGCCAGTACCGGGTTTCGGTGCAGGCGGTCAATGGCCTGGGCCAGGGCCGTTGCGTTTTTCACTGGCACCAGCAAGCCATCCACCTCGTGCGTCACCACCTCGCGGCAACCCGGCGCATCCGTGGTGACCAGCGGCAACGCGCAGGCAGCAGCTTCTATCAGGCTTTTTGGCAGGCCTTCCCGGTAGCTGGGTAGCACGACCATATCTGCGCTGGCAAACAAAGCCGCCATGTCGCTGACCTGGCCCAGCAGCTCGATCAAACCCTCGGCCTGCCAGCCGTTCAATGTGGCTTGGGAAATGGCCGCCGGGTTGCCGGGGTCGGGCGCTCCGGCCAGCAAAAAATGGATGGGCAGGCCTTTGGCCTTGAGCTGGCGCGCCGCCTCTACATATTCGGCAATGCCTTTGTCCCACAGCAGGCGGGCGGCCAGCACCACACGGGTGGGTTGAGCTTGATAGTTGAGTTGCTCTGCATGCGCCAGCTGCGCACGCGGCACAAAACGCGTCAAGTCCACTCCCGAACCTTTGACCAGCCGCGTCAGCGCAGGCCGGGCCAGCCCCGCTTTGGCAAAGGCGGCCATGTCGTCGGTGTTTTGCAAAATCAGCCGCGCACCCCGTCCATTAAGTACCAGCTTCATCAACCCGCGCACCACCGGCCGCAGCAGCCGCGCCTTAAGCGCACCGTTGGTAAACACATAGCCCATGCCAGCCACTGCATTCACCCGCGCCGGCACGCGCGCCAGCAGCGCGGCAACCGAGCCATACACCACGCATTTGATAGTGAAGTGGTGCGCCAGCGTCGGCTGTTCGCGCCGGTACAGGCGCACCAGGTAAGCCAGCAAACGCAGCTCCTGCAGCGGGTTCAGGCTTTTGCGATCCATGGGCAGCGCCTCCCAGCGAAAACCCAGTGCCTGCAGCTGCGCTCCATATGGGCCGGGCGGTGAAATCAGCAACACATCGTGCCCCTGCGCCTGCAGCGCCTTCGCCAGCGACAGGCGAAAGTTGAACAGGTACCACTCGGTATTGGCGAAAAGGATGATTTTCATGAGGGGTTAACGCGGGCCGTCAAGCTTGCTGGTGTTCCAGCCAGGCCTGGAACATCAGCACAGACCATAGGTGCGGCGCCCAGTTGCGCTGCCCGCTCACATGCTCAGCCCACTTTTGCCGAATGGGTGCGGGGTGAAAGAATCCTTCCCGCAAGAGCCGCGCTTCGTCCAGCAATCCTTCGGCCCAGCCACGCAGCGGGCCACGCAACCAGTCGTCCAGGGGAATGGCAAAGCCGACTTTGGGCCGTTCAATCAACTCCCTTGGAACATGCCGGTACAACACTTCGCGCAGCGGCCATTTACCCACCCCGCCGCGTACTTTTAAGTCCAGCGGCAGGCTCCAGGCAAATTCGACGACCCGGTGATCAAGCATGGGCACACGGGTTTCCAGGCTGACACCCATGGCGGCGCGGTCTACCTTGCACAAAATATCGTCTGGCAGATAGCTCAGCATGTCCAGCGCCATCATCTGATGCACAAAGTGATCGGTGCCGGGTTGCAGGGCGGCATCGGTCAATACAGTGGTTGGCTCTACCCCGCCAATAACCACAGCGGCCGGGTCGGCCCAATGACTGACGAGCAGGCGGTACAGGTCGGCCGCTGTTCTGGCTACCAGCACGCCAGCACCCTTGTGCAGCTTGTCGCCGATATTGGTGTGAACCTGGCTTTGTGGCAGCAAGTGCTGCACAGGGCATAGCAGCCTATTCCATGTGGTGGGGGAAACCCCGGTCAGGCAGGCAGCCATGACACGGCGCAACCCCAGCGGTACACGTTGCAGCCTTCCCCACAACTTTTCACTTAACAAATAGCGGTTGTAGCCGCCAAACAATTCATCGCCTGCATCACCTGAAAGCGACACGGTTACATGCTCACGCGCCATCTGGCTGACTAAAAACGTGGGAATTTGCGAACTGTCGGCAAACGGCTCGCAATACAGGCCAGGCAACTTGGAGATGACATCGATGGCTTGCTGCGAAGACACATACAACTCGGTGTGATCAGTGCCAAGGTGTAGCGCCACGGCTTTGGCGTGCTCGGCTTCGTTATAGCCCGCCTCGTCAAAGCCGATAGTGAAAGTCTTGACGGGCGAGCCGCCCTGCTCTTTGGCCACGGCCTGCATCAGCGCCACGATGGTGCTGGAATCAACCCCGCCCGACAAGAACGCGCCCAGCGGCACGTCGGCCATCATTTGCTTGCGCACCGCGTCTTTCAGCAAAGACTCCAGCGCATCGACGGCCTGGTCGGGTGTTCCGGCAAAGGGCTTTGCCAGCCCCTGCTCGACCACCGACTTGCCGCTCCAGTACGTTATTAACTTTGGCGTGCGCTGCGCTAACGACAGCGTCAACAGGCAGCCAGGCGGCAGTTTGAAAATGCCCTGGTAAATGCTGTGCGGTGCCGGAATATAGCCGTGGCGCATCAGCAGGCAAAGCGCCCCGCGATCAACCTCTGCAGCAAAAGCCGGGTGTACTTTGAGCGCCTTCAACTCAGAACCAAACAAAAACGCAGCGCCCTCACCCTGGCCCTGCCAGCCGTAGTAAAGCGGCTTTTCACCCAGGCGGTCACGACCAAGGGTCAGCACCTGGTTTTGCTTGTCCCATACGGCAAACGCAAACATACCAATGCACTTTTTCACGGTGGCCTCAATGCCCCAGGCATCAAACCCCGACAAGAGCGTCTCTGTATCCGAATGGCCGCGCCACGTATGCGTCATCGCGTGCGAAACGCGGCCATTCATGGCTTCCAGCTCGGCACGCAAATCCAGGTGGTTATATATCTCGCCGTTAAAGGCAATCAAATACCGCCCACGGTGCGACGCCATGGGTTGATGGCCTGCAGCGGACAACTCCACAATCGCCAGGCGTCGGTGTCCCAGCGCAATTCCGGCGTCAGCATCCAGCCAGTGCCCCTGCGAATCTGGCCCACGCTTCGCAATCGTGTCCGTCATTGCATTCAGCCGGGCCTGCGCGTCATCGGCAGGCCACTTGCCACTAAAAAACCCTACAAATCCACACATACTTACTGCTTCTTAGTATTGTTTCTTACTAGCCGTACGCAGCAACTGCGACATTCGGGGACCTGTTTTTTGAATGCAGTACTCGTTTTCTACCCGCTGCCGCCCCACCGTACCCATCTGTGTGCGCAAAGCCGAATCCGACAATAGCTTTTCCAGTGCATTCACCCACTCCTGTGGCGTGTTGGCCAAAAACCCGTTTTCACCATTGCGCACAATTTCCGGATTCACCCCCACGCCGGACGCGACAACAGGCAAGCCGCACGCCATGTACTGAATCAGCTTGTAGCCGCACTTGCCTCGCTCCCACAATGAATCGACCAAGGGCATCACGCCCACCTGGCAAGTGCTGATGTTTTCAACCTCGGTGGCTTCAGCCCAAGGCAACACCTCGACCTGAACGCCGGGCAAATCCACTGCACCACCGCCAATCACGCGCAACACAAATGGCTGGCGAGCAGCCAGAGCCTGTAACGGCTCGCGAATCAGTTGCAGGTAACGCACCGTGGAGGGCGAGCCAATCCAGACGATGCGGGGCAGGCCATCTGTAACCCTTGACGGTATGAAAGCTGTAGAAGAGTTTGGGGGCTCGCTCGGGTAGCGAGTCAAGTCAATCACGGTGGGCATCACTTCCACCCACGAGGCACCTGCATCGCGTGCCCGCTGGGCCAGATAGTTATTACCTCCCACCACCAGCGCTGCATGGGCCATCAGCCCATCTAGCCGCCTGCTGTAAAAATGTCTAACCCAGGAATTCGTATGCTGGTCGTAGTTGTGAAAAATTGCATCGTCGTAATCGAGCACGTACGGCACTCCGCGCAGCAGAGCCAACTCCATCCATAACGGCAACCAGGGCAAAGCCTCTTTTTCGATCAATACCACGTCAAATTCTTGGCGCGTCGTCAACGCGCGCAGTCGATCCGCATACGCCCGCAATAGCGAAAAGTCATAGCCACCGAGTTGATAACGGGTTGCGAGCAACTCGTCGGAAATCAGTGATTGCACTGTCACTTCCACGCCCGCCTGTTTAAACCAGGGTACGTACTGCAGGGAACGCATTCGCGACGAAGCACCCAGGCGGCCATACCTGGTCAGCGCCAGCACTTTTATCGCGTTCAACGGTTGGCCCCCATCACTGCCCATTGCAACAACCAGCGCCACAACATGCCATAAGCAATCCAGGTTTCGGTAAGCCCTGACCATGAGCGACGGCACAGCGCCAAGGCCGACCGGGATACCGGTTCAAGCAGTAGCGTCGCCAGTAAAACCCCAACGGCCCCCATCCATGAGAAATGCTTAAAGGCATAAAGTAAACGGCTGCGCAAGGAATAGAAAAGTCGGCGGGCTTTAACTTGATTGGACGTGCCGCCGCCGGCATGAAAAGCCTGTACTTCGGCCAGATACACACTGTGCCAACCGGCCTGACGAGCACGATATGAAAAATCGAGATCTTCCAAGTAGACAAAAAAACGTTCGTCGAACCCCTGCAGCGACCGAAAAACGGAACCTCTGACCAGAAAAAATGCACCAATCACATGGTCCACCGAGCGGGTCTGGGCGTGATCCCATTCCCGCATATGGTGGCCCAAGCGGGGAAAAAACCGGTCCAACCCTACTGCATGCACAGCGAAACCGATAGCCGAAGGAAAGCGTGCGCAGCTGCGTGAAACGCGACCGGCCTCGTCGAGCAACTGCACACCGCAAATACCAACCTTGCCGTTTGCAGGATCCTGCATGAACGCAAGCGCCTTGACTAAGGTATTTTTGTACAACGTTGCATCTGGATTGAGAAAGAGCAAATACTCGCTGTTGGCTTCCTTTGCGCCGGCGTTGCAAGCATGGCCGAAGCCAAAGTTTTGCGTATTGCGGATGATGCGAAGATCAATCGGCAGGCTATTCAATGCTTCAAAACGAGCAATCGAATCGTCGGTTGACGCGTTATCAACAATAATGATCGAAGAAACTAAGTCGTGATGATGTCGAAGAATGCTTTCAACGACTGTAGCTAATTGGAGACCTGCGTTCCAATTCACAATTACTATGGAAATTAAATCACAATTAAGCATGAGAACAGAGCCTGTTGGCAAGACTTTTTTCAACACTGACTCTTAGCAAACCAGTATTAACCAAGCCAATAGGCAAAAATAAAGTCCATAGATAATCGAATTTACTTAAGTATGGATTAGTAGCGTTGGCTACCAAAAAGCAGATAAGCCCAACAAGTAAGGGAAGCATCAATACAGCGAGATCGGCATACTTACGCGAAAGTCTAATCATCTGATACATCAGCCAAGTAACAGCGGATCCGTAAATAAGCATTCCTAAAATGCCAGTTTGAAACAGTAAGGCTACATACTGTAACTCGTATGCCCAAGGAACCACGTCGCCGGGTGCGCTACGAGCATTGCTTCCATGACCAAAACCAATAAGATACGAACTCTGCCACTCTCCCATCAAAGCATAAAATTGTTCGGCTCGACGTGTGGCTGAAATATTACTCGAATCGTTAAAGTCAAAACCCGAAAGAAAATGTGCTACCAATGTGGACGAATCCAAACCAAGGGTTATTGCTCCGACTAGTATGCCAAAAATCGCAACCAGCAAAGCCGCCGTGGAAATTTTCACGAAAGATTTATATTGAAAATTTGCAAATCTCGCGATACGCATCAACAGTAAAGTCACTGGAACGGAAATCAACGCGACTGCCATGAACGCTTTGCGTCCAGCAATAAGCATTACGAAGAAAGAAACTAACAAACCAATCACGCAAAAAACTTTCCATTTATAGGAAAAGTAAAGTGACGTACGCGGCCCCATCATCAAAAGCGCCGTCATAAAGGGCAAGCCGTATATGACCGTTGCCATGTTACTCAAGGTGAATGCTGTAGAGTTCTCATACAAACCTAAACTACCACTCATTAATTTAAAATATGGATCAAAAATTCTGAGCACAGGGTAAAAGCTTGAGGTAACAAACAATACTCCTGATAAGGCTGCTAGGAAAACTCCTATTAGTATTATCTTTTCTAGGAAAACATAGGGTTTAACCGTCCTTGTAAAACCGATGAAATAAACGAAAAGAATGGGCCAGAGAACATAAACCGTTGATACCGCAATCGCGCCTTGAGAATCATTAATTACACCCCATAGAATTGAGAACAATGAATATGCAATGCAAATAACTAGCCACAAAAGTATTTGCCGAGAAATTACCCATCCACTCCAAATTGTTCTTAAGATTGTAAATGATCCTAAAATGATCAAAAAAAGTAACATTCCCCGCTCTGCTTGCAAAGTTGTTGGCACAACAAGCATCAAGAAAAAGAAAAAACCCACTAACCATCCGCCCAGTCGATACATCTAATACCGTTTCGATAAAATAGTTACCCACTCAGCGATAACATAATTTGCATCGTAGTGTGCTGCCCGTATAGCCGTCTGCTTCTTAATAAACGCGATGCGTTCAGGTGATGAAAGAAGTTTATTCAGCCTTTCCGTCATAGCTTCTTCGGTAATGTTGTTGACCAATTCACCATACTGAGAATCTGCAAGAATTTCTCGTGGTCCTGTCGGGCAGTCAAACGCAACTACCGGGCAGCCACACGCCATTGCCTCGACCAATACATTGGGGAAGCCCTCCGAAAATGACGCCAATACAAAGACTTTTGCCAGTCTCATGTATCGATATGGGTTTGGGTCAAAGTCGATGAAGGATACCCGGTCTCTCACGCCCAGGTCACTTGCCTTAGCCACACAACTGTCTCTGTCCGGGCCATTCCCAATTAGTACCAGATTTAAGTCTGGAAAGTTGCTGCTAATATTTGCGAAAGCCTTGATTAACAAGCCTTGTCCTTTCAGGCTAGTCAGTGACCCTACATTCAACATGAAGTTTACGTTACTAAGGTAGCTCAATTCTGTCGGCAGCGGTTCGATCGAAAGTGTTCTTATTTTGTCCAAATGGTACAAATTAGGAACGCGGTAAACAGGCAGCGCTCCGCACGTAATTTCTTCGATCTGCTCCTTCAAATCTGCAGAAACGGCAACTATTGCATCTGAAAACGGATACACCCAACGGATTAAGTGTCGGTAAACACGGTCGTACAAGTTAGCGTCACCCCAACCACCAATTGCACTCCTAATGCTCAAAATGCGATGAGCTGAATTAAAACTAAGCACATTCAAAAGATTTGCTGCCTCTCCAAAGCTAACAACTACATCAACGCGAAGTTCCTTCACATATCGTCTCAACTTGTAAAGACGTATCAGGAAATTTGCTAACTTCTGGAGCGGCCCCTTTTCTGACGAGCCTGGAACGTTGAAATTATGCAAGGTGGCGTGGTATGTGAAAGGTGGATTTTCTGTGCCAAAGAATCCAATAAACTGCTCAAAATTTTCAGGCAATGCTAAGGATATGTTGCTAACGGCGCGTTGCATCCCACCTTTATGCAGATGAGCAAATAAAAATAAAATTCGACGTTTATTTTTTATTTGGTCCATGGATTAATCTTGCCTGCCAAACTCAGAATACCCCACAACTGTTCACTGTGCTCACGCCGTCCCAATAAATGCTCTTCCCACAACTGATTAATCACCTGTTTGTCGAAATGCTCTGAATCGTTCGGAATTTGTTCGAGGAGGTCTTCTGCCCAGGGTCGCAACTCGTTTCTCAGCCATGTCGCAAGCGGGATGGAAAACCCCATCTTTGGTCTATCCACAATTTGTTTCGGCACTTGGCGGTACAGTACTTCGCGAAGCACCTTTTTCGCCACGCCTTGGTGCAGCTTGTATTCCAGCGGCAATCGATAAGCAAATTCGATAACACGGTGATCCAGCAAGGGGGCGCGTGTTTCCAGACTGTTTGCCATGGCGGCGCGGTCTACCTTGACCAGAATATCGTCCGGCAAATAGGTACCTGCATCCCACATACCAGCGGTAGTGGCGGCATGCGGTAACAGCGGAAAATCAAGCATCATGACGCCGCGCTGTTCTGTCAGCGGTACCCGACCCTTGCGGTATCTATCGACCCAGTAGCGATTAAGTTGTTGTGCGTCAGGTTGCCGCCAGGCACTCACCAGTGATTTCGACCGCCTTAGCAACGACGCCACTCGTTGATTTTTCGCCAGCGGCGAAAGGGCGGCAAAGGCCGCATTCCACGGCAGCTTCCCGAAGTGTCTTGACTTCCATAGCTTTTCGTAAAACGCATATTGCGGATAGCCCAAAAAAAACTCATCTCCTCCGTCGCCTGACAAAGCCACTGTCACTTGTTGTTTGGCCAATTGGCTCACCAAATAAGTGGGGATCTGCGAGCTGTCTGCAAACGGCTCATCCCAGATTTCCGACAGACGCGGGATCAAATCCAATGCTTCGCGCGGCTGGATGACGTGCTCAACATGGTTCGTACCCAAGTGCCTTGCCACGGCCGCTGCATGTTGTGATTCGTCCATCCTGGCATCGGGCATGCCAATAGAAAAAGTGGTGACCTTTGATGTGGTTGACGATTGCATCATGGCAACCACTGTGGATGAATCAATACCGCCTGATAGAAAAGCCCCCACGGGCACATCAGCCACCGATTGCAGCTGTACCGCCTGACGCACCAACGTTTCGAGCTCATCCACAGCGTCAGAAAAGCTGCCCGTGAATGGGTTGTCCAAACCGCGCTGTGCTGCGTCACCCAGCGACCAATACGGCACAGGTGGGGGCAACGTGCCCTGCTGCACATGGCGGGGTGTCAACTGGAGGAACGTACCCGGCACCAGCTTGAAAATTCCTTGATAAATACTCGAAGGCGCGGGGATGTAGTTCAGCCGCAAGAAGGTGCTGGCAGCATGCCAATCCATCTCGCCGCTAAAAGCAGGATGCGCCGTCAGGGCTTTTAGTTCGGAACCGAACAGAAACACACCGTTTTGCCAACCGTAATACAGCGGCTTTTCACCAATGCGGTCACGGGCAAGGGTCAATGATTTTTCATGTTTGTCCCACAGCGCCAGTGCGAACATGCCGACGGTGGATTGGAGCGTCTTTTCACAGCCCCAGGCAGCAAAACAGGCCAGCAAAGTTTCGGTGTCGGAATGACCGCGCCAACCGCCGATTGGTATTTGACTCGACGCTTCGAGACTTTTCCGTAGACCGAGGTGGTTGTAAATTTCTCCGTTGAACACGATGACGAAACGCCCGCACGCGCTTGTCATTGGCTGATGACCTGCGGGAGAAAGGTCAAGTATGGAGAGCCTGCGATGCCCAAGTGCGACGCAGTGCTGGTCATCGACCCACACGCCGCCGTCGTCTGGACCCCGGTGGCGGATGCGCTCGAGCATGGCCGTGAGGCGTGATGACGAGACATCGCGGCCTTCGCCCTGATGAACAAAGCCGGCAATGCCACACATCAGAGCGCCCTTTTTCGGCGGTAATAACCCATTAAACAAAGTACCACACGGGCAGCGTATTCAGGCGTTAACGCAATCAGCAACGCGGCAAACTTATAGCTCTTAATAATATCCAACGCAAATTTAACCAATGTCGCATTACCGCAAAATGAAACGCGCACACAGCTTGACTGAGCAAAATAGGCAACGCATTTTGCAGAGCTATATTTTGCAATAACTGAGTTCATTCCAAAGGCTACAGCCTCTTTATAGATGGCTGGCCAAATAGCAAGATTCGCTAGCTGCTTTACCGGGTCAGTTGTTCCAGATTCGTTCAAATTATGAATTCGCCAAACACCGACATTTCTATCAAGGTATTTCACGATACCTCGTAAAGACAAACGGTATAGTGATTCCCAATCTGAGCTGATAGCCGAACTTCTGTAAAAGTCAAGCTCTAGAGCTGGTTTTCTGGCATACAGCACTGCCATGTGCATCAAAAAATGCGTGCCATCCGGGAGCTTGTTCAAAATCTCCATTCCAGTTGCATTTTTTTGATAAGGGATTTCGGAAATATATTCGCCTGCAGACCCTTTGGTAGTGGCTCTCGCGACGACCATCATCACCTCTTGATTGCCATTGATCAGTTTGACCGCTTCCGTAATGAAGTCAGGATCGGTGTAATAGTCGTCACCATCCAGATTTATAACGTAGTCACCTGTTGAATGGACGAATAACAAGTTTTTATAATTGGAGGTGCGGCCAATATTATGGGAGTTTCGGACGTACTTAAGTCTTGAATCGGATATTTTCGCCAGAATTGTCTGCGTAGCATCTGTTGATGCGTCATCCCCAACGATGATTTCCAAATTCGAATAAGTTTGAACCAGTGCCGAGTTGATCGCCTCACCAATAAACGCCGCCTGGTTAAAGGTGGGAATCATGATTGTGACTTTGGGCTGGGCAATCTCAGTCATGGCTTAACCCTTGCCCATACTGTCATACGCCCTGTCTGGCCAAACACGCTGAACAGCCAAGCCAATGGATATAAGGCATAGTTCCATCTGCCTGCGCACTCAGGGAAGTTGATTAGTTTTTGCCCCAATTGGGCATAGCCCTTGTCACGCAGAACGTAGCCCGTACTGGCGAACAGGTTGTTTAACGTACGCTGGTGGTGAATCTTTTCCAGCTCCCATCCGCTGGCCGACAGCACCTTTTCTAACGTGCCCGGCGTGAAATGATAAAGATGGTTTGGCAGGTGCAAGTCATACCACCTGCTTTTGAAAAATCCAAACGATTGTGATGCGGCGTTAGGCACTGATAGCACCAGCCAGGCCCCAGGCTTGGCCCATTCGCGCAGCTTCTGCAGGCCGCCGACTGGGTCGTGCAAATGTTCCAGCACCATCCAACCTACGACGAGATCGAAGCGTTCGTTTGGCTGTGGGGCTGTTTCCAGTGGGCCTGCATGAACGCTGTAGCCGAGTTGTGCAGCCGCAAGAGCCGCTTTCTCTGAAAACTCGATGCCTTGGACTTGCCAGCCTTGACGCGCCATATGGTGCAGGAAAGCACCAGAGGCGCAACCAATTTCCAGCAGTCGACCCCGTGGCAGCGCTGGTAGGGTAATCACATTGAAATTGAACACACGCCTAGCGATGGGCCTCAATAGCCTCTTGATCCAACCAGCTGGTTGTGGCCCCACAGGCTGTACTGTAGTTCCTACATACGGGCCGTAATCGTCCGGGTAATAGAACCCGATAGTGTCCGGGGTGGGTCGGCGGTTGGTGCGCAACAACCCACAACTACGGCATTTGACGATGGGGTATTCGCCCGGCAAGTCGCGAAGCAGATCACGCCCGATGAAGACGATTTCATCGCTCCTCGCGCACCCCAAGGGGCAAGCGGCATCTTCAAGCTTGATCGAATCAATCATTTTGTAGCTACACATTCCCAACCCCAAGGATCGTTTTTCTTCTTATCAAACCTTTCTAAATACAAAAAGAGCATCTGCAGCAGACGCATAATTCCGAGCGTAGCAACTCTGACGGGAAGTAGTGTTATTCCGACGAGGTTAGGTTTTTTGCTACGAATACCGGCTGATGGAAAGATTGACATCGCCCTTGGCAATTCGAAGGCCCATCGCACCCACAGCCCCCCAAAAGGCGTTATCTTGATGTCATTAAAACCTGCATGCTTACAAATTGACTCAAGACCATACGATGTATATCTGAAGAAGTCATACGGAACCTGGTGCTCGTTTTGCGCCATTGGTACTGTCATATATAGCTTGCCGCCCGGCTTAATCACGCGATGCATTTCCTTGACACTTTCTCTTGGCCATTCCAGATGTTCTAGAACTTGGGTACACAGCACGGCATCGAACATTTCATTTTCGATAGGCATTTCGTGCAAGAAGCCAACATAGTCGAGGTTGGCATAATTCCAACGGCTTTCCCCCACGGCTAAATCAATCGCTTTATAGTTGCAATGAGAGAAAAACTTTTTATAGATGCTTTCACCTGCACCAGCATCTAATATCGAACTACCTGTTGGCAGGCTCGTTGCAACGTTTTCGACGAAGCGATTTACATACCATCTGCCTACATCCTGTATTTTGCTTCTGTTTGAAAAGTCTTCGTTTACCATTTGTGCGATACCGTGTAAAAATTAAAGATAGTTTTTCTTCAACTGATGATTTTGAAAAAGAAAATTTACTGCAACGAAAACGCTTGTAACGAGCGCAAGCCCCAAGACACTAAAGTAATAGAATGCAGCAAACTTAACGGGGATAAAAAGGGTGTAGCTGTATATCCCAATGCGAGTTGGCGTTGATGTATCACCCGATGCGTAAAACGATGATGATGAAATTTGTCCCATTGCACCGCCTACCAACACACCGCCCATCAATAACATGATCCACCATAACTCTCTGACGTTGTTCATACTCACGTTCCCGTGACCAACCAACAAATTCAGAATTGCCTGACCAAACAGACCCAAAGCCAATAGACTTGCAATACTAATCGCGCCCACTTGCAACAATTTCTGGCAGTAGGCCTTCCGGAAACCACTTGCATCCCCCGCCTTGTGCAGCTTGCTCAAAATTGGAACTAACGGAGTCACGATCGCTTTGTTGATTACTTGATTTACTGCGCTGTAGATCTGCTGCGCGAGGTAATACAACGACAAACTTCCGCTACCGGCCGTGGACAGCAGAAAACGGTCAACCAACGGGTCGGTCTTGTAATAGGCTGTGCCCAGCAGCAGGGGTTTGATGCGCTGCCAGGCTGCGCCTATCGCCGGGCTCCTCAAATCAGGCCAAACTGGCCTTCCCATTCCGGGGCTGAGCAACAGGGTTTGCAGGCCCATGCGCAAGGTGCTGATCCATGCCGCCGCAACTACACCGTAGCGGGGTAGCGCCCAGATCAATAGCAGCAATGCAAAAGTACTAACCAGAATCGGCGTGAACTCAGCCCACACAAACTGCTGCTTTGCGTGGTACGCGGCCCATTGCACACCATTGACGGCGGCAAACACCATGCCGATCAGTTGAATGCGCGTGAGTTCGACTGTCAATGCCTTTCCTGCTGCGTCAAAGCCTGGCACGGTGAGCGGTATCCACCACGGGGCAGTCGCGTAAAGAACAGTTGCCAACACGCCGAACAAGCCACCGACAAGAACAAGAAACCCCCATGCATCGTGGCGCAGGCGGTCTTCGTCTTCACCCGCAAGCAGTGGCACCAAAACATGCATGAGCGACCCGCTGATAACTGCCAATACCAATTGCGGAAGCGTCATGCCGGCGAACAACGCGTCGGTCTCGATTCCAGGCCCCAATTGGGTCAGCACATACCACTGGAATAAAAAGGCAATACCAATGTTTGCCGCAGAAAGCGTGCCGAGCTGAATTGCTTGCTTCATCTGAGTATTACGCTTCAACCAGCCTGGTACGCATCAGCGCGGATGCACGCCACCTATGCAGCGTTTTAAAGTGAAATGTGTCCGGGTTGGTTGCGCCACAGATTTTCTGGTGGTCAAAGCGGACGTCCACATAGCCCTGCAAAGTTTTTATACACACTATTTATTTGATAGCGTGTTAGGCACGTTCTGTGTCGGCTAAAGGCTGTTTTTAACCTCGCCTGTGTGTTTGCTGCCCCGACACGGCATGCGCGGCTAGACGAGTCACCCGCCTTCAAAACGTCTCGGCTTCGCATAGATCCAGCCCCTGCTGGTCTTTGGCAGACAGGCTGGGGGGCATGGTCAAAGGCCAGTCAACGGCAATGTCCGGGTCGTTCCAGGCAATGCAGCGCTCGTGCTCTGGCGCGTAATAGTCGGTGGTTTTGTACAAAAACTCTGCCGTGTCGCTGGTCACCAGAAAGCCGTGCGCGAGGCCCGCAGGTATCCAGAGCTGCTTGTGGTTGTCTTCGCTTAGTTCCATGCCGACCCATTTACCGAAGGTTGCAGAACCTTTGCGGATGTCTACCGCCACATCAAACACTGCGCCGCGCACCACGCGCACCAGTTTGCCCTGCGGTTGTTTGATTTGATAATGCAGCCCGCGCAGCACGCCCTTGGCGCTGCGGCTGTGGTTGTCTTGAAAAAAGTTCAGGCTCAGCCCTGTGGCCTGATTGAAGGCTTTCTGGTTGAAGCTTTCATAGAAAAAGCCGCGCGCATCGCCAAAAACCCGGGGTTCGATGACAAGGACGTCTGCAATAGTGGTGCAGGTAATTTTCATTTCAGTTTTGCCGCGATCTTGAAGCCCGTCAGTGAACGCAACTGGCTAATGGCCAACTCGTTTAGTGCGTTGAGTCGCTCAGTCTGCGCGAGACCTTGCCGAATAAACGCGGCGTTCAAGCTTTCGAGATTAGAAAGGACGACAAGTTGTTCAACGGTCGCAGCATCCCGGATATTGCCGGGTTGACCGGGTGTTTTCTCGCGCCACTCTTTTGCCGTCATGCCAAATAGGGCGACATTCAACACGTCTGCTTCGGATGCGTAGATGTAACCAGTTGCGCCAGCGTAATGCTGTTCGGAACAATGCTTTCCTTTATCGCATCGGTGTGTATTTTGTGGTTGATTCTGGCAAGACTACGTTTGATGTCCCAACCCGACTCAAGCCGTACGGCCTCGTCTTCTTTGAGCCGTTGAAATTCTTTGATCAGGTAGAGCTTGAATTCCGCCGACACCCAGGATGCGAATTCGAAAGCAATATCTCTGTGAGCGTAGGTGCCGCCGCTGCGCCCTGCAGAACTTTTGATGCCAATCGCTCCTGTAGCCTCAATCCATTTGCTGGGCGACAAAGTGAAGCTGTTAGAGCCAGCTTGAAGTCTGAAGGAATCGAATTCGACCCCTTTAAAGGCGGCATTGTTGATCTTTTCCCACAAGCCCAGGAATTCAACTGTGGCGCGATTGCGAAGCCAATTTTTGACCACGTCCTTTGGTTCATCGGGATTTCGCACGCGTGCGATATCAGTCAGCGAAAGGTAGTCTTCGGCATTAACTCGGGTCAGCGACACGGGGGTGTCTTGAACAATCAGCTTTTTCAAAGCGGTACTTCTTTATTTGACAATCGCAGCATGCATTGAACATAGCCACTCAGGGCCAAGGACTGGGCTAGTTGTCCAAATTTTTCGATGGCAATGACGCCATTGCGCCAGGCAATTTCTTGAACGAAGGCTACGTTTAAGCCTTGGCGTGGAGCCCTGGTGGCAATGAATTGGCCGCTTTGAAGGCAGGCCTGGTTGTCGGCGTTGCGGTTGAACATGGGGTGAAGTCGTGGGTTTTACGATCTGGCAGGTTAGTCAAAACTCGGATTACGCTTTGCTAAGCCAGCTAAATTGCTCTGTTTTTGATAGCTGCTTGCGCACGTTTTACGTGGGCTAGAGGCAGATTTTATTGCTAATGGTGGCACCAGGCAATTGCCTAGTGCGGCTGCGCCGTGTACCACGGCATTGCCAGCGCCAGCCCGTTGGCTATGCGCTGCGTGGGCGCATAGCCCAACAGGCGCTGCGCCTTGCTGATGTCGGCCAGGCTGTGGCGCACATCGCCAGAGCGGAAGTCGCGATACGTGGGCTTGGCACCCTGCAGGTGCGGGTAATGCGGCAGCAGGTTGCGCTGCAGCTGGGCGTACAGCTCATTGAGGGTGGTGCGGTCACCCACGGCGACGTTGTAGACCTGGTTGACGGCGCCCGGTGCCTGCGCAGTGGCGGCGAGCAGATTGGCTTGCACCACGTTGGCAATAAAACAAAAGTCGCGGCTGGTTTCGCCGTCGCCGTTGATGTACACGGGTTGGCCTTTGATCAGGCTGGCGATCCATTTCGGAATGACAGCGGCGTAGGCGCCTTCTGGGTCTTGCCGGGGGCCGAACACGTTGAAGTAACGCAGTCCGATGGCGTTGAAGCCGTAGCAGCGGGCAAACACGTCGGCATACAGCTCGTTGACGTATTTGGTGACGGCGTAGGGGCTGAGGGGTTTGCCGATGGCGTCTTCCACCTTGGGCAGCGCGGGGTGGTCGCCGTAGGTGGAGCTGCTGGCGGCGTAGGTAAAGCTTTTGACCCGGGCGTCGCGGGCGGCCACCAGCAAGTTCAAGAATCCGCTGATATTGGCCGCATTGGTGGTGATGGGGTCTTCGAGGCTGCGCGGTACGCTACCCAGCGCGGCCTGGTGCAGCACGTAGTCCACACCCCGGCAGGCGTGCTGGCAGTCTTCCAGGTTGCGGATGTCGCTGGCAATGAACTTGAATTTGTCCCACTGCGCGGGGCTGACCAGAGATTGCACTTCGTCCAGGTTGCGCTGGTGGCCGGTGGCGAAGTTGTCCAGGCCGACGACATGCTGGCCGAGCTTTAGCAGGGCCTCTAACAGGTTGGAGCCGATGAAGCCGGCCACGCCGGTAATCAGCCAGGTGGCTGGCTGATGAGGCAGCTGTTGCCGAAGAGTTTCGTAGGCGGTCATTATTACTATTATTTTGATAGCTGCTTACGCTTGTGTTATATGGCGTTGAGCCAGGTTTGATTAATATTTTTCTCGAACACGCTGCCAGCGCCAGTTGCGTCAAAGGCGCATATCACTGTCGGCAGCTGGCAGCACGTACTTCAGGTCATACAACACATGTTGGGGCTTGCCCAAGGCGCGCAGGGCGGGCGCGCCCATAGACTTGAACTGGTCGTGCGCCACCGCAATGATGATGGCGTCGTAAGCGGCGGGTTCGAGCTGGCCGACAGGGGTGATTCCGTACTCGTGCTGGGCTTCTTCAGTCGATACCCAGGGGTCGTACACGTCGGCCTGCACGTCGTATTCAGCCAGCTCTGTGACGATGTCAACAATACGGGTATTGCGCAGATCGGGGCAGTTTTCTTTAAAAGCCAAGCCCATCACCAGCACGCGGGCACCCTGTACATGAATGCGCCGCTGGGTCATGGTCTTGACGAGCTGGGTCACCACGTAGGCGCCCATGCTGTCGTTCAGGCGTCGGCCGGCCAGAATAATCTGGGGATGGTAGCCAATGGCTTCTGCCTTGTGGGTGAGATAGTACGGGTCAACGCCGATGCAGTGGCCGCCCACCAGGCCGGGGCGAAAGGGCAGGAAGTTCCATTTCGTGCCGGCGGCTTGCAGCACGGCTTCGGTGTCTATGCCCAGCTTGTTAAAGATCAGGGCAAGCTCGTTGATGAGTGCGATGTTCAGGTCGCGCTGGGTGTTTTCAATCACCTTCGCGGCTTCGGCCACGCGGATGCTTGGCGCTTTGTGTGTGCCGACCGTGACAATTTCGTTGTACAACGCATCGACCAGGTCGGCTACTTCGGGGGTGGAGCCGGAGGTGACTTTTTTGATATTCGTCACGCGGTGCGTTTTGTCGCCGGGGTTGACGCGTTCGGGACTGTAGCCGGCGAAAAAATCGGTATTGAACTTCAGACCCGAATACTGTTCAAGAACGGGCACGCATTCTTCTTCGGTCGCGCCAGGGTAAACGGTGGATTCGTAAATAACAATGTCGCCCTTCTTGAGAACTTTACCAATGGTGGCGCTGGCCTTCATTAACGGCGTTAAATCGGGGCGGTTGTGGTCGTCGATGGGCGTGGGTACAGTCACTATGAAGATGTTGCAGGCGGCCAGGGCGGCTGGGTCAGTGGTGCAGTGCAGATACTCGGCCTGCCGCAAATCTTCTATTTCAACTTCAAGCGTGTGGTCTTGCCCGACCTGAAGTTCGGCCACGCGTTTGGCATTGATGTCAAAACCGACAACTTTGCGTTTTTTGCCAAATTCAACCGCCAGCGGCAGGCCGACGTAGCCCAGTCCGATGATGGCGAGGGTGCGGTGAGAAGCTGGTATTTGCATGATTTGACAAAAATCAATCAGGAAGCTTGAAGGCGCAGGCAGGAACCATCAGGCGGTTTGGGGCGCTGGCATGACTCGACCGAAACACCAGCGAAACTGCGTCAGCCGCGTGTACACCGCCGCGTACAGCAGCGCGCACACGCCGAAACCCAGCATCAGTACGGGCGTGTTGGTAGGCCAGCTCACGGCAATGACGGTGGGTACCAAAGCGGCGCTCCACATAAGAGCTCCGGTGACAGAGTTGCGCACCAGCAGGCTGGCCCGAGGTAGCAGCGCCCGCACGACGCGGCGCCTGACCAGGCTGTGCATGTGCAAGCGGTCAGCAGTGCCGGGGCTGAGCCCGCGCCTGCGGCGTCGGGCGATGCTGAAGAACACCTCCAGCACGGGATAACCGCACACCAGCATCGGTGCCCAGGCTGAAACTTCTTCGTGGCGCGCCAGCATCAATACTGCCAGCCAGGCCACCGCAAAGCCAACAAAATAAGCACCCCCATCACCTAGAAAAATTCGGCCCAGCGGCCAGTTGACCACGCCAAAGCCGAGCATGGCACCAACCAAAATCAGGGCAATACCGGCCAGATCGGCGTCGCCCTGGGCCGACGCCATCAGGCAGAAGCCCGCCAAAATGATGATGACGGTGCCCGCCGCCAGGCCGTTAAAGCCATCAATGATGTTGATGGCGTTGGCCACGCCGCCCACTGCAAAGGCGGTGAAAGCGACCGACATCACGGTACAGCTCAGCACCCAGTCCAGCCCGTACAGGTTGGCGTCGGTGATAGACAGGCCGGTCAGGCCCCAGCCCAGCAAGCCGCAAGCCATGGTGGCCAGCAGACGGGTTCGCACGCTGACCTGCTTGGTCAGGTCTTCGGTCAGGCCAAACACGATGGCGGGCGTGCCGGCCAGCAAAAGCGGGCCCAGTAAACCTCTATGGCCAGGACCGGACAACGCATACCCCACCAGCAGGCCCAGCAAAATTGCCACGCCACCGACACGGGGGGTGGGCAGGGTGTGAAATTTCTGCACCCCTTCGGTACTGTCCAGGCTGAGGTGACCATGCCAGCGCTGGGTGGCTACCAGCAGCAGGGCCACCAGCAGGGCTACGGAGGCCGCGTGCCCGGCAGGCGAGGCGGCGAAGTCAAAAAAATTGAGGGGGCTAAAAATATTGAACATGCTCAGCCTTCGCGTTTGCCCATGGAACGCCGGAATGACGCCCGCAGGTGTTTGAGTTTTTCTGACGTTTCGGGCAATTGGTCTGCATTGCGAACCGCCTGCCGTACGAATACGAAAAACATCAGTAGCAAGCCGCTGCCCAGCGCGGCCAGGGCAGCAATCAGGGCCTTTTTCGGCTTGCTTTTGCGCTCGGGCGGCTGTGCGGCATCGACCACCTGGACGACGGCCCCTTCGCGGCTTTCGTCAATGCGGGCAATCTCATACTGCTTGGCGAAAAGCTCAAAGAGGGTTTGCTGATAAACGAAATCACGGTATCGCGCGACGTAGTCAGCATCACCGCCGCTCGGGGTTGCGGTGCTGGATTTTTCGAATTTGGCGAGCTGGTTCCGAAAGGCCGCCAACTCAGTCTGGGCTTGCCGGAAGCCGGGTGCGGAATCTGTGAGGTAGCCTCGCATGCTGGCGAGCTTTATCTCCTGCGCCGCAATACGGGCCTGCAATTCGGCCACGGCCGCCACAGCGACTTCGGGCCGGCTTTTGAGGGCTGAACTATTCACCCCACTGGCGCCTAGCGCCTGCTCTGCCTTGACCAGTGCGTCTTTGGTTTTTTGCAGCTGCGCCTCAAAGAAGACGCGGCGTTGCTGGGCTTCGGTGACGGCCAGGCGGTCTAGCAGTTTGCTCAGCTCCTCGACATAGGCATTGGCGAGGGTGGCCGCAAACACCGGGTCTTTATCACTGACTTCAACGGCAATCAGCCCGTCTTTTCCGCTGGTGATGGTGCTGATGTTTTCAAGCTTTTTGCGTGCGTCCGTTTTGAACTCGGAATCAAAATGCTTCATCAACTTGAAACGGGCAATCAGGGCATCCTGAACCGTTGTACCCTCCAAAAACGCGACAAACTGGTCGTTGGGGTTTTTGAGACCTGTGGCAGCACCGGCCAGACCGCCCAGGGCGCCAAGGCCTTGAAGCATGGCGACAGCACCACTTTGCTGCTGCTGTGGGGGCAAGAACCTGGTTTTTGCCGTAAACGTGGGCGGAATCAGAAAACTGATGCCCAAGGCCACGATGCCAATAGCCAAGGGCGCCAAAACCAGCAGGCGCAAATTGTCTGCTATCACCACCAACAGGTCGAGCAGATTGATCTCGTCGTTGTCCTGCACCCTGGGCTCATGGGCACGCAAATCGGAGTTTGGGTTCACTGGCATGTCCGGCTTAATTCCGGGTGATGCTGCGAAGCGCCGCCACACCCAGGCCAAAGTTGGAAAGAATTTGCGTCCAGTCCTTCACCACACGGGTGACGAAGTTGTAGCGGCTTTCGCGGTCAATTTGCGCTGGCACCACCAGGGTGTCGCCCGGCATTACGGCCAGTGATTCGAAACCGCCGCCAAAAAAGCCCCCCCTGTCGCGTCTTGCCA
>JANLYY010000251.1:0-5111 GCA_031365885.1 Polaromonas sp. | reverse complement strand
TGGGCCAGGCCCAAAGTCAAAATCCAGTACATCAATGAGATGGTCAGGTAGGGTTCCCAGTAACGCGAGTACGCACCGGCTCGGTGCGGGCGGCATAAGCCAGCTCGGCGAGGCCGATGGCCGACACCAGCGACGAGTCTTTGAGCAGCGCAATCGCGTTGTTGCCCAGCGGCGGCAGCATGCGCCGAAACGCTTGCGGCAGCACGACGTGGTACATCGTGCGCGGAAACGACAGGCCGAGCGAGCGCGAGGCTTCGACCTGACCCTTGTCAATCGACTGAATGCCAGCGCGGAAAATTTCCGAGATGTAGGCGCCGGCGTTCAGCGTCAGCGCCACCATGCCAGACAAAAACGCGCCGTAGTTTTGCTTGATGTTGCGTGCCGTCTCGCCTGAGATCAGCAGGCCGTCAGCCTGGTTGATGAACAGCGGCATGACGGCAAAATGCACCAGCAAAATCTGCACGAACAGCGGCGTTCCGCGAAAAAAACTGACGAACACCGAAGCCGGCCAGCGCAGCAGGTATTTGCACAGCTGTTTGGCTGGCGCGTGCCGCGACTCGGCCACGCGCGCCAGCCCCACCGCCAGCCCCAATGCCGTGCCCTGCACGATGCACAGCAGCGTGATGAGGATGGTCATCTGCAGGCCGCGCCAGAACAATTCCGAGTAACTGACGATGATGTCGGCCCGAAACCAGCCGAACCAGAGAATTTGCTCCATAGATTGCTAGTTGGTTTTAGTGGTTGAAAAGTTGCCAGGAACGACCCGCAGGCAAGCAGCTTGAAGCCGGTGAGTGGTGCGAATGGTAACGCTTGTCGCTGGCGGTTTGACGCAAGCCGCGTGCGGACAAACCTCACACGCACTGATCAGTGGCGGTGCGGGTGGTGTCTGCCCGATGGCCTGGCGCTGCGGCTTGGGCTGGGCGCATCCAGCCGCCAGTAAAAGCTGCGCTGATCTGTGGCGTCTTTGCTGCGCACACGCCTGCGCGTTGGTTGCCTGAAGCAAATCACCGGGAGCAGCAGGCTGCGCCACTTGATTGCTATGAAAAACATAGCTGCTTGCGCACGTATTGCTTGGGCTGGAGGCCATATTCACCATGAATTGGTGGTCATGCAGGATGTTTCCTGATGTAATACTGCCAGCAGGTGGCGCCAGATGCTGTGCATGACGGCATAGCTGCTTCGAAACAACCCTCAAAAGGCCCACAGGCAGCCTGCAGGGACATAAAAAAGAAAGCGGAGGAAGGGTTTGAATTTCACTACCTTGACGATGACGCTGATCGGCGTCGGCACGGGATTGATGGTGGGCATTTTGCTCACTGCCTGGCAAATGCGGCGTGCAGAGCGTGTGCAGCTTCGGTTACCCGCCAAATGGCCGCTGGCCGCACGCGCCTTGCTGACCCCAGGCGAAGCTGAAGTCTGGCAGTGGCTTCGCAGCACTTTTCACGACCACGTCGTGATGATCAAGACGCCCGTGCTTCGTTTCACGATTCCGATGGAGGGTGAGCGTCATAAAAGCCGTGAGTGGCTTGAGCTGCTCAAGGGCGTGTACACCACATTTACCGTCTGCACGATGGAGGGGACGGTCGTTGGCTGTGTCGATGTGCCGGGCACGCGCGGCCTGCCGCAGTCAAACCGCGAAATCAAGGAAGCCCTGCTGTCAGATTGCGGTATTTCGTACACCGTATTGCGCGGCAACAGGTTGCCGAAAGTTGCGGTCATGCGGGCCGCCTTTTTGGGCGAAATCGTCGATGACTTCTTGACGGAGCCGCAACCGGTATTTGCCGGGGACAGCACTTTTCAGGACGAAGTGGCGCAGTTCACCCAGGACAAAGTGCAGGCCACCAAAGAGGCCGCGCAGCGCGAAATCAATCAGCAAGCCAAAACGCGGCACTCCGGCTTTGATTTCAACAGCGTGACCCCAGCCAGTGAAGATTCGGGCCCCGTCAGCCGGTTTCCATCGCACTGGCAGGATTCATTCATCGAGAACGGCGATACCAAGCCGGGCAGGCAGCGATAAAGAGATAAATCGGCCCTTTCCGAAACAGTTCCGGCATTTTCATGAGCAAACTGGGCCATACCCGCGACAAGATCTACAAGACGATTGCCCGTCAGCTGCATGGTGTGGTGCCGTGCTGGGTTTGCGGCGAACATGTGACGCCTGAGGCCGCTACGCTGGAGCACATTCAGCCGCTCAGCCAGGGCGGCAACAGCCATGCAGAAAACCTCGCCATCAGCCACGGGGTCTGCAATGGTCAGCGGCATGCGCTGCCGCCGCGTCCAGCTCAGGGCTAGCGGTTGAGTCACCACTGAAGCCACGGATATTGATCTAGCTGACGTTTTGCACTTCTTCGGTAGGCTCACCGTCTTCCAGCCGGTCGGCCAAAAACCCGCCACTCTGGTGCGCCCACAGCCGCGCGTACAGCCCGCCACTGGCCAGCAGCGAGCGGTGGTCGCCTTCTTCGACAATGCGGCCCTGGTCGAGCACGATCAGCCGGTCCATCGCTGCAATGGTGGACAGCCGGTGCGCAATCGCAATCACCGTCTTGCCTTTCATCAGCTCGTTCAGGCTGGTTTGAATCGCGAGCTCGACTTCCGAGTCCAGCGCGCTGGTGGCTTCGTCGAGCAACAAGATGGGCGCGTCTTTCAGCATCACCCGCGCAATCGCGATGCGCTGGCGCTGCCCGCCCGACAGCTTCACGCCGCGCTCGCCCACATGCGCGTCGAAGCCGGTGCGCCCGCTCGGGTCAGCCAGCTCGGCGATGAAGCCGTCGGCCTCGGCCCGGCTGGCGGCCTCGGCAACCATCGCGTCCGTTGCATCGGGACGGCTGTAGGCGATGTTGTCACGCAGCGACCGGTGCAGCAGTGAGGTGTCTTGCGAGACCATGCCGATCTGCCGGCGAAGGCTGTCTTGCGTGACGCCGGCAATGCTCTGGCCGTCGATCAAGATGCGGCCACCGCTCACGTCGTAGAAGCGCAGCAGCAAGTTGACCAGCGTCGATTTGCCGGCGCCCGAGCGGCCGATCAGGCCGATTTTTTCGCCCGGCCGCACCACCAGATTCAGGCCATCGATAACCTTGCGGTTGCCGTTGTACGAAAAGTCAAGGTTGTCGAAACGCACTTCGCCGCGCGGCACATGCAGCGCCCTGGCATCCGGCGCATCGACGATCACGCGCGGCCGCGCAAGCGTGTTGATACCGTCCTGCACCGTGCCGACGTTTTCAAACAATCCTGTCATCTCCCACATGATCCAGTGCGACATGCCCTGCAGGCGCAGCGCCATCGCGGTAGCCGCTGCTACCGCGCCGGTGCCGACCTGGCCCATGTCCCACAGCCACAGCGACGTGCCGGCCATGCCCAGCAGCAGCCCCATGCTGAGCGTCTGGTTCACAGCTTCAAACGCACTGACGAGCCGCATCTGCTTGTAGCCGATGCTGGTGAATTCCTGCATTGCCGAGCGGGCAAAAGTGGCTTCACGACGCGCGTGTGAAAACAGCTTGACGGTCGAAATGTTGGTGTAGGCATCGGTGATACGCCCAACCATCAGCGAGCGCGCATCGGCCTGTGCCTTGCCCACCGTGCCCAGGCGCGGCACGAAATAAAACAGGGCGAGCAAGTAGCACGCAAACCAGCCCAGAAACGGCAGCATCAGCCGCGTGTCAACCGCGCCGGCCAGAATCGTGATGGTGATGACATACACCAGCATGGTCACCAGCACGTCAGCCAGTACAAAAAGCGTGTCGCGTACGGCCAGCGCGGTTTGCATGACTTTGGTCGTCAGGCGCCCGGCGAATTCGTCCTGGTAAAACGTCATGCTCTGGCCCAGCATCAGCCGGTGAAATTTCCAGCGCAAGCGCATCGGGAAGTTGATCGCCAGCGTCTGGTGCTTGACGATGGTTTGCAGCGCGACTGCGGCAATACTGGCCAGCAAAATCACGGCCGCTAGCGTCAGCGTGTTGCCGTGGTCAGCCCAGAGCCGGCCGGGCTGGGTCACTGCCAGCCAGTCCACCATGCGGCCCAGCGCGGCGAACAGCAGGGCTTCAAAAGCAGCAATCGCCGACGACAGCAAAGCCATCGCCAGCAGAGCGCCGCGAGCGCCTTCGCTGCAGGCCCAGATGAAGGCGGCAAAACTTTTGGGGGGCAAGTGCGGTTCGGCTTCGGGAAACGCGGGCAGCAGTCTTTCAAACTTCTTGAATATCGTCATCAGTACTTTAAAGAGTCTATTGAAGCACGGTCAACAGCCGGTCAAGGCCACCAGAGTTGATGGCGACCATGGCCTGATCGCGTACCTTGGGTTTCGCGTGGTAGGCCACCGATAGGCCGGCTACGCCCATCATCGGCAGGTCATTGGCCCCATCGCCCATCGCAATCGACTGCAGCGCATTAATGCCAAGTAAGGCGCAGGTTTCCAGCAGCATCTTGCGTTTCTCGTCACCGTCGCAAATATCATCCCAAGGCTGGTCAACCATTTTTCCAGTCAGCTTGCCCTTGCTGGTTTCAAGCACATTGGAGCGCGTGTAGTCGATGCCGAGTTCGTCCCGGATGCGGTCGGTGAAAAACGTGAAACCGCCGCTAACCAGCAGCACCTTCATGCCAGCCGCCTTGCAGGCATGCACCAGTTCGGCCGCGCCAGGGTTCAGCTTTAGCCGCTCGCGGTACACCGCGTCCATGCTGGCGACGCTGACACCTTTGAGCAGGGCCACGCGCTGGCGCAAGCTGTCTTTGTAGTCAGCAATCTCGCCACGCATCGCCGCCTCAGTAATCGCCGCCACTTCAGCCTTGCGACCTGCCGCATCGGCAATTTCATCGACGCATTCGATGTTGATCAGCGTCGAATCCATGTCGAAGGCGATCAGCTTGAAGTCGCTGAGTTTGAGATCGGGTGTGGCGACGTTGACGACGAGGCCGGGAGAGGGTTCGGTGGGGGTCATGGTGAGTTTCAGACAGATACGGACTGGGGCGCGGGCTGGGTTGCACGCATCCACGTTTTAAGGCGGCTCAAATTGTCAAAGTCCACCACGTCGCCTACGCTGCCGTATTCATTGACGATTTTTAAGCGGCTTGCATCTTTGGTTAAAAACAGTACCTTGCCGTAGTAGATTGAGGTGTGAATG
>JANLYY010000250.1:0-2108 GCA_031365885.1 Polaromonas sp. | reverse complement strand
CCGTCGCCTACGTCAAGACGTTCCCGGGACCCCCGACCGGGATTGTCGTTGAGCGCGAGCGTCTGGACAAGTTCGGGCGCCCATTGCTCGGCGCCACGACGAAGCCGAAGCTCGGCCTGTCGGGACGGAACTACGGCCGGGTCGTCTACGAGGCGCTGGCCGGCGGCCTCGACTTCACGAAGGACGACGAGAACATCAACTCGCAGCCCTTCATGCATTGGCGCGACCGCTATCTCTATTGCATGGAAGGCGTCAACCGTGCGCAGGCCGCGACCGGGGAGATCAAGGGCACCTACCTTAACGTCACCGCCGGCACCATGGAAGAGATGTACGCGCGTGCTGAATTCGCCAAATCGCTGGGCTCCATCATCATCATGATTGATCTGGTAATCGGTTACACCGCGATCCAGTCGATGGCCGTCTGGGCACGCAAGAACGACATGATTTTGCACCTGCACCGTGCCGGCAATTCAACGTACTCGCGCCAGAAAAATCACGGCATGAGCTTTCGCGTGATCTGCAAGTGGATGCGCATGGCGGGTGTCGATCACATCCACGCCGGCACCGTGGTCGGCAAGCTCGAAGGCGACCCGATGATGATTCGGGGTTACTACGACACGCTGCTCGACACGCACACCCCGGTGCAGCTGGAAAAAGGTCTGTTCTTTGAACAGGACTGGGCTTCGCTGAACAAGGTGATGCCGGTGGCTTCCGGTGGTATCCATGCCGGTCAGATGCACCAGTTGCTGCACTACCTGGGCGACGACGTGGTGTTGCAATTTGGCGGCGGCACTATCGGCCACCCCGATGGCATTCAGGCCGGTGCGATTGCCAACCGGACTGCGCTCGAAGTCATGATCATGGCGCGCAACGAAGGCCGCGACATCTGGAACGAAGGCGCGCAAATTCTGCAGGACGCAGCCAAGTGGTGCGGCCCGCTAAAAGCTGGTCTGGCCACCTGGAAGAACATCTCCTTCAACTACGCCTCGACCGACAGCCCGGACTTCGTGGCAACCCCAACAGCCAGCGCCTAAAACCCATTCAGGAGAAAAAATCATGATGACCAATCTCGGCGGCCGCGTTACACAAGGCCAGTTTTCATTTTTGCCAGACCTGACCGACAAGCAGATCACCGCACAGGTGCAGTACGCACTGGACAAAGGCTGGTCGCTCGGTATCGAATACACCGACGACCCGCACCCGCGCAACACCTATTGGGAAATGTTCGGCAACCCGATGTTCGACCTGAAGGACCCGGCGGGTATCTTGATGGAGATCAACAACTGCCGCAAGACGCACCCGAACCACTACATCCGCGTGACGGCTTTCAGTGCCATGCGGGGCGTGGAGAGTGTGACCATGAGCTACATCGTCAACCGTCCCAAGAACGAACCGGGCTTCCGCCTGGAGCGCCATGAGACCGACGGCCGCACCATGCGTTACACGATCCATTCATACGCGACTGACAAGCCCGAAGGCGAGCGCTACTAAGCGTATCGCAATAGCCCTGCTGACCTGACTGGCGAAGGAAATTTTCGATCATGAACGCACCAATGCATTCGAGTCCCGGTCAGGTGGCGGCGCAAGCCGTTGTCGCCAGCGCTCCCACCGACAACTCGCTGGCCGCAGCGCGTACGGTGGCCGAGGTGCTGGCGCATTCGCATGTGGAGCCTGTGCTGCAGGAACTGAACGACGCGCTGATCGGGCTGGCCCCGGTCAAGGCGCGCATCCGTGACATCGCCGCGCTGCTGGTGATCGACAAGCTGCGGCTGAACCTGGGGCTGGCAGCGCAGGCGCCGTCCTTGCATATGTGTTTTACCGGCAATCCTGGCACCGGCAAAACCACGGTGGCCATGCGCATGGCTGAAATACTGCACCGCCTCGGTTATGTCCGCAAAGGCCATATGGTGGCCGTCACGCGTGACGATCTGGTGGGTCAGTACATCGGCCACACCGCGCCCAAGACGCGTGAAGTGCTCAAAAAAGCCATGGGCGGCGTGCTGTTTATTGACGAAGCCTACTACCTGTACCGCCCTGAAAACGAACGCGACTACGGGCAGGAGGCGATCGAGATTTTGCTGCAGATCATGGAAAACCAGCGCGATGAC
>JANLYY010000245.1:0-28889 GCA_031365885.1 Polaromonas sp. | reverse complement strand
CAAACAGATTCGGGCACTGCTTGTCCTTGATCAGCGCCTGGTTCAGCGTGGCCTCACCCTGAATGACGTTGATGAGGTCATACACCACGCGGCGTTCGCAGCCCATGATGAGGTCGAGGTTGCGCAGGCCGACGTCGAAGTCGATGACGGCAGTTTTGTGACCGCGCAGCGCCAGGCCGGTGGCAAAGCTGGCGCTGGTGGTGGTCTTGCCCACGCCGCCTTTGCCGGAGGTGACGACGATGATTTTTGCCATGGAGAAAAGGTCCTTTTTTATTGATCGGGGAATTAGAAATTTAGGTGCAATTCGGGGAGGCCCTCACCCCTGCCCTCTCCCAGAGGGAGAGGGAGTAAAACGGTGTTGCTCCCTCTCCCCTTTGGGGTGAGGGGCGCTCCCACAGGGCAGAGGAAGTAAATCGAAAAATGGCCTCATCAATTCATGGCGTCAAACACCAGCTTGTCGCCCTCTTCCGTCGCCACCAGCCGCACCTGCGCCGGCTTGCCCTGCACGTGCGCGGGCAGCGGGTGTTCGCTGGTGCGGTAGACGCCGGCGATGCTGAGCAGTTCGGCATTGAGCTCTAGCGCGAAGATGCGCGCATCGACATTGCCGCGTGCGCCGGCCATGGCCTTGCCGCGCAGCGGTGCGTAGACATGAATGTGGCCGTCGGCGATGACCTCGGCGCCGGCGTTGACCATGGCCAGCACGACCAGGTCACGGCCGCGCGCATACACCTGCTGGCCGGAGCGCAGTGGCTTGTCGATGACCAATGCGCCCAGCGGGGCGGGCGCGCTGGCTGTGGGGGCGGCAGGGGCTGTAGGGGCAGGCGGTGGTTCTGGCCGACGGGCTGCGGGCTCTGCAGCGGCGCGTGGCGCGGCCTTCGGCTGGCCGCTGACCAGATGCGCGTCTGGCACCGGCAGCAGACCGGCCTGCAATGCCGCCATCATCTGCGGCGGGCTGCCGCCCTTGACGGCAACGGGCACCAGCTGGTAGCGGCTGATGAGCGCGATCAGGGCCTGGAAATCAAGCGACTGGTCGGCCGCATTTGCTTGCAGCGGCGACAGGTCAATCAGCAGCGCGTCCTGGTCGAAAAAATCAGGCTCGTCGGCAAAGCGCTGCGCCAGATCGTGCGCCAGGGCTTGCAGGTCGGTGCACTTGAGCAGCAAGGCCACCAGTGGCAGATTGGCGCTCTTTATTTCGAAGCTGGTGGGGGTGGTGGCCGGGGTGGCAACAGTCATGGGTGGGTGTGAAGGATTCAGGGGCTGCAGGGGTGCAATGAATTGGCGGGAAGGGCCCTGTGGCGGGAGATAAGCGCGCTGGGGGCTGGCTGTCAAACAGTTCAAAAGCGCCGGAACAGAGGGTAGCGGGTAAAGCAGCCGATTCAATGACACGCCTTGTCGCACTTGTGAGAGGTTGTGTTTGGCCCGCTGTGGCGGCAATTGAGGTGGTCACGGTTGCAGGTAACGATTGTCGCCTTGTTTGCGTGCGCGCTTGCGGCGCCATGCCTGAAAACATGCATCTTCGATAGCGGCATTGAATGCGCGCGGCCAGCGCCCATATTCGAGTTCGGCGCCGGAGCGCTTTTATTGATCGGTGGTCAATTTTTGGATGTTTCATGAACCTGTTACCCGTGCTGGTTTTATCCGGCCTGCTTCATTTGCACATTGGCGCGCGCATCGTGCCTGATCTGGCGGCCTCTCCAGTTGCGCAGTGGCTCATGGGTGGCGGCCTGCTGCTGTCGGCGCTGGCGATG
Source organism: Polaromonas sp. (assembly GCA_031365885.1). Taxonomy (GTDB): domain Bacteria; phylum Pseudomonadota; class Gammaproteobacteria; order Burkholderiales; family Burkholderiaceae_C; genus Polaromonas. The sequence continues at coordinate 27,141 of JANLYY010000245.1, read as the reverse complement.
CCGCTGGGTTTGATGGCGGGTCGCGTGGCCAAGCCGCCATTGGCCACGGTGCTGACGTGGCTCGGTTTGCTGCTGATGGGGCTGTTCTCGTCGCTGCTCGTGCTAACAGTGCTGCGTGACGCGGCGCTGCTGCTGATTTGGCTGGGCGGCGCGCTGTTTGGTGCTGATCCGCTGCCCGGTCTGCTTGCCGGTTTTCGCGCCGCGTCTGCTCAGGGTGTGCCGCTGCTGGCGGTGCTGGTCACACTGGTGGGTTTTCTGAACGCCAGACGCACCGCAGCCGTGGTTCGGGTTGACGTGCCGATCAAGCGGCTGCCGGCAGCGCTGCACGGCTTCACGGTGGTGCAGATCAGCGACATCCACATAGGCCCGACGATTCGCCAGCACTACCTGCGCCGCATCGTCAGCCGCGTCAACACGCTGGGTGCCGACGTGGTGGCCATCACGGGTGATCTGGTGTATGGCAAGGTCAGCGAGCTGGCGCGGCACGTGGCACCGCTGGCCGGGCTGCAGTCTCGCCACGGCACGTTTTTTGTGACTGGCAATCACGAGTACTACTCGGGCGCGCAGGCATGGATTGTTGAGTTGCGCCGCCTGGGGTTGACGGTGCTGATCAATGAGCATGTGGTGCTGCGCCATGGATCAACCCGCGCGGACCTGGTTCTGGCCGGCGTGACGGACTTCAACGCCCATCACTTTGACGAGGCGCACCGCAGCAACCCTGCTGCCGCCCTGCGGGATGCACCGCCGGATGCGGTTCGCGTCCTGCTGGCGCATCAGCCGCGCAGTGCAGTGGCGGCGGAACAGGCCGGCTTTGACCTGCAGCTGTCGGGCCACACGCATGGCGGCCAGTTTTGGCCGTGGAATCTGTTTGTGCGTTTTCAGCAGCCGTTCACCTCGGGTCTGCGTCAGCTCGAAAACCTGTGGGTCTACACCAGTCGCGGCACCGGTTACTGGGGGCCGCCGAAGCGCTTTGGTGCGCCTTCAGAGATCACCCTGCTGCGCCTGGTGCCAGCCTGATCTCGGCGGTGGATTAATGGTCAAAAAGCCCTCCAGCCCCCGGTCTACGTGCGCAAGAAGCTATTAAAATAGTAGCATTTAATATGCATGGCAATGACTGGCGCTATGCGTCCTGCGGCTTTTGAACCTCCGCTCGCAGGGGTTGCATCGGGCGCCTGACTGCGCAGTGGCGGCTTCGGTTAAGGTGAAGCCTGGCTCAGGAAATTTTGACAAGGAACCTGCGTATGCGAGCTTGCATTTTGATGGGCCTGATGGCCTCATGCACAGCGTGGTGGGCGCCTGCAGCGTCGCAGCTGTCGCACAGCCCGCCCTACCCGATAAATCCGATTCACGAGCCGTGGCCGAACGCCGCGCCGACCTATGTTCCCGCCCCACGCTACCCCACCGACAGCCGCAACCCGACGCTGGACAACCGCGCACCGACGCTGTGGCCGACGGGGCCAGACCTTCGCAATGCAACGCCGCGTTTCGGGTCGCCGGTGGAAAACGGTGCCTCCAGCGACGGCGCGCGTCGCCCGGAAGGTTTGCGAGTACCGGGGGCAGCTGAGCTGGGGCGTCCGCCGTGGCGCTGAGCGGGTGGATTGGGGCTGGTTGCTATTAAAAAAGTAGCTGCTTACGCACGTATTGCCTGGGCTGGAAGCCGATTTCATTCATAAACGGGGTGCCGGGCCGGTTCATTCGTTATTCCCGCGCCGGCGCATCGGCGCCAGGTTTTTTCTGACTCCCGCTCTCGCCAGCGGGCGAGGGAAGCAACATCCGGCGCAGTCAGGTTGATGCCAGCACCCACTGGTCGGCTTCCCGCAAATCTTTCAGCCACGCCGAATAGGCCTGCGCCTGAAACTCTGGCGGTGTCCGCAGCAGCGCGGCCGGGTGCAGCGGGACCAGCACGCGCAGACCATCAGCGCGGGTGAACCACTGGCCGCGCTCGGACATGACGGCCACGTGCCGACCCAGCAGTGACGCGGCGGCTGTCGCGCCCAGGGCAATCACAGCCTCTGGCTTGACCAGATCGATCTCGCTCTCTAACCAATGCGCGCAGGCAGCGGCTTCCATCTGCGACGGCGTTTTGTGCATGCGCCGTTTGCCGCGCGGTTCGTACTTGAAATGCTTGACGGCGTTGGTGATGAAAAGGTTTGCACGAGCCCAGCCGAGTTCGGCCAGCGCCCGGTCGAACATTTGCCCAGCAGGCCCGACCAGCGGGCGGCCGCGCAGGTCTTCCTGGTCGCCGGGTTGCTCGCCCACCACCATCACGCGCGCATGGGCTGGGCCTTCACCGCAGACGGCCTGCGTGGCGTGCTGGCCGATGGGGCAGTCACGGCAGCGCTGCGCGGCGTCGTTCAGCGCCTGCAGCGTTAACGGCTGTTCGCCGCGCTGAACCTGGCCCAGCGCCAGCGCCGTCTGTGCGCGTGCGGTGGCGGCACTGCCGTCTTTGAACACCGGAATGCGGCGACGCGGCGTGCTGGGCGCCTGCTCGATCATCGCGCCCTGCCGCTGCGAGGACTGCGCCGTCAGTTCACTGATGAACTGCGCTTCGGGCAAATTCTTCCAGTACTTGCGCGGCATTTCCTTTTGCATCATCTTGAGTTTCAGCCGCGCCGGATTGAAGATGTTTTGGTAGTAGGTCAGCCACAACTGCTCGCCGGCATCGGCCGGCGGCGCATCGGACTTGCTGGCGCCGGGGCCGAACCTGAGACCGCCCAGACTGCCGCCGGGCCGCCCCAAGGCAGGCGACGCCCCCTCGGGGGGCAGCGAGGACACGGAGTGCCGAGCATGGGGGCCTACGTAATCCCAGTCCAGGCTGCATTCGGGCGTCAGGATGGCCCAGCGCATCTGTGTGAAGCGCCGTGCGAAAAACGGCGCCGTGGCTTCAACGATGTGGTGTTCGGGCTCGAACCACGCGACATGCAGCGGCCCGCCGGTAGGGTTGGCTTTGAAGATTTCATCTTGCACCGAGGTGAAGCGCACAAAGGCTTTCATCTTGTGCATGTCGCGGCGCACCGCCTGCGCCAGGTGTTCGGCACGCACGCGGTCGGCATCGAGCGGGTCGTGCCGCAGGCCGGGCTCATGCACCAGCCGCCACAACAAGCGGTAGAGCAGGCCAAAACGATTCGCGTCGCTGTGCAAAATGACGCTTTGGCACAGCGGTAAAAATTCGGGTGGCACGTTGATGGCTGGTGCGTCGCCGTCCGTTTGCACTGGCATCGGCCGCTGTGAAGTCTGGGGGTCGGCAAACAGGTCTTGCACCCGCGTGCTGCTGCTGTGCCAACTAACGTATTCGGGCGCCACCTGCTGCGCCAGCAAGCGGCGCGCGGCGCGGCGAAAGCCGGGCAGATCTACCGGCCCCTGCAGCATGACGGACTGTTGTCTGCCGCCGCCGGGTTGTTCCGCGGCCAGGAATAAATCCTCCGTCAACAAGTCGTTCATCACGCCCATGCCAGACTCCTTTCCGGCGCTGCAACCAATGGCGAGGCAATTGCCGGTGCCGCAATCCGATGCATGGTCGCTGGTGGAGCTTGCACCAGCGGAGAAGGTTCGTCGAACAAACCCGCTTGCACCGGGCCCGAGGCGTGTCCCGACGACAGCCGCGCGGCTAGATTCACCGCGTCCAGTGAAGCGCCGGGCTGATGGTCGGCCAGCACGACAAACGGCATGACCTTTTTCAGTGGCACATGCAGGCGCAGCAAGTCGTCCGCACGCAACTTGCGCACGCGCCGCGCCTGCAAGATGCGCGTGACGGCCTTCACACCCAGACCCGGCACACGCAGCAGCATTTCGCGCGCGGCAGTGTTCACATCAACCGGAAACTGGCCCCGATTCGCAATTGCCCAGGCCAGTTTTGGGTCCATGTCCAGCGACAACATCCCGGCCGGGGTGTCGGGCACGATTTCGTCGTGCGCAAAACCATAAAAGCGGATCAGCCAGTCGGCCTGGTACAGCCGGTGTTCGCGTATCAGCGGCGGCTGGCGCAGCGGCAGGCTGGCGGACGCATCGGGTATCGGGCTGAAGGCTGAGTAGTACACACGGCGCAACTGGTAGGCGCTGTAGAGCGTGGCGGTGGTCTGCAATATGGTGCTGTCGCTGGTGGCGTCAGCGCCGACGATCATTTGCGTGCTCTGCCCGCCGGGTGCAAAACGCGGTGGCCGTGCGCGCTTGGCATTCGATGATTTAGGCAGCGAAATGATGCTGCTTTTCACCTCGTCTTGCCGCGCGCCTTTGGCGTCGTCAATATGTAGGCGCAGCCGCGCCATTGAGCGGCGGATGGCGGCGCTGTCTTTTTCGGGCGCCAGTGATTCGAGGCTTTCAACCGTGGGCAGCTCGACATTGATGCTGAGCCGGTCGGCATACAAACCCGCACGTGCCAGCAGCTCGGGCGAGGCATCGGGAATGGTCTTGAGGTGGATGTAGCCGCGAAAGTCGTGTTCTTCACGCAGCACTCGCGCCACCTCGACGACCTGCTCCATGGTGTAGTCGGGGCTTTGAATGATGCCCGACGACAGAAACAGGCCTTCAATGCAGTTGCGGCGGTAAAAACCCAAGGTGAGATCAACCACTTCGGCCACGGTAAAGCGGGCGCGGGGCACATTGCTGCTGACGCGATTGACGCAGTACAGGCAGTCATAGAGGCAGAAGTTGGTGAACAGGATTTTCAGCAGCGAGATGCAGCGACCGTCAGGCGCGTAGCTGTGGCAAATGCCCGAGCCTTCAGTGGAGCCAATGCCCTTGCCGCCGACTGAATTGCGTTTGGCGGTGCCGCTCGATGAACACGATGCGTCGTACTTGGCCGCATCGGCCAGGACGGCCAGCTTTTGCTGCAGTTTGCTTAGAGCGGGGACTAATTGATGCACTGTTTTAATATACAGTGTTTTGCCTTGTCGTGCTGATGTTTCGGCACCGACCCGTACTGTGGTGAGGGATTTGCCCGTGTGCTAAGTCTGCGTGGCGGGCTTGGGGTTTTGGCCCGTGTCGGTGCCTGCGGCGGCCAGCTTTTTTGCCTGGGCTTCCATCACCAGATAAACCACCGCAGCAATGCAAAGCGGCGCCAGGTAGTAGATGACGCGGTATGCCACCAACGCAGCCAGAATCGCCGGCTGCGGCATCTGGTGCGACAGCAGCGCGACGAACACCGCTTCCAGCACGCCCAACCCGGCGGGCACATGCGTGATGACGCCTGCGATTGCCGCCAGCAATAGCACGCTGACCACTGCCGGAAATTCGATGCGCTGCTGAAGCAACACATAAATAACGCCTGACATGATGAGCCAGTTGCTGGCGCCCAAGAACAGCTGCAGCGCGGCCAGCCGGGCAGGCGGCAGTACGAGCGCATGCCCGCGAATCGTCAGCTCGCGCTGGCGCGAGAACGTACACAGCGCCAGGTAGCCCGCGGCAATCAGAACCAGCACGACGCCGATCAGGCGCAGATGCGCGGTGCTGATGGGCCAGCTGTCTGGCAGAGCAGGCGGCATGATGCTGAACACCAGACCGCCCAGCAGCAGGTAGCCGATCCAGTTGGTCAGCATACTGAGCGTCATCACGCGGGTGATGAGCCCGGTGTTCAGCCCCAGCCGTGAATACAGCCGGTAGCGGAAGGCCACGCCGCCGACCAGCGAGCCGAGATTCAGGTTGAAAACATAGCTGACAAAAGTTACGGTCATCACCGTCGGCGTGCTTAATGTGTGGCCGGTGTAGCGCCGGCCCAGCAAATCAAAACAGCTGTACAGCGTGAAGCTGGCAGCGGCCAGCAATACCGCCATGCCGGCGACTGACAGCGGATAGTCCCGCAGGGAGGTCAGCACTTCCTGCCAGTCGATGGTGCGCGCCTGCGAAACCAGCAACCAGGCGACGAGCCCGAAAAAAACCGTGGTCGCGCCGCGTTTGAGCCATGGCCACCACGGGCGCTGGGTGATTTTTGGCTTCGCACTCGACGGGCGGAGCTGCTCTGTGGTCGCGTTCAATTGACGACTTCAGCCGAGTCAGCATGATGCCGGCTATCAGCCCTTCGGTACGCTGGTACGCCCAGCGGATGCGCTAACGTCAGGCGCGGCGCATGCGCGGGAAACCAGCCGCCCCAGGCCGGGTAGCGGCGCAGCAGGTGGAACAGAAAAAAGCTGCGAATCACGCGCCAGCGGCCAGACTCTTCAATGTCGCTGATGAAAATTTGTTTGCAGCTGTGGTCGATCAAATACTCCAGTCGCTCAGTCAAATGCTGGTTGAAGGCGTGGTCTTTGATCAACACATTGGCTTCCAGATTCAGCGCCAGGCTCAGCGGATCAAGATTGCTGGAGCCCACGGTAGACAGCGTGTCGTCAAACACCGCCACCTTGCCGTGCAGCGGCCGGGCGCGGTATTCGAAAATTAAAATACCGGCACCGAGCAGGTGGTGGTACAGCATGCTGGCAGCCGTTTTGACAATCGCCATGTCGGGTTCGCCCTGCAGAATCAGTCGCACCACAACGCCGCGCCGCGCCGCCTTGCGCAGCTCCTTGAGCAGACGGTAGCCCGGAAAAAAGTAGGCGTTGGCGATGATGATGCGGTGCTGCGATGCACGAATCGCGATGCGGTAGTGCCGCTCGATGTCAGTGGTGTGATTGCGGTTGTCGCGCGTGACGAAAATGCCCGCCGCATCGCCTTGTGCAGGCGCAAGCGGCAGTGTGGGGGGCTTGCGCAAGGTCTGCACCAGCGTCTGGGCCCGTACTGAAAAACGATCACGCAAGCGGCCCCACAGGGTTGACTGCGCGTTGTGCTGGCCGGCAGCAAGCGCCCGCACGACAAACGAATGAATCGACGTGACGATAGGGCCAACAATTTCCACCGCGTAGTCCTGCTTGGCCTGCGGGCCGAAGTCAGCCAGGTGATCGGCTGCATAGTTGATGCCGCCGACAAACGCGCGGGCGCCGTCGATCACCACAATCTTGCGGTGCATGCGACGAAACAGATTGGTGCGCCAGCCCCACAGCCGGGGGCCAGGGTCAAACAGATGTACGCGCACGCCCGCAGTGGCCAGCGCCGAAAGGAATTCAGGGGACAGATCGGGCGAGCCGTAGTCATCAATCGTGACATCGATCTGCACGCCCCGTGAGCCTGCTGCAATCAACGCCGCCTGCAGGCCCTTTCCAACCTTGTCATCAAACCAGATGAAGGTTTCCAGCACTACTTCGCGCTCGGCGGCCGCGATGCATTCGAACACGCGCGGAAAGAATTCCTCGCCGTTCTCGAGCAGCGTGAACTGGTTGCCGCTGACCCATTTGCTCATGACTAGAGTTCTATTTCGGCGGCTAACGGTGCATGGTCGGAGAGGTGCGACCACGGATGACTTGGCAACACCACTGGCGCATGACCGATGGCGTTGCGTACGTAGATACGGTCCAGCCGCAGTACCGGCAAGCGCGCCGGGAAGGTGCGTGCCGCCCGACCGTTGGCCTGCACGAAAACCTCGTGCAGATCAGCGCCGTTTTCCAGCACCGCATGCGCGCGAAGGCGCCAGTCGTTGAAGTCGCCAGCCACCACCACCGGCGCCTGCGCGGGAATCTCATTGCGCACCAGATCGCAGAGCATATTCATCTGCTGCACACGGTGGTTTTCAATCAGCCCCAGATGCACGCAAATGGCATGGACATTGACTGGCTGACCGGGAATCTTCAGCTCGCAGTGCAGCAGCCCGCGCCGCTCGGGCCCGCTGATCGAGACATCACGATTTTCAAACCGCACGATAGGAAATTTGGACAGCACCGCATTGCCATGGTGACCATTGGTATAGACCGCGTTCTGTCCGTAGGCGAACTGCGGCCAGATGGTGTCGGCCAGAAATTCATAGTGCGGTGTCTCCGGGAAATTGTCGAACTTGTCCGGGTGCTTGTTGTGGTTGCCAGTGACTTCCTGCAGGAACACCACGTCGGCGCCAACGCTGCGCACGGCCTCGCGCAGTTCGGGCAGGATGAATTTGCGATTGAAAAAGGTAAAGCCCTTGTGGATGTTGACGGTCAGCACTTTGAAGGAAAAAGAATTTTCGGCGCTGGCGGCGGCCATGGCCGCTTCGGTGTCGGCTTTTACTGCCGCCATGTCAACCGGTTCGTCGCGATCAATGAGCAGGTCGGGCGCCGTCTGCGCGACCACCGCAGGTTTGCGCCCGGATGAAATCATGGCGTGCGCGAAAGAAGTAGGGATTACAGGAGGCATAAGGGGAGTGAGGGGGGCGATAAGGGACGAGCGTGGATGAACGCCAGCTAAAACAAGGGTCTCAAGCCCCACCTGAGACAATTTAAATTGTTGCTTGTGGTGGCCAAAGCGGAGTGTAGGACAGCAACTTATTTGGGCCGGGTCGGCCATCGACAGTTGTCATAGCCGGTCGTGTCTGCGCAACAGTTTTCGCTCTGTGCTGACGACGATGTTGATGGTTTGCGTCCTACATTTTGCAGTGCGCCTCGCTTAGGCTGGTGGGTGGCCCCCCACCCTAAATTGAATTCAGCGTTAGCCTTTCCAGACTTTCTACGAAACGGCAGGCGTTATTTGTTTAACAAGCCTTTGCAACACGAGGCCAACCGAAGGAATCAGGATGAAATTTTCAATACGTACGATCCCCGCTGCTGCAGCCATGACGGCTGCGCTGGTTTTTGGCGTTCAGGTGCATGCGCAAACAGGCACCACGACAGTACCCGGCACCACCAACCCCAAGGATGCGCCAAGCCCACCTCCTACCGCTGGAGCATCCAAACGGATGGCGCCGGGCATGGGCAACGCGCCTATGGACCAGGGTATGGGCATGTCTTCGCCAGGCAGCATGAATTCAAAGGATGCGGGCGCCATGTCCCCGGGTGATGCCGAGCAGCCCACGCGTCAATCCGGCAAGGTTGCCAAGAACAAGGCCGAGCGCATGGAAAAGGGCAACAAACCGAAGTCTTCGATGAACAAGTCCAATGAGCCTGTCCGTGAGTCGGACTTGAAGGACATGCCAGCGAAATGAGCGTTAAATTAGTTGGTCAGGCGGCGCGCAGTTAGACCACAAAGGCAGCAGCCCGATCAACTTTGACTTGAAAAAGCACCTCGCTAAAGCAAGGTGCTTTTTTTATTCTTCTCCGCTCCACTTACGTGGCTCCGCTCACTTCGGACGCGGTCGCGGCAGTCCCTTGTCTGGCTGCGAAAGTGTGCCCGCACGCAGCGCGCTGACCGCATGGCCGACGGCGCTGGCCACATTGCGCACTTCCTGCTGCATCGCGGTATCTGCGTCCAGAGTTTCATGGCTGGTCGCATACGGCTCGTAGTAGCCGATGAAGCGGTCCAGCCGGGCCTGCACGCCGGCGTCGATAAAGCCCATCCAGTCGAGCCAATCGGACAGGCTGCGGCGAGAGCCCTCAATACCTGCGACGTCACCATGCACGACGAGGCCGTAGGTGCGGCCCGCCAGGTGTTTCGGATAGTCCCAGCCGGCCAGCTCGAGCGCCTTGGCTTCGGCCGGTTTCTTGCCGTGAGTGGTCGTTGGGTCGGGGTTGCCGCCGTCGGCGCACACCAGGCGGTCGATCATCAGCTTGAGTGGGCTCGGTGACTGGTACCAGTACACCGGCGTCACGATGATGACGCCGTGCGCGGCCGTCCAGCGTTCGTAAATATCGGCCATCCAGTCGCTGGTCTGCCCCAGCGAATGGTTGGGATAGCAGCTGCATGGCCAGTGACACAGGGGCATCGCAGTGGAAGCGCAGCCTTTGCAGGGATGGATGTTGAGATGGTAGCTCGATGTCAGCAAGCTAAGGTCAAGCACATCAACCTCTACACCGGATGTTTCAAGCACTTCTTCGGCCCACTTGACCATGCGGAAAGTTTTGGAGATTTCACCGGGGCAAGTGCCGTCGTTGCGAGCCGATGCGCAGATCAGCAGCACGCGGCTTTTGCTGGCGGCGTCGCCCCACCGGGCTTTTGCTTTTTCAATCTTGCCCCTGGTCGCCAGCCATTCGGCCGACATGTCGTAGTCAGGGTCAGCGTAACCAGCGCCCGCCTTTTGCGTGATGGGCGACTTACGGCCTTCCTCATACGCGCCCCAGGCAATCGCCTCGACGCGTGAGATCGCTTCGTCCTCGGCGCGAAATGCCGGGTCTATGAAGGACTCGATAAAGCGTTGGTGAAACTCAATGCGCGATAAAACGGCCGGCGCCTGGCCTTTGCGAATGTCAGTCATTTGTTCACTTTAGCGACTGCAATTCGGGGGAAATCGCGTTCTGGATTTCGTCCTACGGCGGATGGCGGATTTGTCTTTGATGAACTGCATTTCCAGTAAAAATATCCCCCAGACCCCGTATTACAAGCGCAAGCAGCTATGAAAAACGGAGCAGTCAGTTTTAGTCTGCCATCGCGATTTGCCCGTTGCCTAAAATGCGGTGAATCCCGGACGCGGTCTGGGCAGGAGCTGACGATGTCGATGGCGTATCTTTATCTGCTTGCAGGTTTGCTGCTTTTTCTGGGTGTGCATTCCACCCGCGTGTTCGCTGACGGCTGGCGCAAGCAAACGCGTGAAAGCGTCGGCGGCTTGCCTTTCAAAGGTATTTATTCACTGCTCTCACTGGCGGGTTTTGTGCTGCTGGTCTGGGGCTACGGCGTGGCGCGGCAGCAGCCGGTGGTGCTGTGGAATTCGCCGGTTGCCATGCGCCATATGGCTGCGCTGCTGACGCTGTTTGCGTTTGTACTGCTGGCAGCGGCGTATGTGCCGGGCAACCAGATCAAGGCTCGCCTCCACCACCCGATGGTGCTGGGTGTGAAGGTGTGGGCGCTGGCGCATTTGCTGGCCAACGGCACACTGGCTGATGTGCTGCTGTTCGGCAGTTTTCTGGTCTGGGCGATTGTGCTGTTTGCCACGTCGCGCCGGCGAGACCGTCGCGAGCAAACGGTATATGCGCGCGGCAGCGCCGGAGCGACCGGCATCACGGTCGTGGTGGGGGTGCTGGCATGGGCAGCGTTTGCCCTGTGGCTGCACCGGGCGCTGATTGGCGTGTCGCCGTTTGGTTAAATGATCAGGCAGCTTTCAGACTGACGAAAAAAGGCCCGCAGATGCGGGCCTTTTTTATGTGACGCGAACGACGATTGCGCTGGATCAACCCCTGCCGTGTTCCATACCACCCATGCCGTCGTGGTGACCGCCGCCACCGTGACCATCACGGCCGCCGCGCATCGTGTGTTCGGCATCAAAAACCTTTTGCTGCTCGGGACTCAAGGCGGCATAAAAAGCTTTGGCTGCCTCGCCGCGCTTGTCCATCAGGGCGGTCATCGCGGTCATGCGCTGATTGCGTAATTCACGCATCTTGTCAATGCGCTGGGGTGTCGTCAGCTTGTCAAGCTCGGCGCTCTGCCCGGATGCGGGGCGGGCGTCTCTGTCGGCAGGCGGCTGCATGGCGGCGGTGAAGGCGGTCCACGCGCCTTCCTGGGCCGGCGTGATCTTCAGTTTGGCTTTCATGTCGGCCTGGCGCCTGGCCAGGTACGCTTGCATTTTGGCCGGGTCGTGACGGCCCATCTGCCCGCCATGCATGCCGGCGGGCGGGCTGGCGGCGGTGGTCGCCGCATCGCTTGGCGGGGTGACCGGTGTTTGCGCGATGGCGCCAGCGCCCGCCGTGGCCAGCAGGCCGGCAAAAAGAAGGCTGTTGACGGTGAAGCGTGATTTGCGTGCGAAGGTCATGTGAAATTTCCTTTTGAACAGAGGGTCGGGGTTCAAGCCTGTGGATGCGCACCCGGCTTTCAGGTTCGGCTTCAGGTTGTCGGCCAGTTTGCAGGCCGCGTGTATACGCCCTGTTGCGCCCGCATGATGACATGTAAAGATTGGTGAGCATCGGGTCACGGCGAGGGAGCCTCTATTGCAGGCGAATAGTGTCGGCAGCCCCCGTAATACGTGCGTAATTAGCTATAAAAACAATAGCAAATTACCGTGACCGTCATGGCTGGTTGATGCCGCTCACTGCTTTTGTACGGGTGCGTACCGGCCAGTCTCGTAGACTTTGGCCCCTCAGCTTCAATGCGTCTCAAAGGTTTTCGTGTTTAAAAATGTCATGGTGTATCGCCTCGGCCCGGCGTGGTCTTTGTCTCTGGAGCAACTCGAAGCCGCGCTGCAACCGGCGCAGTTTGTCGAATGCAGTTTGTCGCAGGAAAAAGCGGTCGGCTGGGTGCCGCCACGCGGACAGGAAAACGGCGCGCTGGTCGAGTCGGTCGGCGCGCAGTGGTTGCTCAAATTGATGCTGGAAAGCAAGGTCGTTCCCAGCTCGGTCATCAACCGCAAAACCAAAGAACGGCTGGCTGAAATCGAAGCGGCCACGGGCCGCAAGCCCGGCAAGAAGGAGACCAAGGAAATCAAGGAAGACGCGCGGCTGGCCTTGCTGCCGATGGCGTTCACCAAGCAGGGTTCGGTGCTGGTGTGGATCGATGCGACCGCGCGGCTGCTGATGATCGACGCCGGCAGCCAGGGCCGGGCCGATGAGGTGATGACGTGTCTGGCCAAATCCGTCGATGGCCTGGGCGCAGTGCTGGTGCAGACCACCATGTCGCCAGTGGCGGCGATGTCGGACTGGCTGCTGAGCCAGGAGCCACCGGCCGGTTTCAGCATAGACCGCGAGTGCGAGCTGAAGGCCGGTGATGATTCCAAAGCCGTGGTGCGCTATTCGCGCCACGCGCTCGACATCGAAGAAGTGCGGCAGCACATCACCCACGGCAAGCTGCCGACGCGGCTGGCGCTGACGTGGGAAGGTCGTGTGTCGTTCGTGCTGACTGAGGGCTTGCAGATCAAGAAGCTGGCGTTTGTCGAAGGCGTGTTCCAGGACGATGCGGCCAGCAGCAAAGACGACCGTTTTGACGCCGACGCGGCAATCGCGACCGGCGAGATCAGGAAGCTGATTCCTGATCTGCTGAAGGCGCTGGGCGGTGAGATGGTTATCGGCGTGGCCGCACCGAAAGTGCTATCGGCTGAGGAGTTGGCTGAGGCGCCTTTCTAAACCCTTGCGCCATCACGGGCGCGTGCTTGCAGCATCGGTCTGCGTGCGTACAATTGACAGCAGCTTGTCGGGGTGCCAAAGATTTTTTGTCTGCGGCTGAGATCGCTCAATTCCTTTGCGGAATGCGAGACCCGCTGAACCTGATCGGGGTCATTCCCGCGTAGGGAACAACGCTTTTTGGCACCAGGATTCCGCACCAGTTTCCCGGCTCCCCAGACAGGCCCCACCCCCTTTCTGGAGACTTCAAGCCATGGCCAAAACCAGCCTTACTGTTGACACCGACGACCTCACCAGCCGCATCACGCGCACGCCGTTCCCCGGCTCCGCCAAAATTTACATCGAAGGCAAAGATTACGGGTATCGGCCCGACATTCGCGTGCCGTTCCGCGAGGTCACACTGACCGACACACTGGTGGCCGAGGGCGCTCTGACGCGCCGTGAGGCCAACCCGCCGCTGCGCTTGTTTGACTCGTCGGGCGTGTACACCGACCCGTCGGCGACGATCGACATCACGCGCGGCCTGGCGCCCCTGCGCGGCGCGTGGATCAACGAGCGAGCCGACACTGAAGCCTTGCCCGGAATCAGCAGTGCCTATGGTCGCGAGCGCCTGAACGACCCGACGCTGACCGCGCTGCGCATGGCGCATGCACCCGTGCCGCGCCGCGCCAAGGCGGGCATGAATGTGTCGCAGATGCATTACGCACGCAAAGGCATCATCACGCCCGAGATGGAATATATCGCCATCCGCGAAAACCTGGTGCGCGCGCAATTGGCCGAGCGGCTGGCGACTGAACGCATGCCGAAAAAAGGGCACTCGTTTAACGCCTCAATTCCCGAGCAGATCACCGCCGAATTCGTGCGCGACGAAGTGGCACGCGGCCGCGCCGTGATTCCGAACAACATCAACCACCCGGAAAGCGAGCCGATGATCATCGGCCGCAATTTTCTGATCAAGGTCAATGCCAACATCGGCAACTCGGCTGTCACGTCGTCGATTGAAGAAGAAGTTGACAAGCTGGTCTGGTCGATTCGCTGGGGCGCAGATACGGTGATGGACTTGTCGACCGGCGACAACATTCATGAAACGCGTGAATGGATTTTGCGCAACTCGCCGGTGCCGATTGGCACGGTGCCGATTTACCAGGCGCTGGAAAAAGTCAACGGCAAAGCCGAAGACCTGACCTGGGAAATTTTTCGCGACACGCTGATCGAGCAGGCCGAGCAGGGCGTGGACTACTTCACCATCCACGCCGGTGTGCGGCTGGCCTATGTTCCGCTGACGGCGAACCGGCTGACCGGCATCGTCTCGCGCGGCGGCTCCATCATGGCCAAGTGGTGTTTGTCGCACCACAAGGAAAGCTTTTTGTATGAGCGCTTCGAAGAGATCTGCGAGATCATGAAGGCGTACGACGTGTGCTTTTCGCTCGGTGACGGCCTGCGCCCGGGCTCAATTGCAGACGCGAACGACGAAGCCCAATTTGCTGAGTTGCATACGCTGGGCGAGCTGACGCAGATCGCGTGGAAGCATGACGTGCAGGTGATGATCGAAGGCCCCGGCCATGTGCCGCTGCAGCTGGTGAAGGAGAACGTCGAGAAGCAACTGGAAGCGTGCTTTGAAGCGCCGTTCTACACACTCGGCCCGCTGATCACCGACATCTCGCCGGGCTATGACCACATTTCATCGGCGATGGGCGCAGCAAACATCGGCTGGTACGGCACGGCCATGCTCTGCTACGTGACGCCGAAGGAACACCTCGGTTTGCCGAACCGCGACGACGTGAAGCAAGGCCTGATCGCCTACAAGATTGCTGCTCACGCGGGCGACCTGGCCAAAGGCTACCCCGGCGCGCAGATGTGGGACAACGCCGTCAGCAAGGCGCGCTTCGAGTTCCGCTGGGAAGACCAGTTCCGCCTGGCGATTGACCCCGACACGGCGATGAAGTACCACGACGAAACATTGCCGAAAGAGAACGCCAAGGTGGCGCATTTCTGTTCGATGTGCGGGCCGAAGTTCTGCTCGATGAAGATATCGCAGGAGGTGCGCGAGTTTGCGCGGCTGAATCCTTCGACTACTACCCTGGCGCCTGCTACTGGAGTAATTGCTATCAAGCAGATTGACAGTGATCTGCAGGTCAAAGCTAAGGAGTTTCGTGCGGGTGGAAGTGAAATTTACTCATAGAACGGGGGAGTTTTCACAAGGAGAGCAGGAGGTCAAGGAGGAAGCCAATAAGTTTTTCTTTGTCTTTTCTTTTTTGTCTTTCTCCTTTAACTCCTTGATCTCCTTGTTCAAAATCTTCCGACGGTCATGACAAGACTCCATATCGGCATCGCAGGCGCAGGCCTCGCAGGCCGCGCGCTGGCCTGGCGGCTTCTACGTGCCGGTTGCCGAGTGAGCCTGTTCGATGCGCGTCGGCGTGACGACCTTGCCACCGCGTCGATGACGGCCGCCGCGATGCTGTCGCCGCTGGCGGAGCTGGCGGTGTCGGACGACGCGGTGTTTGAATTAGGCCAGCGCTCGATGCAGTTGTGGCCGCAGTGGATCGGCGAATTGGCCGAGGGCGGAGGCGAGCCGGTTTACTTTAAAACCGAAGGCACGCTGGTCATTGCGCATGCGCAGGATAAGGCGTCGCTCGAACACTTCACCCGTCTGCTTCATCACAAACTGCCCGAGGCTTGCCGCGCGCAGGTGCAAACGCTTGACGCGCAGACGCTTGCGCAGAAAGAGCCGTTGCTGGCTCGGCGCTTTACTGGCGGCCTGTTTCTGGAAGGCGAAGGCCAGTTGGCCAATGACCAGTTAATGGCAACGCTGGCGCTTGAAATCGACCGGCTGGGCGGCACCTGGCGTGAAGAGCAAACGGTGCTGCAGATCGGAGAAAATCGTGTGGTCTGCGCGGACGGGTCGCATGTGGTTGATGCAGCAGTCGATGCGCGGGGCGTCGGCAGCAAGCCGTTGATGCCGCATCTGCGCGGCGTTCGCGGCGAGGTGCTGCGCGTTGAGTGCCCGGGCGTCACCTTGCAGCGCCCGGTGCGCTTGATGCATCCGCGCTACCAGCTCTATGTGGCGCCGCGTCCGAACCATGAATTTGTCGTCGGCGCGACGGAGCTGGAGTCGGAAGACAGTGGGCCGGTCACGGTGCGTTCAGTTCTGGAACTGGCAAGTGCACTGCACAGCCTGCACCCGGCGTTTGGCGAGGCCAGAGTGCTGCGCATGAGCGCGGCGCTGCGCCCGGCGCTGGATGACCACCGACCGGTCGTGGTCGAACGCGAAGGCGTATGGCACATCAATGGCCTGTACCGGCATGGCTATCTGTGTGCGCCTGCGCTGGTTGATGACCTGGCCCATCAACTGTTGGGAACACAATGACAACTGTGATGAACATCTTTGAAATTTCGCTCAATGGCGAGCGCTTGACGACCGATGCGACCACCTTGCACGCACTGCTGGAAGCGCGTGGCTATGACTTCAAAAGCGCGTTCGCCTGCGCGATCAACAACCGCTTCGTGCCGCGTCCACAGTGGCCGCAGCGCGACTTGCAAAACGGCGACCGCATTGATGTGGTCACACCGATCACGGGCGGCTAACAACATGGAAAACCTGTTAACCAGCACCGGCATTGCTCATGGCACGCCCTGGACGGTTGGGGGCACCACCTTGCAGAGCCGGTTTTTTCTCGGTACCTCGCACTACCCGTCGCCACAGGTCTTGAGCGATGCGGTGTCTGCGTCGGGCACCGAGGTGCTGACGGTCGGCCTGCGCCGCCTGCAACCCGAAACCGGTGGCGGCAACAGTTTCTGGCAGCGCGTGCAGGCGATGAATTGCCACCTATTGCCGAACACCGCAGGCTGCCACAGTGCCGAAGAAGCCATTACGCTGGCGCAGATGGCGCGCGAGATTTTCGGCACCACCTGGATCAAGCTTGAAGTGATCGGCGACGACTACACGCTGCAACCCGACACGCACGCCACGCTGCAGGCGGCGACCGAGTTGGCGCGCGATGGTTTTGCTGTGTTCGCCTACACCACCGACGACCTGGTGATTGCGCAGAAGCTGCGTGACGCGGGTTGCGCTGCAGTCATGCCGTGGGCGGCACCAATTGGCACCGGGCGCGGGCCGCTCAACCCGTACGCGCTGGAAACCATGCGCCGCAGGTTGCCTGATACGGTGCTGATCGTCGATGCCGGCCTCGGCCGCCCGTCGCATGCCGCGCAGGTGATGGAACTGGGCTTTGACGCGGTGCTGCTGAACACCGCCGTGGCGCAAGCCGGCGACCCGGTGCGCATGGCGCGCGCCTTTGCCGATGGCGTGTCTGCCGGGCGTGCCGCGTATGAATCCACACCGATGCCCGAGCGTGCGGCGGCGCAGGCATCTACGCCGACCGTGGGCGTGCCGTTCTGGCATGCGCCCTGAGATGCTCATAAATCCAATTTTCGGGCGCATGGCGGCGTTGCGCGGTGCTCGGAATCCTCATGCAGGTTTTTGGGGTCAGAGTCTAAATTTGCCGTGCCTTTGGCACGCCCGAAGGGTGCGGTGCGACGCACCACAGCAAAATTGGCGTCTGACCCCAATAACCTCCTCCGCTCCGGGCGCCTTGCCCTGCATCCCGACAATTGAATTTCTGAGCACCTCAGCAGACAAGCAGACGTCATGACCGAGCCAACGCTTTTTCCATCCCTCACCGCCCCCATTGGTTTCTACCCCGTCGTATCCACTGCCGCCTGGGTTTCACGCCTTCTCGGCTGGGGCGTTCGCACGATCCAGTTGCGGGCCAAGGCTGCTGACCACAGTGTCGATACGTTGCAACGCGAGGTGCGCGCCGCCGTCGAAGCCGGTCGCGCCGCGCCGGGGGCGCAGGTGTTCATCAATGACCACTGGCAGCTCGCGCTCGATGCGGGCGCGTACGGCGTTCACCTCGGCCAGGAAGACCTGAACACCGCCGACATCGAAGCCTTGCGCCGCGCGGGACTGCGCCTGGGCCTGAGCACCCACACGCTCGCCGAACTGGCGCGCGCGCACGCGGTTCAGCCGAGCTATTTGGCCATCGGCCCGATCTATCCCACCACGTTAAAAGTCATGCCGTATGAGCCGGTCGGGCTGGAGCGTCTGGCGGCCTGGGCACGTGATGCCGCGCCGTACCCGGTGGTGGCCATTGGCGGAATTTCGCTGCAGCGCTTGCCTGGCGTGATGGCGTGCCTGAAAGGTGAAAACGATGGCGCCGCGGTGGTCAGCGCCGTCACGCTGGCGGCTGATCCACAGCAGGCGGTGATTCAGGGGCTGAAGCTGGCCGGCTAATGAAAAAAAAGGCGCCGTAAATCGGGCGGCGGCGCAGCCTTGTTACGGGCTGATTTGATCTGAATCAATGCGCCGTTGTGCGCAAGGTGAGAGGCTAGAGGGGATCCAGCCCACCGAAGTAACTCCGCAGGACCGCCATGGCCTCCGCAACCATTCGCATTATCTTGGAAGAGCACGCCGCGCTGTCGGCGATGCTCAAGTCATTGGTGATGATGCTCAAGCAGGGGCCGGGCGACGTGCAGCCCGAAGTGTTTTTTGACGTACTGCGCGCGATGCTGTTCTACATCGACGAGTTCCCCGAGCGTCAGCATCATCCGAAAGAGTCGAATCTGCTGTTTCCGAAGGTGGCGCGCGTGGCGCCGGAGACGATAGCCACGATTGAGCATCTGGAAAGTGACCACCACAGCGGCGAGCAACGGGTGCGCGCGCTTCAGCACCAATTGATTGCCTGGGAGCTGCTGGGCGAGCCGCGCCGGGCGGCGTTCGAGTTGGCCGCGCGTGCCTACGTGACTTTTTATCTGGAGCACATGCGAGTTGAAGAACAGGTAATTCTTCCCGCCGCAGAAAAGGGCCTAACCGCCGCCGACTGGCATGAGCTGGACGCCGCCTTCGGTACCAATCACGACCCGCTCACAGGCCGCTATCCGCGTGACAAAGCCTATGACCGGCTGTTCACCCGCATCGTGATGAAGGCACCGGCGCCGATTGGCTTGGGGCCGGCAACGTAGCCGACCAGTCCGATGATGAGAATGCCACCTCGATCAACGCGGTCTGAGACGAAACTCCACAAAGAAAGCGCCGACCTGTACGCCGGCCGCATACACCCCGCCCAGATAGCCGACATGGCGGGCAATGTCGGAAGCACTGGCGACCGGCATCATCGACTGGAGCCAGCGGGATGTTCACTGGAACTGCGGCGAGCCGCTGGATACGGCATGGCTCATTGCAAAGTGAAGCAGGATGGTGCTGCTCAAGACTGCAGCGAAAAAACACCACACCGAGATAAACCAGGTCGTGTAGAAATAGTAGGTCGCGCCAAATGACAGCAGCGCCAGCGCGCCGAAGACTTTCACGGCGCCGTGCGTGGACAAGAGCGGGCTAACCGTGGTCGCCAGCAGGTACAGGGTCATCACCTCTGCCGCAAAGAAATGGGGCGACAGGTACTCAATGTGCTGACCCGTGGGCCGCGAGACCGCCGGAAAAGCGACCAGCACATAAAGCAGATAGGCGCCCACTGCCGCACCCGCGGCGACGAAGGTCAGCAACACGCAGTGACGCTTTTCCGGCGCCTCCATCAGCAGCACGGCCAGTGGAATCCAGGCGGGCCACAGAACGTGTGAAAAGAACGCATAGACCTGCGTCATCACCCTGTTGATTTGCGCTGCGTCGTCACGGAAAGTCAGCCAGATCACGCCTTCCGTCAATTGTTGAACCGCAAACAGGAGCGGGATGGCTGCGAACATCAGTTCGCGCGGGCGGCGCGCCGATTTCAGCGTCAGCGTGCCGAGCGCTAAAAGAACGGCACCAGCTGAAAAGCTCGCTGTGGCCGAGAAGCACATTCAGCGCACCCCTTGTCGACGGGCATGGTCTGCTGCCATTTGGCTAACGCCCCTTGATGAAGAGGACAAAACCCCCTGTCCAGGCCAGGACGGGCACCAGCAGCAGCCACCGAAAATCAGAGTGGAGCGCAAAGTTGGTGGCGCTCATCAGCGCAACCGTCAACGCACCAGCAAGAGCGAGCGCCCAGGACGTACCCTTCAATCGGGCCGGCATGGCCACGGCGGCTACCAACACCGTAAGCACACCGGCGCCGGCCATGAATCCACCCATGACGGTAAACACCTTTTGCAGCCAGCCCTCCAGCCCCGGCGCGGCGAGCCGAAGCTGCTCAAGGGTCGTACCCATGAAGCGGGGATCTTCAGGCAAAAGCGGTGGCCGCAGCACGATGAAATAGAGACCCAGCGCAATCAGCCATACGCCGCAGCCAAGGATCAACCATGTGGAAGCACGGTGGGTAGGGCGGGTGTCGTTCATGAAGAAGCTCCTGTCGCAAGCTTTGCATCGACGCTGCTTGTGTCCCGGGATTTTGCGGGTTGGATACCCGCCAGCCTGGTGTGCTTGAGCATCAACGCGTTGATGGCCACGATGGCCGAGCTGCCGGACATTGACAGCGCCGCCAGTTCAGGCGACAGGGTGAATGGATAGAACACACCGGCTACCACCACCTGTTTTGAAGCGATGGAATTGTCGTACCGGGGACATGGCTTTCCCCTGGGGACTACTCGATGAAAACATCCGTTGAATACGGTTCGTTGCCAACGCCCAGGCGCACAGCGCTAGGTATCCCGATCAAGAACCGTCTTGCGCTTTTCATACTCTTCCGTGCTGATTTCGCCACTGGCCAGGCGACGGCGCAGCACTTCGTGAGAGGTCTCGCGCGGGCGATCCCGGCGTGCGGGCGATCCACCCCGACCCCAGAAGACCAGCCCGAACACCACCGCAATCCAGAATAGCCACCACAGGTAGTGCATACCCATCATGTTGGAATTCATGCCCATCATGTTGTCGTAGAACATCGGCTTTCACCCTATCTTTTTTTTTACGCTGTCACACGAAAATTGATCATCATTCCGGCGTCTTCGTGTTCCAGGTTGTGGCAGTGGAAGACGTAGGTCTGGTCGCCCGGGTAGTCGTGCGTGAAGTCGAGCGCGATACGTACCGTTTCGCCGGGCCAGACCAGCACGGTGTCTTTCCAGCCCAGATCACTCACCACGCGGCCCTTGCCGAAACGCGCGGCGGCAGACAGCGGCGACGGGCTGCCAATGCGTTCCAGAACCTGGAACGAAAAGCCGTGGATATGCATCGGGTGCGGCATGCCGATGGCCGGGTTGCTGATGCGCCAGACTTCCACTGCATTGCGCTTCACGTCGAAGGCAATTTCGTCCATGCGAAACTTCAGGCCGTTGATGAGAAAACGCATCTGCCCCATCGACAGCTCGATCTTGCGTTCGACCGCACCCGCAGTCGCGATGGGTTTGATGCTGGAAAGCGCAGTCGGCAATTCGGCGATGACGCGCTCACCAGCAACGACCGACAATTTCAGAATGTTGAACTCCGCGCCCAGTGGCAGGCGCGACGAACTCATGGCGTTCATCATCTGGCCCATGCCCTGCATGCCGCCCATGCCGCCCATACCCCCTTCGTTTTCCATCGCATCGAAGGCCAGACTCTTCAGAAAAATATCGCTGCCGACGGGCACCTGCCCCGCGTCAAACAAAATGTCCAGCCGCTCCCCCGGTGCGATAAAAGCTTCGGTCGCTGCTTCAGGGCGTTCGAGCAAGCCGCCGTCGGTGCCGATGACCGTGAACCCCAGCGCAGTGTGGCCGTGTACAAAGCCGAGCCGGTAGATGCGCGAATTCGAACCGTTGAGCAGCCGCAGCCGGTAGGTGCGCGGCAGCACGGCTTGCACCGCGTTGGGCGTCAGGTTGCACACGATGATGTCGCCCAGCCAGCCCATCATCGACTCATGGGGGCCGGGCTTGTAGAGCAGCTTGCCCTGCGCATCGAACTGTTTGTCCTGGATGACGATGGGCAGGTCCGTCACGCCCAGCTGAAGATCGAGTGCCTGGGTCAGTTTGCGCTGGTCGTTGTCTTCGACCAGAAAGAAGCTGGCCAGACCGTGGTAGGCCTGCTCAGCGGTTAGTTCGTGGGCGTGGGTGTGGTACCAGTAGGTGCCGCCGCGGTTGCGCACGGTGAAGTCATAGTTGTAGCTGCCGCCGGGGGCAATCGTGCTGCGCGGGTGGCCGTCCATGTTGGCGGGTGTGTGCAGACCGTGCCAGTGGATGATGGTCGGTTGCTTCAGGGCGTTGTTCAGCGTGGCCGTGAAACGCCCGCCGCTTTCAATGCGCAGGATAGGGTTCTGGTAGGCCTTGCCTGCGTAGTCGGTCTGGTACAGCAGAAACGGCGACTCGCGTTGCGGCAGCAAGGGAAAGCTGGCAGCGCCGGCCTTGATCTTGATCGGACCGGCGACATCGAGCACACCGAGCGGGCCGCCCGCGCCAGGCATGAACAGTTTTTGCTGAAAATTGGCGGGGTCCACCGGGTCGAACAGATAGTTTTTGAACGATCCACCGACTTGCGCAGCAGAGCGGCGCTGACCATAGGACACCCAGGCGGCACCGCCTGCGCCTGCAACGGCGGCTATACCGGCGAACTGAAGCAGCTGTCTTCTTTGCAGCATGAGAAATTCCTTTTTTTGATGTTTGGCGCGCCGACAACCGGGGCTGTCGGCGCTTGGGCGGGCCGGGCTCTGCCAGGCTTGGCGAGGGTCAGCGGGCAGGCGCTGGTGGCATCCGGTCCATCATCATCTGCATCATGGACTGCATCATTTCCATGTGCTTTTCCATCATCTGCTGACGTGCTGCCATGTCGCCTGGTGTACCGCTGTTGGCGCCCATGCCCGGCATGCCTTTCATGTCGCCCATGCCGGAGCCGGAGCCGCCCATGCCGGGGTTGGACATGCCACCCATGCCGCCCATGGAACCCATCATTTGCATGCCGTCCTGCATGGTCTTCATGTGTTCGGCCATCAGCTTGTTGCGGTCTTCCGGCGTCTTGGCGGCTGCCATCTTTTCGTGCATGTCGCGCATTTTTTTCATCTGCGCATCCATCTTGCTCATGTCCATTTTTCCCATCTGGCCCATCTGGCCCATTGGGTTCATCTGGCCGGGTGCTCCCATGCCCTGGGCAGAGGCGCTGCCCATCGGCATGGACGGCGCGGTGTTGCAGGCGATCAAGGTGCTGGCGACGACGAGGGCAGCGGCGAGGGGGATCAAACGGAAATGGGTCATGACAAACTCCTGAAGGGTGAAAAATATGAAAGACGAAACATGAAATACGGAGGTGACGCAAGGTGGCGCCCTGGGTCACCGCCGATGCCAAAGGGACGGCGAAAAGGAACGGCAGGCTGACACGCGCTAGCGTTGAAAAAGAGAGCCAGATGGGGCTCAAAAACGGACGCAGATGACGAAGCGAGCGGCTTCGCGCCGTCGGGCTAAAGTGCCAGGCGCGAGTAGCGCACCCGTAGAGGCAACTCAGGGGCGGCGGGCGCGAAATCGCCCATTGGTGACAGCGTCGCGCGGTCGGCTGCAGTCACGGGCCAGAGTGTTCTGACCAGCGGAGCGGGCTCCGTATCTGCCAGCGCCTTGCCCGCCTGCGTGGGCAAGGCGTTCGAGCTCTCATCGCAAGCCTTCAGGCACGGCGCCTTGGCCGACGGCGATTCATCACCATGATCAGCAACGGCCCCGATGTGACCCGGCATGACAGCCGACACCCGAGCGCCGTCCGGCGCGGCGACAACATGGGCGTGCGTGGCGGGTGGTTCCAGCAGGCATGCGTTGGCGACGCCGGACACCAGCGCAAACAGCCACGCCAGCAGAACCATAAAGGCGGCTTGGCGTTTGGCGAAAGGGTTCGAAAAAAGCTTCATGATCAGTGTGAATCTGAAGCCTGATGCTACCGGCGCAAAAAAAGGCGGTATTGATTTGCATCAAACAATGCGGTCAACGCTTTAAACCTCCAAAGCGGTTTTTAGCGCCGCGCCTGCCCCACCAAAAACCCAACCAACCCCGACGCAATCGCGCTGACGATGCCGGCGGCCCACTTTTTGTCGTCGGCATTGCCGATGGCGAAGACCCACACGGCGCCGGCAAAAATCACCGTCATCAGCAGCAGCGCGAAGATGAAAAGCCCGAGCGACATGCGCCGTTTCAGCGCGGCGTCGGCAGCTTCCAGGCTGCGCCGGGCGGTGGCGTCTTCGGGAGATTCGTTGCTGACAGACAGCTCGTAGCGGCCGTCATTGCCGACCAGGTTGCCGAGGTTGATCTGCTGCTCGGTCATCAGTCAGCGATCAGATGCCAACGATCTCGGTCACAAGCTGCTTGTTCTGGTCCAGAATGCCGAAGCGTTTTTTCTCTGACTTCGCCTCGGCCACCACGTCGAACAGCGCAATCGCCTTGCGCAAAACCTCGCTCTTGGACATGTGGCCGTTGCTGGCCAGCAGTTCGAGCCGCGCATTGAGTTCGGGCGATACCGCCAGGCTCAGGCGAATGGTTTCGTTGTCGTTGGCCATCAAAAGTTCCTTGGGGTAATGCATCGAATAAAACGCAGATTCTACGTAGATAATACGCTTTTTCTGCGTTTTGCAAGTGGGCTGTGATTTATTCATCGACTTGCCAGCAGGCATCAGTAATGCATCAGATTCGCCTCCAGCCCATGTAATACGGGTGCAGACAGCTACTAATTCAATAGCGTCTCGCCCCGGCTACGTGACCACTGGTTACAGCCTGTTTGGCGTCATCCATCCGCTGATGGCGCGAGCGCAAATTCCCGGCCGCCCTCTCCCGCCACCGGGAGCGGGAAATTAAGGCCAAATCAAGGCCTAGCCCAAATAAAACGTACGCGAGCAGCTATGAATTCAATAGTGATGTATCGCACAGCCTCGCCGTTTCTCAGTTCGCCGCCAGCCCGTTCGCGCCTACGGGCAGACCCGCAGCGCTGCCGGGATTGCCCAGGCTGCCGTCTTTGGCCACCGTAAACGATGAGATTGTGTGGCCGCCCGAATTCAATGCAAACAGGTGCCGCCCTGAGCTGGATACGGCCGCGTCAATCGGCCCGGCGCCCGTGGTGGCAGCGACCGGCTGGGCCAGCGTCAGCGTGCCGGACTCCTGCACCGCATAGCTGCTGATGGTGCCGCTGCCGGTGTTGGTCACATAGGCGTAGCGGCCGTTGGGCGTGACGACGACCCAGCAGGCGGCGGTTTGCGTGGTGCCTACCGATGCGCTGATGACCGCCGGGCTGGCGGGCGTGGGAACGCCGAACCCGTACGACGACACTGCGCTGGCGCCTGCCGCGCCGCCAAACGCTTCGGACACCAGCGCATGGCCGCGCCGGTCGAACGCAAAGCCGAACGGCGTGACACCGCTTGACGCCGTGACCACCGGCGCGTCGGTGGTGCCGTCGTCACGCACGCGGTAGCTGCTGAGCTTGTTGGTGCCTTTTTCGGTCACCAGCAACACGTCGCCGTCGGGGCTGAAGCCGATCTGCGCCGACCCGGTGCCGCCAGCAGCTGACAGCGGGCGCGAACTGCCGGCCAGCGGCGTCAATACGCCTTGCGCATGGCGAAAGCCGGCGATGTTGCCCGCGCCGTTGGCGTTGAGCACATAGACCACGCCGTCATGCTCGGTCACGCTGATGGGACGCAGCCCGCCGGAACCGACGGTGGATTGCAACATCAGGCGGTTGCGGCCGACGGCAAAGGTTGAAACGGTGTTGCTCAACGCGTTGACGACGAACAAATGCCGGCCGTCGCCACTGAGCGTGACGCCGCCCTGGTTGCCCATGCCGGTGCCCGTTCCGGCGCCCTGCGTGGCGACGCGGGTCTGCAGCGTTAACTGGCCGTTTTTGCCGGCGCTGTACACCAGCAACTCGTTACCGGCGACTGCGTTGGTGCTGGTGAACACTTTGCCAGCCCTAAAGCCGTCGTCGTCATCGTCTGCAGATGCGAGGGCTGGCAGGTTCACCGCGCCCACGGCCAGGGCCAACGTCAGAAGTTTGAAGGTGTTGCGTTTGGGGTTGTTCATCGAAGGTCTCCTCCGCCGATGGAGCGACGGGCTCTGCCACGAGGCGTGACCGGGTAGGTCCGATGCAGGCGGGGGTTTCTTACGGGGTGGTTGGGTGGGGAGGATTCAGACTGTTGCAGAGATCGCTTTGCAGAGTTAAATCGGCCTCTAGCCCTTGTATTACGTGCGTAAACAGCTATGAAATAAATAGCGGATGGAGCTTTGTGTTGGCTCCTGGCGCGCGCGCTTTGCTGCGGTCCGGAGCCGCTCTGTCGCCGCGGGGGGCGACTTACCTTTTTTTGCTTCGCCAAAATAAGGTAAGCCAAAAAAAGGCGACCCTACTGTCTGCTGAGGGTTTTGGGGTCAGAGCCCGAATTCGCCAAGCCTATGGCTCGCCCTGCGGGTGCGATGCTTTGCATCGCAGCGAAATCGGTGTCTGACCCCAATAACCTGCCGGCGGTGCTCAGTCCAGCCGGGGTCAAGCTCAAACTCGCTTCGCTCAAACAATCGCTCGCCCTATTCCGTCTGGCCCTGCGCTCCTCGGCGCAAACAGAAGGGTTTTTGGGGGCGGGTTCGGATTCGGGATCAGAGTGTTCGCAAGTTGACGCTACTGTCTTTAAAGCTGGGGTTGTGCGGGATCGGTTGCGTGTGCGGCCTGACGTCGGCGCTCCGCTTGAGCGAGGGGTTTTAACCGTTAGGCCGCACTTCGGACGGTTCAGGCATAGGGGGTTCCGTCCTTGTGTGCAAATGCCCAGCTCCCGTCACTTAGCTGAGCGACCAAGTCATCGTCCGGGTAGGCAACTGAATCTTCTGGAGTTTGGTCGCCAATTTCCAAATAGACGGCCTCCTCCTCTGACTTGTTCAAAAGACGG
This sequence comes from Polaromonas sp., assembly GCA_031365885.1. Lineage (GTDB taxonomy): Bacteria > Pseudomonadota > Gammaproteobacteria > Burkholderiales > Burkholderiaceae_C > Polaromonas. Next base: position 389 of record JANLYY010000245.1, on the reverse strand, counting down.
TGCGCGTTGCTGTTGAATGCCACCCAGAATTGACCCCTTTGAGGGAATAATTTCCATCCAAATTTGACCCCTGTTAGAAGCACTGTGCGTTCGAAGGAATCGAAGTTATGCACAGGAGTGTTGATTTCCATCCAAACTTGACCCCCTCTTTCCATCCAAGATTGACCCCGCCCATTGCAGTTTAAAGCCGGGCAATGCGGCTGTGGATAAGTTTGGCGTTCAGGCTGCTGGTGCGGCGTCTCCCTCTGTGATGGTTGGCTGTCTGGTCTTCGATGTTTGTTTCGCCGGGCTTGCAAGCCCGGCGGCGATTTTGGATTGAACACTCGAATGCCGGAAGCGCCAGCTCTGGTTGCCGGTTTCCACCAGATGGCAATGATGGGTGAGGCGGT
>JANLYY010000223.1:0-4742 GCA_031365885.1 Polaromonas sp. | reverse complement strand
CACGCGCGCTGCGGTTGGCACTCGATGCGGCGGAAGTTTACGAGCGCCTGGGAACACCCGAGGGCGAGCTGGCATTGGCTGAGTGTGTGATTTACCTGGCGATGGCACCCAAGTCGAATGCGGTCTACAAGGCCTTCAATGAGGCGAAAGCCTTCGTCAAAAAAGACGGCACCCGCCCCGTGCCGATGCACCTTCGCAATGCACCCACCAAGCTGATGAAGTCTCTGGACTACGGCAAAAACTACCGCTACGCCCACAACGAGGAAGATGGTTTTGCTGCGGGTGAAAATTATTTCCCCGAAGGCATGCCAGCGCCCGACTGGTACCAGCCTGTCAACCGTGGGCTGGAGATTCAGATTGCTGATAAGTTGAAGACGCTGAAGTCCCGGAATAATCAGACAAAGTAATACAAAACAGTAGTTTCTGATAAAGCCGCGTTCTGGCTGGGAATAGGTAAAGCACAAGGGTAAACCCCGCGAAAACCTGCGCACTGGCCCGATTCTCGCTTGTGACCCATGGCTACAATCCGGCCATCAGCTCGCCACGTTCACCAGTTTTCTGGCTTTGATGGGCGGGCTTTTTGTTAGCTTGCAGGGTTTTCCGGCGCGTCGGCAGTCGTGACCGCGTCTGCGGGAGCAGGTTGGCAACTTCAATCCAAGGGAGAACAGGTTATGGAAGTATTGCTTCAGCAGATCATCAACGGTCTGGTGCTGGGCAGCATGTACGCCCTGATTGCACTGGGCTACACCATGGTCTACGGCATCATCAACCTGATCAACTTCGCCCACGGCGAAGTGTTGATGGTGGGGGCGCTCACCAGCTGGACCATCATCGGCTTGATGCAGGACTCGATGCCCGGCACGCCTGGCTGGCTGATTCTGCTGATTTCGCTGCTGATTGCCTTTGTTGTCTGCGGCGCGCTGAATTTTGCGATTGAAAAAATTGCCTACCGGCCGCTGCGCAACTCGCCCAAACTGGCGCCGCTGATCACCGCCATCGGCATGTCACTGCTGCTGCAGACGCTTGCCATGATCATCTGGAAGCCCAACTACAAGCCCTACCCCACCCTGCTGCCGAGCGAGCCGTTTCAGGTCGCCGGCGCGGTGATCACCGTGACGCAGATTTTTATTCTGGGTGCGACGGCGGTGTCGCTGGCAGTGCTCATGTGGCTGGTGCATTACACCCGTCTGGGCCGCGCGATGCGAGCCACCGCCGAAAACCCGCGCGTGGCAGCACTCATGGGTGTGCGCCCCGACACGGTCATCTCAGCGACCTTTATCATCGGCGCCGTACTGGCCGCGCTGGCCGGTGTGATGTACGCGTCGAACTACGGCACGGTGCAGCACACGATGGGCTTTTTGCCGGGCTTGAAAGCATTTACTGCGGCGGTCTTCGGTGGCATCGGCAACCTTGGCGGGGCCGTGCTGGGCGGCATTTTGCTGGGGCTGATCGAGGCCATTGGCGCAGGCTACATCGGCCCGCTGACCGGCGGCGTGCTGGGCAGCCAGTACTCGGATATTTTCGCCTTCATCGTACTGATTTTCGTGCTCACCCTGCGGCCGTCGGGCTTGCTGGGTGAACGTGTAGCAGACCGGGCCTGACGGCGCTGACGGAAGGAAAAACCTGATGTATCCGAAAAAAATTGCCTTGTTTTTAATCTTTGCTGCGGCGCTGCTGGTGTTGCCGCTGTTTTTGCAACTGGGTGGCAACGCCTGGGTACGCATCGTCGACATGGCGCTGCTGTACGTGTTGCTGGCGCTGGGCCTTAACATTGTGGTCGGCTATGCCGGTCTGCTCGATCTGGGCTATGTCGCGTTCTTTGCGGTGGGCGCCTATCTCGCGGCGCTGCTGGGCTCGCCGCATCTGGCCGAAGCGTTTCCGGCCATTGCTGCGGCTTTTCCAAATGGTCTACATCTGCCAATCTGGGCCATCATTCCGGTGGCTGCTGCGGTGGCGGGATTCTTCGGCTTGTTGCTGGGTGCGCCCACGCTGAAGTTGCGCGGTGACTACCTGGCCATCGTCACGCTGGGCTTTGGCGAAATCATTCGCGTGTTTTTGAACAACCTCGACCGCCCCATCAATCTGACCAACGGCCCTAAAGGTATCAACCAGATTGATTCGATCAAGTTTTTCGGCTTCGACCTCGGCAAGTCGCACACTTTTTTCGGTTTTGAATTCAGCTCCGTGTCGATGTATTACTACCTGTTTCTGGCGCTGGTCATCGTCTCGGTAGTGATTTGTCATCGGCTTGAAAACTCGCGTATCGGACGCGCCTGGATGGCAATTCGCGAAGATGAAATCGCTGCCAAGGCCATGGGCATCAATACCCGCAACCTGAAACTTCTGGCCTTCGGCATGGGCGCTACGTTCGGCGGCGTATCGGGCGCCATGTTTGCGGCGTTCCAGGGCTTTGTGTCGCCCGAATCATTCAGCCTGATGGAGTCGGTGATGATCGTTGCCATGGTGGTGCTTGGCGGCATCGGCCATTTGCCCGGCGTGATTTTGGGTGCGCTACTGCTGGCTGCCTTGCCTGAAGTGCTGCGCCACGTCGCCGGGCCGCTGCAGGCCATGACCGATGGCCGGCTGGACTCGGCCATCTTGCGCCAGCTGCTGATTGCGCTGGCGATGATCACCATCATGCTGATGCGCCCGCGCGGCTTGTGGCCCGCGTCCGAGCACGGCAAATCACTGAACAAGACCGTCGGCAAAGACCCGATTGCGTCGATCAACCCGTAAGGAGAATGGCCATGAGCGAAACCATTCTTAAAGTCGCTGGCGTGTCCAAGCGCTTCGGCGGCCTGCAGGCGCTGAGCGATGTCGGTATCCACATCGAACGCGGCCAGGTCTACGGCCTGATCGGCCCCAACGGCGCCGGCAAGACCACGTTTTTCAATGTGCTGACAGGCCTGTACACGCCCGACAGCGGCACCTTCGAGCTGGCCGGCAAGCCCTACAAGCCGACGGCCGTGCATGAAGTGGCGAAAGCCGGCATTGCCCGCACGTTTCAAAATATTCGGCTGTTTGCCGACATGACGGCGCTGGAAAACGTGATGGTCGGGCGCCATATCCGCACCAAGTCCGGCCTCATCGGTGCGGTGTTTCGCACACCCGGTTTTAAGAACGAAGAGGCGGCAATTGCCAAGCGTTCGCATGAGTTGCTTGACTACGTCGGCATCGGCAAATACGCCGACTTCAAGGCACGCACGCTGAGCTACGGCGACCAGCGCCGCCTGGAGATTGCCCGCGCACTAGCGACCGACCCGCAGCTGATTGCGCTTGACGAGCCCGCCGCTGGCATGAACGCGACAGAAAAAGTCCAGCTGCGCGAGTTGATCGACCGCATCCGCAAAGACAACCGCACCATTTTGCTGATTGAGCATGACGTCAAACTCGTCATGGGTCTGTGTGACCGCGTTACCGTGCTCGACTACGGCAAACAGATTGCCGAAGGCGCGCCAGCCGATGTGCAGAAGAATGAAAAAGTGATCACGGCTTATCTCGGGACGGGACACTAGCCTTAAACAGTTGGGGACAGAGCTAAAGGTCTGTCCCGCAAGGAATTAAACGCATGGCAAACACACTCCTCAAAGTGACCGGCCTGAAAGTGGCTTACGGCGGCATTCAGGCCGTCAAGGGCGTGGACTTTGAAGTCCACGAAGGCGAGCTGGTCACGCTGATTGGCTCCAACGGGGCAGGCAAAACCACCACCATGAAAGCCATTACCGGCACGCTGCCGATGCTGGCAGGCGACATTGAATACCTGGGCAAAAGCATCAAGGGCCGTGGCGCCTGGGACCTGGTCAAGGAAGGGCTGGCGATGGTGCCCGAGGGGCGCGGCGTGTTCGCGCGCATGACCATCACCGAGAACCTGCAGATGGGCGCCTACATCAGGAGCGACAAAGCCGGCATCGCCGCCGATATCGAAAAAATGTTCGTGCTGTTCCCGCGCCTGCGTGAGCGCAAGGACCAACTCGCCGGCACCATGTCAGGCGGCGAGCAGCAAATGCTGGCCATGGGCCGCGCGCTGATGAGCCGACCCAAGGTGCTGCTGCTCGACGAGCCGTCGATGGGCCTGTCGCCGATCATGGTCGACAAGATTTTCGAGGTGGTGCGCGATGTGTCAGCGCTGGGCACCACGGTGCTGCTGGTCGAACAAAACGCCAGCCGCGCACTCGGCATTGCCAATCGGGGCTACGTGATGGAGTCGGGCAACGTCACGATGAACGGCGAGGCGAAAGCGCTGCTCAACGACCCACGGGTTAGAGCAGCTTATCTTGGCGAGTGAGTAGGTGGCCGCAGACCCTCAGAAGCATGAAGAGCAATAAAATCAGCCTCTAGCCCTTATAAAACGTGCGTATGAAGCTATTGTTTTTATAGCATAGTCCAACTTCACCCACGTTGCTTCAAGTGCCCTTGCATGCCCGGTCCCCGGTTCCTCTCAAAACGCCAGCGCGATCCCCGCCGCCCCGGCAATTACCAGACTCACGCCCCACACCGCATCCAGATCAACCCAGGCGCGGCGCAAAAACTGCAGCCCGAGGTAGCGGTACACAGCCCACGCTGCAGCCAGGCCAGCCAACATCATCGCCAGCGTGTGAACAGCCGCTACCGCGACGGCCGTGGTGACATTCGACTGTGCGATGAAATTCATCACCGTGGCGTGACCGCTATCGGGCGCGGCCATCGCTGCATCGCCCGGCGTGCACAGGCCCAGCATGAACGGCACCAGCATCAACCCCGCC
>JANLYY010000213.1:0-3597 GCA_031365885.1 Polaromonas sp. | reverse complement strand
TGGCAATCAAGCCTTGAACAGCCGGGCCGGTCGGGCCTGAATCAATGGTTTTAGGCACCCACGGAATGTTCCCGACAAATGCGATGGCGTAGAGAAATGAACCCAGAAAAACGAGGTAGGCAATGGCTGCGTACGTGGCATAAACGACTCTCATGATGACTCCCTTGCGTCGAAATGCGTCGAAAGGCGACGCGCCGTGGATGGAAAGGAGGCTGACCCAGGGCATAGGCGAATCAGCGAATAGCCACCACGGCGTCAACTCTAATTTAAACATTTGTTTAAAACAAGTGGATAAGTAAAAAATTCTCTATACTTTATCCAAATGGTTAAAACTATTGTTAAAAACGGCAAGCCCCAGCCGACCGCTGCCCCGGCAAAACCGGCGAAGGCCCGCAAGCCCGCGCCAAGGCCCAAGCGCACTGACGGCCTGAACACCCGTGAGGCCATCCTTGAAGCGACCTTTCAACGCGTGGCCAGCGACGGCTACTCACAGCTGAACATTCGGGAAATCGCCCGTCAGGCGGGTGTGAACCATGCGTTGATCAACTACCACTTTCGCAGCAAGCAGCAACTGGTGCTGGAAGTTCTGGATCAGGCAAACATGCGTCTGCTGGCGCGCCAGCAGGAGATGTATGCCCAGCCAGATACGGTCAGCGGCAAATGGCGCAAGGCCTGCGAGTTCTATGAGGAAGATGTCCGCTCGGGCTTTATCAAGCTGATGATGGAACTGATGGCGGCGAGTTTCTCCGACCCGGTGCTGCGCGCAGGCTACTTGCCCCGCTTTCTTGCCTGGCGACGCGTCGTTGACGCTGCGGCGCGCGATGCGATTGCCCAGCACAGTCTTGACCTGCCGATTTCGGCGCAGGCCATCTCCACCATGATCGGCTGCTTCTGGATTGGCATGGAAGCCGAAATGGCGCTGGGGGTGACTGAAGCGGACGGCCACCATCAGCAGGCGCTGGGTGCCATGCTGTCGTTGCTCGAGTTGCTGGAAAAGCGTCAACTGCCAGCGACTGCCAAACGCAAACGCCCACCGATCGCACGAGGGGGATCCAAATGAACACCACTCCAAATGGCCTGCCAGAACGCCTCCGGCGGGTGGTCGGGCCACTGCCGCCGCCCGGCACCCTGCCTGAGCCGTACCCGTTCGAAACTTTGGAACCGCACCAGCAGGGCTATGTCGAAACCGGCGGCGTGAAAGTCTGGTACGGCGTCTTTGGCGACAGTGGCCCCTGGCTGTGTTTTGCGCCCCTCAACCAGATCGCCACGGTGACCACGTTCAAGGCCAACGTGCCTTACCTGTCCACGCAGTTTCGGGTGGTGGTGATGGACTTGCCGGGCACGGGCAAGTCAGACCAGCCGGTGTCGCCGGAGGCGTACGGCCTGGACCAGTACCTTGCGCACTTCTGCGCGGTGCTTGACCATCTGGGGGTTGACGAAACCACGCTCATCGCCGTGTCGATCAACACCTTGCTGGCGCTGCGATTTGCAGCAGAACAGCCCCAGCGTGTCACCCGCCTGATCATTGCAGGCGGATTTGCCGACTCAACCGCCATCGGTACTGCGGCCCAGGAAGCGCTTGCCAAGTCACTCAACCAGATGCGGTCCGAATGGCCCAAACATCTGGACCGCTTCTGGTCGTCGCTGTTCACCGAGCCGCACTCCACCAAGGCGTTTGAAGACGGCGTGCATTTCAGTTGCGCTTCTACGGGCGATGTGGTGGCGATGACCCGGGCCGGCTGGATCGGCCTTGACGCGCGGGACCTTGCCTTGCGCGTGCGCTGCCCCACGCTGGTCATTCACGGCGACGACGACCAGCGGGTGCCGTACGCGAAGGGACGCGAGATTGCCGACCTCGTGCCCGGTGCCACCATGCTCACCATCGGCGGCGGCGGGCATTTGGGCCTGGTCCGCGACCCAGTGGCCTTCAACCACGCTGTGCGGGATTTTGCGCAACCGCCCCGGGTTGACCGCCACTGGGTTCGCGGCATGGCGCGCAGACCCAGGGCGCTGTTCATTTCAAGCCCAATCGGCCTGGGTCATGTGCATCGCGATCTGGCGATTGCCCGCGAGATGCGCAAGTTGAGGCCAGAGCTTGAGATCGACTGGTTCACTACCGATCCCGCTGCGCGGTACCTGGCCAATGAGGGCGAAAGGCTTCACCCCATGGCCTCGCGCCTGGCCAACGAGAGCCGCCATTTTGAATCGGTCGCGGGCGAACATGACTTGCAAGCGTTTTTTGCGCTGCGCACCATGGACGAGATCATGGCGCGCAATTTCATGGTCTTTGCCGATGTGGTCGAGCACGACCAGTACGACATCGTCGTGGGCGACGAGGCCTGGGACGTGGACTATTTTTACCATGAGAACCCGGAACTCAAGCGCCAGCCCTTTGTGTTTCTCACCGACTTTGTGGGCTGTTTGCCAATGAGTGACGATGAACGCGAACAGCACCTCTGCGCCGATCGCAATGCTGACGACATCGAACACATTGCCCGGTATCCGTGGATTCGGGATCGTTCGATCTTTGTCGGCAACCCGGAAGACCTTCCCGACCAAACCTTCGGTGCCGGTCTGCCCAACATCGCCGCCTGGACGCGGAAGAACTTCTGCTTCAGCGGCTATGCCTTGCCATTCGACCCCGCAACATTGACGGACACAGAGCAGCTGCGTGCCAGGCACGGCTATCGCCTTGATGAAAAGCTGGTGATTGCATCCATTGGCGGTACCGCTGTCGGAAGGCCCCTGCTGGAGCGCATAGCCGCTGCTTTTCCGCGCATGAAAAAACAGCTGCCTGAACTGCGCATGATCCTGGTGGCCGGCCCGCGGCTGGCCGCCGAGGCCTTTCCCGAGCATGAGGGCCTGGAAGTCCGTCCCTACGTACACAAGCTGTTCGAACACCTGGCCTGCTCAGACCTCGCCCTGGTGCAAGGCGGCTTGAGCACCTGCATGGAACTGGTCGCCACGCGCCGGCGATTTCTAAGCTTTCCGCTGGAGCGGCACTTTGAGCAATGCATCCACGTGCGCCACCGGCTGCACAACTACTGCGCGGACTGCTCGGTGAAGTTTGCCGACCTTGGCCCCAATGAACTTGCCGACCGGGCTTTGGCCGCGATGCACGCGCCCATTGCCTATCGTCCGGTAGAGACCGACGGGGCGTTGCGGGCGGCGCAGCATATCGCGCGCGTGCTGGAAAACCGGCAGTGGGCGGCGGGGTAGCTGCCTCACCGTTTAATTCGATGATCAAATAGGCATTCAGCCCAATAGGCACGGGCGCAAGCAGCTATTGAAAATATAGCAAACGACGGGCGCGGATAATGTCGCCATGTCCTCTCCCCCCAAAGTTCTCTTCGGCTTTCACGCCGTCGGCGTGCGCCTGAAAACCGCGCCGCAATCGGTCATTGAAATCTATTACGAAGCTTCTCGCCGCGACGCCCGCATGCGCCAGTTTTTACAGCGCGCCACTGAATTTGGCGCGCGGCTGATCGAATCTGACGGCCTGCGGCTGTCGAAAATGTGCGTCAGCCACGGCCACCAGGGCGTGGTGGCGCGCGTCAATGCGATTGAACTGGTCAAGTCGCTCGACGAACTGCTGGA
>JANLYY010000203.1:0-4481 GCA_031365885.1 Polaromonas sp. | reverse complement strand
GAAATTTGTGCGCATGGTGCTTAACGACGGTGCGGCACCCGATGGCGCTGGCCGGGTGCTCAAGGCGGAAACAGTGGCCATGATGACGGCCAACTCACTGGGCGACATGAAAATCAAGATGCTGCCGGGCGCCATTCCCAGTCTGTCCAACGATGCGGAATTCTTCCCCGGTATGCCCAAGTCCTGGGGCTACACCTGGATGATCAATGACCAGCAAGCGCCTACCGGGCGTCCGGCTGGCGCGGTGGCGTGGGCTGGTCTTGCCAATTTGTACTACTGGATTGACCGCAAAAACAATGTGGGCGGCATGTGGGGCACCCAGATATTGCCGTTTGTTGATGGCGTGTCGGTTCCGGGCTATCTGGATTTCGAGAAAACGGTGTACGACCATCTGGCGTAGACGTCCGGCGCGTTTGAGTTGTCGATGCCGGCGTGATCAGACTGCAGGGATCAGACTCAAGCGCTCAATTTTTCGACATGCGCCTGACGGGTGTAGAGGAAATCAATCACGGCTTTGCGGTAATGCAGGTACTGCGTACTCTCGGCCAGTTCCACACGGCTGCGCGGGCGTGGCAGCTCGATAGGCAGCACCTCGCCAATCGTGGCCGACGGCCCGTTGGTCATCATCACGATCTTGTCGCTCAGTAGCACGGCCTCGTCAACATCGTGCGTCACCATGACGACCGTGCTCTGCGTGCGCGCGACGATCTCTAGCAACTCGTCCTGTAGCTTGGCGCGGGTCAACGCATCCAGCGCGCCGAAGGGCTCGTCAAGCAATAACACTTTCGGCTCCATCGACAGCGCACGCGCAATGCCGACGCGCTGCTTCATGCCGCCCGAAATTTCCCCCGGGCGTTTTTGCGCAGCTGCCGACAGGCCAACCATCGCCAGCACCGCATCGGTGCGCGCCTTCAGCTGAGCCCTGGTTTCCGTCGAAGCAAAGACGCGCTCGACCGCCAGATAAACGTTTTCAAAACACGTCAGCCACGGCAGCAACGAATGGTTTTGAAACACCACCGCACGCTCGGGGCCAGGGCCGGAGATTTCGCGGTTCGCGCACAGCAGGCTGCCCTGTGTGGGCGTCGTTAGTCCGGCCAGCAGATTGAGCAAGGTCGATTTGCCGCAACCGGAATGGCCGATCAATGCGACGAACTCGCCTTTGGCCACATTGAGGTTGACGTTGTGCAGCGCGCAGAAGGGGCCCTTCTTTGTTTTGAAGGTTTGCTCTACGTTCTGGATTTCGATGTATTTGGTGGTGAATGAGGTCATGGTGTGTGCTCCTAAGAAGAAAGACTTGAACAAAGAGATCAGGAGGTCAAGGAGGAATACCAAATTTTCAATGCGCTGACTTTTTCCTTCCTGCCTTCCTCCTTGATCTCCTTGATCTCTTTGTTAAATCAATTTTTCACTTCCTCAAACGTGAACGCCGTCGCCAGCTTGATCAGCGCAAATTCCAGCAGCAAGCCCACAATGCCAATCACAAAAATCGCGATGATGATGTTTTTGACATTCAGGTTGTTCCACTCGTCCCAGACCCAGAAGCCGATGCCGACGCCGCCGGTCAGCATCTCGGCGGCGACGATCACCAGCCACGCAGTGCCGACGGCCAGGCGCACACCGGTCAGCATGTAGGGCAGCACGGCCGGGAACAAGATCTTTGTCACGATCTTCCATTCGCTGAGGTTCAGCACACGGGCCACGTTCATATAGTCTTGCGGCACGCGCTGCACGCCAACGGCGGTGTTGATGATCATGGGCCAGATCGAGCAGATGAAAATCGTCCAGATCGCTGCCGGGTTGGCGCCCTTGAAGACCAGCAGACCAATCGGCAGCCAGGCCAGCGGCGACACGGGCCGTAGCAGGCTGATCAGCGGATTGAACATGCGGTTTAAAAACGTGAAGCGGCCGATCATGAAACCGACCGGAATACCGACGATGGCCGCCAGGCCGAAGCCCATCGCCACGCGTTGCAGCGACGACAGCACGTTCCAGCCGACGCCCTGGTCGTTCGGGCCTTTGCTGTAGAACGGGTCCTTGAAGATCTGCACCGCTTGCCAGAAGGTATCTTTCGGCGACGGAATGCTCGCCTTCGTGCCCAGTGAGACGCCTTCCCAGACCAACACGAGCAGACCCAAGCCGAGCAGCGGCGGCAAGATGGTTTGCCAGATGAATGAGAAATCACGCGCCTGCCGAGGGGTGGCTGGCGGCGCAGGCTGCGTATCATTTGATGCTGTAGCCGCCGCAGAATGTGCGCAATCAGCTATTAATTGTATAGCGACTGGCTCAGGCAAGCCCGCGGTTCGCGCGCTGCCGCTGCGGCCTGCATCGCTTTCGCCGTTTGAATTCAGCGGGCTGTGGAAGACGGCACTGACCATGGCGTGACCTTGTTTGGAAGTGATGGTTTTCAAACCGAAGACGATGCGTTGACCCTGAAACCTTCGGCATATTTTTTCGGGTCTTTGCCGTCCCACACCACGCCGTCGATCATCTTGCTGCTGCGCATCACGTCTTTCGGCACGTTGACTTTGGCAGCGGCGGCGGCCTGCTTGTAGATGTCGATCTGGTTGATCTGTTTGGCCACAGCCAGATAGTCGGGGTGTTCTTTCATCAGGCCCCAGCGCTTGTGCTGCGTTAAAAACCACATGCCGTCAGACAGGTAGGGGAAGTTCACCGCGCCGTCGCCCGAGAACTTCATGTAGTTCGGGTCGTCCCAGGTCTTGCCCATACCGTTCTGGTAGCGGCCCAGAATGCGCTGGTTGATCGCGTCCACGCTGGTGTTGACGTAGCTCTTCTCAGCAATCGTTTCAGCCATCTTGTTCTTGTTGCCCAGGCTGGCGTCTATCCATTTGCCGGCTTCCAGAATGGCGGCGGTCACGGCGCGCGCCGTGTTCGGGTTTTTCTTGACGAACTCTGCCGTGGTGCCCAGCGCTTTTTCCGGGTGGTCTTTCCAGATGTCTTGCGTGGTGGCGGCGGTGACGCCAATGCCGTCGATGATGGCGCGGTGGTTCCACGGCTCGCCCACACAGTAGCCGTCCATGTTGCCGACGCGCATGTTGGCCACCATCTGCGGCGGCGGCACGGTGATGACCTTGGCGTCCTTCATCGGGTTGATGCCGTGGGCGGCCATCCAGTAGTAAAGCCACATCGCGTGCGTGCCGGTGGGGAAGGTCTGCGCGAAGGTGAAGGGTTGGTCCGCAGGGCGTTTTTCGGTCGCCATCAGTTTGGCCAGGCCCGCACCATCGACAGCACCCTTGTCCGCAAGTTTTTTGCTGAGCGTGATGGCCTGGCCGTTGTTGTTCAGGTTCATCAACACCGCCATGTCTTTTTTCGGGCCAGCGGTGCCCATGTGTACGCCGTAAATCAGCCCGTACAGCACATGGGCAAAGTCAAGTTCACCGCTGACCAGTTTGTCGCGCACGCCGGCCCAGCTAGCTTCCTTGTTGAGCACGAACTTGACGCCATATTTCTGGTCAATGCCGAGCACGGAAGCCATCACCACCGACGCGCAATCGGTCAGTGGAATGAAACCGATTTTGACTTCTTTTTTCTCGGGTGCGTCCGAGCCCTGGGCGTATACCGCCGCGCGCAGCGCAGGATCTATGCCTGCCACGCCGACGGCTGCGGCCTGCAAAACGCTGCGGCGGGAAAGCGAAGTTTTCAAAAGACCAACCATGGCGCGGGCTCCAGACGTTCAATCAAATATCACCAATAGAAAAGGCGCTTGAGCTTGAGAGTCATGCGAGTGGCTGCCGAAGTTCGAGCGCCTTTGGTCCCAGGGGCACCAGCGCTTCGCCGTTAAAACGCTGATGACCTGCCGATGGTGTTTGCAATACCCGTGCCAGTGCGTGCCAGGCTAGCGGTTTTTCTCCGGTTGATAGTAAAAATGGCTTCCAGCCCAGGTAAAACGTGCGCAAGCAGCTATTTATTTGATAGCGTGTTGTACTCGCGACAGCCACGCACCGTGTCTGTGCGATGCACCATTTTCGGAATCGGCTGGCCCAAAAATTCCGCCGCATCTATTTTTTTTGTTCTGCGTCCGGTAGTCCGCTTTAATGGAGGCAGAGCCGGACTACCGGACGCAGAGGACGCAAAGGTTTCGCAGAGATCGCAAAAGGAAATTAAAAAATTTTTTTTTGTTCTGCGTCCTCTGCGTAACCTTTGTTTTCCTTCTGCGTCCGGTAGTCCGCTTTATTCGAAGCAGGGCCGGACTACCGAACGCAGAGGGCGCAAAGGTTTCGCAGAAATCGCAAAAAAGCGAATTCAAAATAATTGTTTTTGTTCTGCGCTCTCTGCGTAACTTTTGTCTTCCTTCCGCGTTCGGTAGTCCGCATTGCGACCCTGCGGACTTTGTCCCCTCAAAGCACCGCGGCGAACAGATAAAACAGGTTGTCCTTGAACTTGTGCCACAGCCCGCGCTTTGTCCAGACCTCAAGCTCTATCTCTTTGCACAGCGGCGCGTATTTTTCAAACACGGCATCGAG
>JANLYY010000187.1:0-19699 GCA_031365885.1 Polaromonas sp. | reverse complement strand
CACAATCAGCTTCGGTATTAAGATGGCGATCGCCGCCGAGCAGTCGCTCGTGACGCTGCTGGCCTGGGTGTTATAGATCGGAAACCTGTTCTGGGTGATTGCATACTACAACGAATACGCGATGGTTGACCGCGATGACGACCTGGCACTCGGCATGAAAACGTCGGCCATCACGCTGGGGCGATTCGACGTCGCTGCGGTGCTGCTCTGCTACTTGATTTATCTATCAATATGGGCTCTAGCCCTTATAAAACGTGCGCAAGCAGCTATATATTTAATAGCAATTGTCGTGGGCCTGCTGCAGGCGCTGTGGCATGTCTGGCTGATCCGGCGGCGTGAGCGCGACGCCTGCTTCAAGGCCTTCCGGCTGAACCATTGGCTGGGCTTTACCGTGTTTGCCGGCATCGCGCTGGCATATGCGGGGCGCTGAACCACGGATTGCGCAGAAACCAGGCGCTATTAAATATATAGCTGCTTGCGCACGTTTTACGGGGGCTACAGAGATATTCGATGTAAATTTAGCGCTAATCAGCCTGGCGCGCCACCAAATTCGTCACCCAATTCCATCGCGCGTTGCCTTGCCGCCTGCATCGCGCGTACGAACTGTTCCTTGACTTGCGCCGCTTCCAGCGCGCCCAACGCAGCAAACGTGGTGCCGCCTTTGGATGTGACGCGCGCACGCAGCACGTCGGGCGGCTCGGGTGAGTCTTGCGCCAGCGCCGAGGCACCGACGAAGGTGCTGACAGCCAGCTGGTGCGCCTGCGCGGGGCTCAGGCCCATGTCGGTGCCGGCCTGAATCATCGCTTCTATAAAGTAAAACACGTAGGCCGGGCCGGAGCCTGACAGCGCCGTCACGGCGTCCAGCTGCGTTTCGTCGTCAAGCCATAAAAAGTCGCCCGTGGTTTCGATCACGCGTTCGACCGCCAGCCGTTCAGCGGCCGTCACGCCGGCTCGGGCAAACAGGCCGCTGATGCCCTTGCCAACCAGCGCTGGCGTGTTGGGCATGGCGCGCACGACGCGCTGGCTGTTCAGCCACAGCGCGATGCTGTCTGAGCGAATGCCGGCGGCCACGCTCAGGTGCAGTGCATGCTGCGCATAAACGCTCACCGGCATCGCGGCGTCCCGGAACATCTGCGGCTTGATGGCCCAGACCACCAGCGTGGCTGCCGTCAGCGGCGCGCCGGGGGCATCGAAGACGCGGATGTCCCATTGCTCTTTCAAAAGCGCTTGCTGGGCGGGCATCGGTTCGATCACCTGAATTTGCTGCGTCGGCATGCCCTGCCGGATCAGCCCGCCAATAATGGCGCTGGCCATGTTGCCGCCGCCGATGAAGGCGATACGCTCGCGCGGCGCGTCTTGTGTACTGGAAACTGATGTCATGCGGTTCCGTCAAAAAGCAGGGGCGGCTGGCTCGGTGAGTTGCCTGGAAGTGTCAAATTGTCGCCGCTAACGACTTCATTGCAATAGGGGGCCAGTGCTGGGATTTCGGCGGTCAGCTGCTTTGTGACGGCAGCACGGTTTGCCGCACCGCATGCTCCCAGCGGGTCATCAGCTCGGCGGCGCGCGCGGTGCTTAGACTGGGTTCAAAGCGGCGCTCGGCGCGCCAAAGCGTTGACAGCTCGTCGGTGCTGGCATACAGCCCGCATGACAGCCCGGCCAGATAAGCCGCGCCCAGTGCGGTGGTCTCTGTCACCGCCGGGCGCACCACGGCAATGCCCAGCAAATCGGCCTGAAATTGCATCAGCAGGTCGTTGGTGCAGGCGCCACCATCGACTCGCAGTTCAGTCACCGGCGCCGCGCCGGCATCAACAGCATCTCGGCTCATGGCCTGCAGCAATGCCGCGCTTTGAAAGCCAATGCTCTCCAGCGCCGCGCGCGCGATGTGCGCCAGGGTGGTGCCGCGCGTCAGGCCGGTGATGGTGCCGCGTGCATCGGGCTTCCAGTAGGGCGCGCCCAGGCCGGTGAAGGCCGGCACGAGCATCACGCCGCCCGAGTCGGGCACGCTCTGCGCCAGCGCTTCGACTTCGCTGCTGCCCTTGATGGCGTTCAGACCGTCGCGCAGCCACTGCACCACGGCACCGCCAACAAACACGCTGCCTTCGATGGCAAATTCCGGCGTGCGGGTGGCCTGCGCTGCGCTGGTAGTCAGCAGGCCGTTGTGTGAGGTCTGAAACTGCGTGCCGGTGTGCATCAGCATGAAGCAGCCGGTGCCGTAGGTGTTCTTGGCCATGCCGGCGCTGAAGCAGGCCTGGCCAAACAAAGCGCTTTGCTGGTCGCCGGCCACACCGCCAATCGGAATCGAGTGGCCCAGCAGCTCAGCGCGGGTTTCGCCGAAGTGCGCGCTGGACGGCAGTACCTTGGGCATCAGCGAAGGCGGAATGCCCAGCAGCTGCAGCAGGTCGTCGTCCCACTGGTTGGTATGCACATTGAACAGCAGGGTGCGCGACGCGTTACTGACATCGGTGGCATGCAGCGCGCCGCCCGTGAGCTGCCACATCAGCCAGCTGTCGATGGTGCCGAAGGCGAGTTCGCCGCGCTCGGCGCTAGCGCGCGCGCCGGGTACGTGGTCGAGCAGCCATTTCAGTTTGGTGCCTGAAAAATAGGCATCGATCAGCAAACCGGTTTTCTGCTGGATCATGGCCTCGTGCCCCTGCGCACGCAGCTGCACGCAAGTCGGCTCGGCGCGCCGGTCTTGCCAGACGATGGCGTGGTGAATCGGCTGGCCGGTCTTGCGGTTCCAGACCAGCGTGGTTTCACGCTGGTTGGTGATGCCCAGGGCGCGAATGTCGCTGGCTTTTAGCCCGGCCTTGTGCAGCGCCTCGCGCGCCGTTTCGAGCTGGGTGCGCCAGATTTCCAGCGCGTCGTGTTCGACCCAGCCCGGTTGGGGGTAGATCTGCGGCAGCTCGCGCTGCGCGATCGCGACAAGGTGTCCGCGCTCATCAAACACAATGCTGCGCGAACTGGAGGTGCCCTGGTCGAGGGCAAGTAGGTAGGTCATGGCTATCGCCTCATGCAATCGATGAAGTGGCAGCAGGCGCGCACTGCAGCGACGCAATGTCGCATTGCACGTTGGCTTCAGCCAGCAGGGCCGGGAAGGGTTCGGGTGGCGGTGCGTCGGTGAAGAGGCGGTCGATCTGGTGCAGACGCGCCAGTTCGACCATCGCCGGGCGGTTGAACTTGCTGCTGTCTGCGGCTACCCAGACTTCGCGCGCGGCTGTCATGATGGTTTGCGCGACCTTCACTTCGCGCATGTCAAAGTCACGCAGCGTGCCGTCGGCCTCGACGCTCGAGATGCCGATGACGGCGATGTCGACGCGGAATTGGCGAATGAAATCCACCGCCGCTTCGCCGATGATGCCGCGGTCACGCGCGCGCACCACGCCACCGGCGACGATCACCTCGCAGTCGGGGTTGCCGCACAAAGTCGCCGCCACATTGAGGTTGTTCGTAATCACCCGCAGCCCCTTGTGGTGCAGCAGCGCCTTGGCGACGGCTTCGGTGGTGGTGCCGATGTTCAGAATCAGCGAGCAGTCATTGGGTACCTGCGCGGCCACCGCCCGGGCAATGCGCGCCTTGCCTTCGGCGTTCAGGCTTTCACGCTGGCGGTGCGCCATGTTTTCAACCGTGGAACTGGGCACCCGCACGCCGCCGTGAAAGCGCGTCAGCAAGCCGGCTTCGGCCAGCCGCTGAACGTCGCGCCGGACGGTCTGCAGGGTCACGCCCAGCGCGTCGGAGAGTTGCTCTACAGAAACCGAACTGTGGGCGCGAACGACGTCGAGCAGCTTGATTTGGCGAGGATTGGAATTCACGATGGCGGTCAATTAAAAGGAACCCGGTAACTCTATATCGAACAAAAACGAATCAACTAAGGGAAAACTAGTAGACAAATAAATCAAAAAGGAAGAAAAATAGAACACATACGAACTTAAACGATGGCTTGAAAGATGCTTTTGACGACGCTCATGCATAAGGTTTTGGAACCGCCCAAAAGACCAGCAGGTCAGGTGCACTGATGCAGCTGTCGCTCGATCACGTCAGCAAAAAAGTCGGCGCCGAACAATGGCTGCATGAGTTGAGCGTGAGCCCGCGCGGCGGCGAGGTCACGGTGCTGCTGGGCGCGACACAGGCGGGGAAAACCAGTCTGATGCGCATCATGGCCGGACTGGACGTGCCGAGCGGTGGCAAGGTCAGCGTTGACGGGGCGGACGTGACCGGCATGCCGGTGCGCAAGCGCAACGTGGCGATGGTCTACCAGCAGTTCATCAACTACCCGTCGCTGACGGTGAGTGAAAATATTGCCTCGCCTTTGAGGCTGCGGGGCGAAAAAAATATTGAGCAGACGGTGCGCAGCCTGGCCGCGCGCCTGCACATCGAGACCTTTCTGGATCGTCTGCCGGCCGAGCTTTCGGGCGGCCAGCAACAACGTGTGGCGCTGGCACGTGCGCTGGCCAAAGGCGCGCCGTTGATGCTGCTTGACGAGCCGCTGGTGAACCTCGACTACAAGCTGCGGGAAGAACTGCGCGAGGAATTGACGCAGCTGTTTGCCGCCAGCGACTCGACCGTCATTTATGCCACCACCGAGCCGGGCGAGGCGCTGCTTTTGGGCGGCTACACCGCCGTTATGGACGCCGGCGAGCTGCTGAATACGGCCCCACAGCGGAAGTGTTTCATTCGCCGCAGTCATTGCGCGTCGCCCGCGCATTCAGCGACCCGCCGATGAACCTGCTGGCGGCGCTGCCTGTCGCGGGTGGGCTGCAGTTGATGGAAGGGCCGGTGCTGACGATGACCTTGCCGGGGGCATCAGCCGGACGCATGGCTACGCTCACCGCCGGCATTCGCGGCAGTGCGCTGCGCATTGCCGCGCGAGAGGGAGATGTAGCCCTGCCCGGTCAGGTCGAGCTGGCAGAGATTTCCGGCTCCGACACCTTCGTGCACGTGCACACGCCCGTTGGTGAACTGGTGGCGCAGCTGACAGGGGTTCACCGGTTCGAACTGGGCGCGCAGATCACCTTGTATTTCGATCCGCAACAGGTTTATGTATTCGATGCGTTTGGTGCCTTGCTGGTCGCGCCGGCAAGGCGGGGAAGGATCTGATGGCACGCATTGACCTCGACCTGGCGCATGCTTACCGGCCAAACCCGCGCCATGACAGCGACTACGCCTTGCTACCATTAAAAATGAGCTTTCGCGACGGCGGCGCTTATGCGCTACTCGGGCCTTCTGGCTGCGGCAAGACGACGCTGCTTAACATTGTTTCGGGCTTGCTCGCGCCTTCGCAGGGCAGCGTCAAATTCGATGGCGTCGACGTGACGCTGGCGTCGCCGCAGCAGCGCAATATCGCGCAGGTGTTCCAGTTTCCGGTGATTTACGACACCATGACGGTGGCAGAAAACCTGGCTTTTCCGCTGCGCAATCGCAAGGTGCCGGAGAACCAGATCAAAAAGCGTGTCGGCGAGATTGCCGAAATGCTGGACATGAGCGGCCAGCTGAACCAACGCGCCAGCGGGCTGGCGGCTGATGCGAAACAAAAAATCTCGCTCGGTCGCGGGCTGGTGCGGTCCGATGTGTCGGCGGTGCTGTTCGACGAGCCGCTGACAGTGATTGATCCGCATCTGAAATGGCAACTCAGACGCAAGCTGAAGCAGATTCATCACGAGCTGAAACTCACGCTGATTTACGTGACGCATGACCAGGTCGAAGCGCTGACCTTCGCTGAAGAAGTGGTGGTGATGACGCGCGGGCGGGCGGTGCAGACCGGTTCCGCCGACGAATTGTTTGAACGGCCGCAGCACACCTTCGTCGGTCATTTCATCGGCTCTCCGGGCATGAATTTTCTGCCCGCGAGCGTAACCGGTGGCGCCATCAAGATGGCAGGCCGTACGCTTGCAAGCCCGGCGGGACGCAGCATGCCCGAAGGCGAGATCAAACTGGGTGTGCGTCCGGAATACGTGGTGCAGACCGCGGCGGGAGACCCCGCTGCGCTGCCTTTTGTCGTCCTGATGATTCAGGACATCGGTACGCATGTGATGCTGACGGCGAAAATCAACGGCCACATCATCAAGGCCCGCCTGAGTCCAGCGTCGTTGGTGCCAAAGCTGGGTGATGAGGTCTGGCTGAAGGTCATGGGGCCGCACACCTGTTTTTACGTCAACGATGAATTGGTGGCGGCATGAGCACAGCGCAGAACCGCTTCAGGCAAGCTCGAACCCCCCCGGGGGGCAATGCAGCCGCTGGGGTGGCAAATTTGGGGGCACTGTGAGCACAACAACCAAACCCGTCAATCAAAAAGCCTGGCTGCTGGTGCTGCCGGTCATCATTTGCGTCGCGTTTTCAGCCATTCTCCCCTTGATGACGGTGGTCAATTATTCGGTGCAGGACATCATCTCGCCGGAGCGCAAAGTGTTTGTCGGCACCGAATGGTTTGCGGCGGTGATGCGCGATGAAGACCTGCACGCCGCGCTGTGGCGGCAACTGACTTTTTCTTTCGCCGTGCTGGCAGTGGAGATTCCACTGGGCATTGCGCTGGCCTTGTGCATGCCGGCGCAGGGATGGAAGGCTTCGCTGGTGCTGGTGCTGGTGTCGCTGTCGCTGCTGATCCCGTGGAATGTGGTGGGCACGATCTGGCAGATTTTCGGCCGGGCTGATATCGGTCTTCTGGGCGCCATGCTGCAGAAGATGGGCTTTGACTACAGCTACACCGGCAACGCTACCCATGCCTGGGCCACCGTGCTGCTGATGGATGTATGGCACTGGACGCCGCTGGTGGCTTTACTGGGCTACGCCGGGCTGCGCTCGATTCCTGATGCGTATTACCAGGCGGCGCGCATCGATGGCGCCAGCAAGTTTGCGGTGTTTCGCTACATCCAGCTGCCCAAGATGCGCGGCGTGTTGATGATCGCCGTGCTGCTGCGCTTTATGGACAGTTTCATGATCTACACCGAGCCGTTTGTACTGACCGGCGGCGGTCCGGGCAACGCGACTACCTTCCTGTCGCAGTACCTGACCCAGAAAGCGGTGGGTCAGTTCGACCTCGGCCCGGCGGCCGCATTTTCACTGATCTATTTTCTGATCATTTTGCTGCTGTGTTTCATCCTCTACAACTGGATGCAGCGTGTGGGCACGCAGGAGAAGGAAGGCGGAAATGAATAGCTCAAGGTTCCAGGCGAGGACGCTGTTTCTGATTGCGTACATTATTTTTGCGCTGCTGCCCATCTACTGGATGGTGAACATGAGCTTCAAGACGAATTCAGAAATCCTGTCGAGCTTCTCGTTCTTTCCCCAGCAGTTCACTTGGGACAACTACAAAACCATCTTCACCGACCCGTCGTGGTACTCAGGCTACATCAACAGCCTGATCTATGTGGGCATCAACACGGTGATTTCGATTACGGTGGCATTGCCTGCCGCCTACGCGTTTTCGCGCTACAGCTTTCTGGGCGACAAGCATGTGTTTTTCTGGTTGCTGACGAATCGCATGACGCCGCCTGCCGTGTTCCTGCTGCCGTTTTTTCAGCTTTACACCACGGTCGGACTGATGGATACGCACATCGCTGTGGCGCTGGCGCATCTGCTGTTCAATGTGCCGCTGGCCGTTTGGATTCTGGAAGGTTTCATGAGCGGTATTCCGCGTGAGATTGACGAGACGGCTTACATCGACGGCTATTCGTTCCCGCGCTTTTTCGTCCGGATCTTCTTGCCGCTAATCAAGGCCGGTGTTGGCGTGGCGGCATTTTTCTGCTTCATGTTCAGCTGGGTGGAATTGCTGCTGGCGCGCACGCTGACCAGCGTCAACGCCAAGCCGATAGTGGCCACGATGACGCGAACGGTTTCAGCATCGGGCATGGACTGGGCCACGCTGGCCGCAGCCGGTGTGTTGACCATCGTGCCGGGCGCCATCGTGATCTGGTTTGTTCGCAACTACATCGCCAAAGGTTTTGCGATGGGCAGAGTGTGACTCTCCCAGAAGCGCCTCTCGCGCCTTCCCTCAAGGGGCGACGTCTGCATACCGGCAAAGGCGGATCGGCGGCGCCAGCTTGGGCAGGCACGACCTTTGTGTTGGACAGTCTGGAGGATGGATATGTTTGAGTGGATGGCCTGGACGACACCGGTGGCGGTATTTTTTACCGGCGTTGTGCTGATGCTGGTCGGGATGACTGTGTGGGAGATCAAGTCGCCGACGACCCTGCGGCGCGGGTTTCTGCCGATGGCAACCACGCGAGGTGACCGGCTTTTCATCGGGCTGCTGGCGGCGGCGTATGTCAATCTTGTGTTTGTTGGCATCAGCGGCAAGCTGGCGACCTGGTTCAGTCTTGAGGCAGACCCTTCGATCTGGATCAGTTTTATTTTTTCGATTGCGCTACTGGCCTGGGTCATGCGCAAGGGTTAGCGAGAAAAAAGGATGCCGGCTCATTCTTCCCCGGAGCCGAATCAACCTTCATCAACGGGGATTGAACCCATGAGGAGACAAGCCATGAAGTTACGTTATTCAGCCCTTGCACTGGCAGCCGCCTGTGCGGTGACTGGCCAGGCCTGGGCAGACGAAGCCGCTGCGAAAAAATGGATCGATGCGGAGTTTCAGCCTTCGACGCTGAGCAAGGACCAACAGCAAACCGAAATGAAATGGTTTATCGAGGCTGCAAAAAAACTGCAGGCCAAAGGCGTCAAGGAAATTTCGGTGGTGTCAGAAACCTTGACAACGCATGAGTATGAGTCGAAAACGCTGGCGAAGGCTTTCGAAGAGATCACTGGTATCAAGGTCAAGCACGACATCATTCAAGAAGGCGACGTGGTTGAAAAGCTGCAGACCTCCATGCAGTCGGGCAAGTCCATTTACGACGGATGGATATCGGACTCCGATTTGATCGGCACGCATTACCGCTACGGCAAGATCATGAATTTGACCGACTACATGGCCGGCAAAGGCAAGGAGTGGACCAACCCCGGACTGGACCTCAAAGATTTTATTGGCACCAGTTTTACCACTGCCCCTGACAAAAAGCTTTATCAGCTGCCCGACCAGCAGTTCGCCAACCTGTATTGGTTCCGGGCCGACCTGTTTGCCCGGGCTGACCTGAAGGAAAAGTTCAAGACCAAGTGCGGCTACGACCTTGGTGTTCCGCTCAACTGGAGCGCTTACGAAGACATTGCCGAATTTTTTACCAATGATGTGAAAACCATCGATGGCAAACCGGTTTATGGCCACATGGACTACGGCAAAAAGGATCCGTCGCTGGGCTGGCGCTTTACCGACGCCTGGCTGTCGATGGCGGGAACCGCCGACATCGGCATTCCAAATGGCATGCCAGTCGATGAATGGGGCATACGCGTGGGGGCGGACAAATGCACGCCGGTAGGCGCCTCGGTCTCACGCGGTGGCGCGACCAATTCCCCGCCTGCTGTTTATGCCTTGACCAAGTACATCGACTGGATGAAAAAGTACGCGCCCAAAGAAGCCACGGGCATGACTTTTGGTGAAGCCGGTCCGGTTCCCGCCCAAGGTCAAATTGCACAGCAAATTTTCTGGTACACGGCGTTTACTGCTGACATGGTCAAGCCTGGTTTGCCCGTGGTCAATGCCGACGGCACACCAAAATGGCGCATGGCACCGGGGCCAAACGGACCGTACTGGAAGCAGGGCATGCAAAACGGCTACCAGGACGTGGGCTCGTGGACGTTTTTCAAAGATCACGACGCCAACAAGGTAGCGGCGGCCTGGCTGTATGCGCAGTTTGTCACCAGCAAGACGACATCTCTGAAAAAGTCCATCACCGGGCTCACCTTCGTTCGGGACAGCGACATTCGTCATGAATATTTCACCAAGAATGCGTCGAAATACGGCGGTTTGATCGAGTTTTACCGAAGCCCGGCCCGCGTGGCCTGGACGCCTACAGGGACTAACGTGCCCGACTACCCCAAACTGGCGCAGTTGTGGTGGAAGAACGTGGCCCAGGCTGTGACGGGTGAGAAAACACCGCAGGTTGCCATGGACACGCTGGCAGAGGAAATGGACCAGGTTATGGGTCGCCTTGAACGGGCGGGCATGACCCATTGCGCGCCCAAGCTCAATCCCAAAGGCGACCCAGCCAAGTATTTGAGCACCAAGGGGGCGCCGTGGGCCAAGCTGGCCAACGAGAAGCCGAAGGGCGAAACCATCAACTACGACACCTTGCTGCAGGCCTGGAAAGACGGCAAAGTCCGCTGAACGCCGGGGCTGTGCGGGTGTTCAAGCTGTGCAGCCATTTCTCTGAAAGCCGCCAATGCCGTCCTGGCCGGGTCAGTTCCCGGACATATTGAAGACAGGGCGTATCGAAAGCGCAAATGAAGCCCCCGAGCATTGAATCCCCGCCAGCGTTCACGCTCCGTGCGGCCCTGATGGAGCGTCTTGCCCGGCCTGGTCGCTATGACATCGCCATCATCGGTGGTGGGGCAACCGGGCTGGGCGTCGCGCTGGACGCAGCAGCACGCGGCTTTTCGGTCGTGCTGGTGGAGTCGCACGACTTCGCCAAAGGTACTTCCTCTCGCGCTACCAAGCTGGTCCACGGTGGGGTGCGCTATCTGGCGCAGGGAAATATATCGTTGGTGCGAGAGGCCTTGCACGAACGCACGACCTTGCTGGCCAACGCGCCGCATTTGGCGCAGCCGCTGCCGTTTGTGATGCCTTCCTACAAATTCTGGGAGACTCCTTTTTACGGCGTGGGCCTGAAGATGTATGACGCGCTGGCAGGCAAGGCCGGGCTGGGTCCGACCGAGTTTTTAAGCCGCAAGGAAACGCTGGGACTTCTGCCCACTGTCCAGCCACACGGGCTGAAAGGCGGAGTCAAGTACTGGGATGGTCAGTTTGATGACGCCAGACTGGCGCTGACGCTGGCGCGTAGCGCGGCGCTGCAAGGCGCGCTGCTGGTCAACTACTGCTCTGCCACCGGCTTGATCCACGAAAACGGCAAGCTCGACGGCCTGCGCGTGCAAGACCAGGAAACCGGGCGTTCGCTTGAAATCAGAGCGGGCTGTGTGGTGAATGCTGCCGGCGTGTGGGTTGATCAATTCAGACTTCAGGATGGCCAGGCGATCGGGCGGGCAACGAAACCCATGGTTGCGCCTTCTCAGGGCGTGCATATCGTTGTGGATCGCGCCTTTTTGCCGACGGATCATGCCATGCTGATACCGAAAACGGGAGACGGGCGGGTGCTGTTTGCGGTGCCGTGGCTCGGCAAGACTATTCTGGGAACGACGGATACGCCGCGCAACGACCTCGCCCGCGAGCCACTGCCTTTCAAAGACGAGGTGGATTTCATTTTGGGTGAGTCAGGCCTTTACTTGAGCCGGGCGCCGGGCCCGTCTGACATCAAAAGCATTTGGGTCGGTCTCAGGCCGCTGGTGAAACCGCCAGACGAAGACGCTGGCAGCACCCAGACGCTGTCGCGGGAACACACCGTGCTGGTTAGTAAAAGTGGGCTGGTGACGGTGACAGGCGGCAAATGGACGACTTATCGCGCCATGGCCGAAGACGTGCTGGCGCGTTGTTTTGCCGCGCAGCTGCTGCAGGCCCGCACCGGACTGGCCACGGAGCATCTTCAATTGGTGGGCGCCTGCGAATCAAGCCACAAAATCAGCGATGCACCGGGAGCCCATTTATACGGTAGCGAGTCTCCGCTGGTGCAAAGCCTGCCAGGAGCGCGCCGAGAGCTTGGCGGAGGCCTGACGGAGGCGATGGTGCGTTTTGCGGCGCGGTATGAATATGCGCGCACGGTGGAAGATGTGCTGGCCCGCCGCTCGCGCCTTCTCTTTCTGGATGCGGCTCTGGCGACAGCGCTGGCCGGGGAAGTTGCATTCATTCTGGAACAGGAAACGGGCGTGACGCCGCAACTGGCATCGTTTCAGGCGCTTTGCGCACAGTACCTGGCCCTGCCGCCTTAAATCATCGCCCGCTGGTGCGTCGCCGATACAGACACTCAACTTTCGTTGCAGTCGTAAAATTAAAGCGACTTGACCCTCATAAATGCTATTAAATCAGTAGCTGCATGCGCAGGTATTACGGGGGCTACAGCCTAATTTTATGCCTCATTGTGCGGGAGTCGACAAAGGTCGTGCGTTTGATTCGCACACGTACCGGAGCTGACCGGGCTTTAATTGGCTCGAAATTTTCGTCAATCCGGGCGCAATTTTTCGAAATACAGTTGACACATCAACCCAATTTCGTGATACTCATGGGCTTCGCTCGAAAAAGCGAAGAATTCTGCCCAGCAAAAGCAGTGCAAGTGGTTTGCACTGTGGACGACGGGCCCAAGACTGACTGAGTCGATGGTTGTTGGCGTTGAAAAGCGAGCAAAAGCTGTCAATCGGTGCAAGTTGGGAGCAAATTAAATGATTCAAACGCAATCGAAACTCGATGTTGCTGACAACACCGGTGCCAAATCCGTGATGTGCATCAAGGTGCTGGGCGGCTCAAAGCGCCGCTATGCCAGCGTTGGTGACGTCATCAAGGTAAGCATCAAAGAAGCCGCTCCGCGTGGCCGCGCCAAAAAAGGCGAGGTTTACAGCGCTGTGGTCGTTCGTACGGCTAAGGGTATTCGCCGCGGCGATGGCTCGCTCGTCAAATTCGACGGCAACGCAGCTGTGTTGCTGAACGCCAAGCTGGAGCCTATCGGCACCCGCATCTTCGGACCAGTGACGCGTGAATTGCGCACTGAAAAGTTCATGAAGATCGTGTCGCTGGCTCCCGAAGTTCTCTGAGGACAAGTCATGAACAAGATTCGCAAAGGTGATGAAATCATCGTGATCGCGGGACGCGATAAGGGCAAGCGCGGAACGATAACTCAGCGCAAAGACGATAGCTATCTGTTGATTGAAGGGATTAATATGGTGAAAAAACACGCCAAGCCGAATCCTCTCAAAGGCATTGCAGGTGGCATCATTGAAAAAAACATGCCGATTCACCAATCCAATATCGCCATTTTCAATGCTGCGACTGGTAAAGCTGATCGGGTTGGTATCAAGTTGTTGGCTGACGGCAAAAAAGTGCGCGTTTTCAAGTCCAGCGGCGACGAATTGAAGGCGGCGTAACCATGGCTAAAACAGCACCGGCACAACAGGCTGCAACGCAGGCTCGCCTGCAGTCGCAGTTCCGCGAAAAAATCTCGCCCGCCTTAATCGAAAAATTTGGCTACAAATCGCCAATGCAGGTTCCTCGCATAACCAAGATTACGCTCAATATGGGTGTGAGCGAGGCGGTTGCTGACAAGAAAGTCATGGATAGCGCCGTTGGAGATATGGCCAAAATCGCAGGCCAAAAGCCGGTGGTGACCAAGGCAAAGAAAGCTATCGCTGGTTTCAAAATCCGCGAAGACTTGCCAATTGGCTGCATGGTGACTCTGCGCGGCGTGAAGATGTATGAGTTTCTTGATCGTTTCGTTACCGTGGCCTTGCCCCGTATGCGTGACTTTCGAGGCATTTCCGGGCGTGCGTTTGACGGGCGCGGCAATTACAACATCGGCGTGAAAGAGCAGATCATTTTCCCTGAGATTGAATACGACAAGGTTGACGCCCTGCGCGGACTCAATATCAGCATCACCACAACGGCGAAGACCGATGAAGAGTGCAAGGCGCTCCTCACTGGCTTCCGTTTTCCGTTTAAGAACTGAAGGCGCGACATGGCAAAACAAGCATTGCTGCAACGTGAAATCAAGCGCGACAAGCTGGTCGCGAAGTTTGCAAAAAAACACGCGGAACTCAAAAAGACTTCCAACGACTTCAAGCGCACTGATGACGAGAGTGCCCTTGCTCGTTTGGAATTGCAAAAGCTGCCCCGCAACGCAAACCCAACCCGCCAACGCAATCGCTGCGCTATTACCGGGCGCCCTCGCGGTACGTTCCGCCAATTCGGACTGGCCCGCGCCAAGATTCGTGAATTGGCTTTTGCTGGTGATATCCCTGGTATCACCAAGGCAAGCTGGTAGGCATAGGAGAACCACAAAATGAGTATGAGTGATCCTATTGCCGACATGCTGACACGCATCCGCAACGCACAAATGGTTGAAAAAGCTGTTGTGCTGGTGCCGTCCTCAAAAGTCAAAGTTGCTATCGCACAGGTACTTAAAGACGAGGGCTATATCGATGGCTTCGTTGTGAAGTCCGACGACGGTAAATCACAGCTGGAAATTGCTTTGAAATATTACGCAGGCAAGCCCGTGATTGAACGCATTGAGCGCGTTAGCCGGCCCGGTCTGCGTGTGTACAAGGGCCATGGCTCCATACCCCAAGTCATGAATGGTTTGGGCGTGGCAATTGTCACGACTCCCCAGGGCGTCATGACGGATCGCAAGGCGCGCGCTACCGGTATCGGTGGCGAAGTGCTGTGCTACGTGGCCTGACCGCGGCATCGAGGAGAAACTGAAATGTCCCGTGTAGGAAAAATGCCAGTGACCGTGCCCCAGGGTGTGGATGTCGCTATCAAAGAAGATCAGATTAACGTGAAGGGCGCACTCGGCACCTTGGCGCTGACAAAAAACGCGCTTGTGAGCATCGTTATTGATGCGGGCAAACTTACTTTTGCGCCGGCCAATGAGTCGCGTGAAGCCAACGCCATGAGCGGAACAATGCGTCAGCTGGTGAACAACATGGTTACCGGCGTCACCAAGGGCTTTGAAAAGAAGCTGAGTCTCGTTGGGGTGGGTTTCAAGGCCCAAGCGCAGGGTGCCAAGCTAAACCTGACCGTGGGTTACTCCCACCCTGTGGTGATGGATATGCCTGCCGGAATTACCGTGGCTACCCCGACCCCCACAGAAGTGGTGATCAAGGGATCGGATCGTCAACGTGTCGGCCAGATTGCTGCTGAAGTTCGTGCTGTTCGTCCTCCTGAGCCTTACAAAGGCAAGGGCATCCGTTATTCGGACGAAAAGATCACGATCAAAGAAACCAAGAAGAAATAAGGAGCTGCATCATGTTGACTAAAAAAGAGCAGCGCCTTCGTCGTTCGCGCCAGACCCGGATTCGCATTGCCACACAAGGCGTTGCCCGTCTGACCGTCAATCGTACCACCCTGCACATCTACGCCAGTGTTATTTCTGGCGATGGCACGAAAGTCCTTGCGGCTGCTTCTACTGCAGAAGCCGAAATCCGCAAGGAAATCGGCGCCTCGGGCAAAGGCGGAAACGTTGCTGCTGCGCAAGCCATTGGCAAGCGTATTGCTGAAAAAGCAAAAGCAGCAGGTGTAGAAAAAGTGGCGTTTGATCGCGCCGGTTTTGCGTACCATGGCCGCGTCAAAGCGTTGGCTGATGCGGCTCGCGAAGCTGGTCTGCAGTTCTAAAAGACTGGAATAAGTATGGCCAAGTTTCAAGCAAAATCAAACAACGACGCTCCAGACGATGGTCTGAAGGAAAAAATGATCGCGGTCAATCGCGTGACAAAAGTGGTGAAGGGCGGCCGTATCCTCGGTTTCGCTGCGCTCACCGTGGTCGGCGATGGCGATGGCCGCGTGGGCATGGGCAAGGGTAAATCGAAAGAAGTGCCTGCTGCCGTCCAGAAAGCGATGGAAGAAGCGCGTCGCAACATGACCAAGGTCTCGTTGAAAAACGGCACGATTCATCACAATGTATTCGGTCATTGGGGTGCAGCAAATGTGATGATGGCGCCGGCTCCCAAGGGTACCGGCATTATTGCGGGCGGCCCTATGCGAGCTGTGTTTGAAGTGATGGGCATCACCGACATCGTGGCTAAAAGCCATGGGTCCAGCAACCCGTACAACATGGTTCGCGCAACGATGGACGCTCTGAATAACTCTACCACTGCATCTGAAATTGCTGCCAAGCGTGGTAAGTCAGTTGAAGACATATTCGGCTAAGGCGCTATCGAAATGACACAAGAAACCAAAGTTAAAGTTCAGCTGGTTCGCAGCCCTATCGGCACTAAGGAATCTCATCGCGCCACTGTGCGTGGTTTGGGGCTTCGTGGCGTCAACAGCACCAGCGAATTGCAGGACACACCGGCCGTGCGCGGCATGATCAACAAGATCAGCTATCTGGTCAAGGTTATCTGAGCGGAGAATCAAAATGGAATTGAACGTTATTAAGCCAGGTCAGGGTGCCAAGCATGCCAAGCGTCGCGTGGGCCGTGGTATTGGTTCAGGCATCGGCAAGACAGCCGGTCGCGGCCACAAGGGTCAAAAGTCTCGTGCCGGCGGCTACCACAAGGTGGGCTTCGAGGGCGGTCAGATGCCGATGCAGCGTCGCTTGCCCAAGCGCGGTTTTAAATCGCAATTGCTGAAGTTCAATGCGGAAGTCACGCTGTCAGCGCTAGAGCAGCTCGGTCTGGCCGAAGTCGACTTGTTGACCTTGAAGCAGTCGGGTCTGGTGGGTCAGTTGGCTAAAAACGTCAAGGTGATCAAGTCCGGCTCGCTGACTAAAGCAGTCAAGTTGAACGGCATTACTGCCACAGCAGGTGCAAAAGCGGTGATTGAGGCCGCTGGCGGCTCGATCGCCTGATTCACCACGACTGGACGCATCAGTGGCAACTTCGGCGACTTCCATTGCGAAAACCGGCAAGTACGGTGATCTGCGGAGCAGGCTTGTTTTTTTGTTGCTGGCGTTGGTGGTGTATCGGATCGGTGCGCACATTCCTGTTCCTGGAATTGATCCAGGTCAGCTGAAGGAACTTTTCAAGGGTCAGCAAGGTGGCATATTGAACTTGTTCAATATGTTTTCCGGTGGCGCGCTGTCAAGGTTCACGGTCTTCGCTTTGGGGATCATGCCCTACATTTCGGCCTCCATCATCATGCAACTGCTCACCTATGTGGTTCCCACATTCGAACAGATGAAAAAGGAAGGCGAAAGCGGTCGACGCAAAATCACCCAGTACACGCGGTACGGCACGTTGGGTCTGGCGCTGTTTCAGTCCATGGGAATTGCAGTGGCTTTGGAGAGCTCGCCAGGTCTGGTTCTTTTGCCAGGTTTTGGTTTCCGTATGACGGCGGTGTTTAGTCTGACGGCTGGAACAATGTTTTTGATGTGGCTTGGAGAGCAAATTACCGAGCGGGGCTTGGGCAATGGTATTTCCATACTAATCTTCGCCGGAATTGCAGCTGGCCTGCCTAGTGCGATGGGTGGTCTGCTTGAGCTGGTGCGTACTGGAGCGATGAGTATTCTGATTGCTATCGTCATCGTGGCTGTGGTTGCCCTAGTCACTTATTTTGTGGTATTTGTTGAGCGCGGGCAGAGAAAGATTCTTGTGAATTACGCGCGACGGCAGGTCGGGAACAAGGTTTACGGCGGACAGTCTTCGCATTTGCCGTTGAAGCTCAATATGGCGGGTGTCATTCCTCCCATCTTTGCTTCGTCGATTATTCTGTTGCCAGCGACAGTGGTGGGCTGGTTCAGCACCGGGGAAAGCATGCGCTGGCTCAAGGATATTGCAGGGACGCTGACGCCTGGGCAGCCGATTTATGTGATGTTGTACGCCAGTGCGATTGTATTTTTCTGCTTCTTTTACACCGCGTTGGTGTTTAACAGTCGTGAAACTGCGGATAATTTGAAGAAGAGCGGCGCCTTTATTCCCGGTATTCGGCCCGGGGATCAGACCGCTAAATACATCGACAAAATCCTGGTTCGGTTGACTTTGGCGGGTGCTGTATACATCACGTTTGTGTGTTTACTTCCGGAGTTTTTGATCTTGAAGTACAACGTGCCGTTCTATTTCGGTGGTACGTCGTTGATGATCATTGTGGTGGTCACGATGGACTTCATGGCTCAGGTACAGAATTATCTGATGTCGCAACAGTATGAATCGTTGCTAAAGAAGGCAAACTTCAAGACATCCTTGGGCAATTGATGGCGGTTGTGTCGAAACCGTACGTTTTGTCTTGGGTGCGAATTGTGTTCCGTGTCTGGTAGGCACCGCGTAAAAGTTTAGGAGAAAGCAATGAGAGTTTCAGCATCGGTCAAAAAAATTTGCCGCAACTGCAAGATCATCCGCCGTAAAGGCGTCGTACGGGTCATCTGCACAGACCCGCGTCACAAACAGCGTCAAGGCTGATTTCAAGAGATTTAGAGGACGAACATGGCCCGCATAGCAGGTATTAATATTCCCCCCCAGCAGCATGCCGAAATCGGTTTGACTGCGATTTTTGGCATTGGTCGTACGCGAGCCCGCAAAATTTGCAAAGCTTGCGATATCGCTTATGCCAAAAAAGTTAAAGATCTAACAGACGGTGATCTTGAAAAGATCCGTGACCAGATCGCTCTCTTCACCATTGAAGGCGATCTTCGTCGCGAAACCACGATGAACATCAAGCGCTTGATGGATATCGGCTGCTATCGGGGCTTTCGTCATCGCCGTGGGTTGCCAATGCGCGGCCAGCGTACCCGCACCAACGCCCGCACCCGCAAGGGTCCGCGTAAGGCGGCAGCGTCTTTGAAGAAATAAATTGAGAGGTCGATATGGCTAAAGCACCAAACAACAGCGCGGCGCAACGCGTTCGCAAGAAGGTTCGCAAGAATGTTGCCGACGGCATTGCGCACGTCCATGCATCTTTCAACAACACTATCATCACCATCACGGATCGCCAGGGCAACGCCTTGTCATGGGCTTCGTCGGGTGGTCAGGGTTTCAAGGGCTCGCGCAAGTCAACTCCTTTCGCTGCGCAGGTGGCGTCGGAGGTTGCTGGACGAGCAGCGATTGAGCAAGGTATTAAAAATCTGGACGTTGAGATCAAGGGTCCTGGTCCTGGCCGTGAGTCGTCGGTTCGCGCATTGGGCGCGCTTGGGATTCGGATCAACTCCATTGCCGATGTAACTCCTGTTCCGCACAACGGCTGCCGCCCACAAAAGCGCCGCCGTATCTAATCACGCTCGCTTACCGGATCTGCTGCGCGGCGACAGGTCTGGCCGAGGGCGTTTTCACCAAGCCCACCGCCGTTAGGTTTTGTACCGAAGGCTCCCGTATTGAAAGATGCGGCAGATGATTAAAGGAAATACAAGTGGCACGTTATTTAGGCCCCAAGGCCAAGCTCTCTCGCCGTGAAGGCACCGATCTTTTCCTCAAAAGCGCGCGTCGCGCTATCGGGGATAAGGCCAAGTTCGACTCCAAGCCGGGTCAGCATGGACGCACTTCGGGCACTCGGACGTCTGACTTCGGTCTCCAGTTGCGCGAGAAGCAAAAAGTAAAACGTATGTACGGCGTTCTGGAAAAACAGTTTCGCCGTTACTTCGAGGAGGCTGATCGCCGCAAGGGCAACACTGGCGCCAATTTGCTCTTTATTCTTGAATGTCGCCTGGACAACGTGGTTTACCGCATGGGGTTTGGCTCCACGCGCGCCGAGGCTCGCCAACTTGTATCGCATAAAGCGATTACGGTGAATGGTAACGCGGTCAATATCGCGTCATACATGGTCAAGACCGGTGACATTGTCGCTGTGCGCGAGAAGTCGAAGAAGCAAACCCGCGTCGTTGAGGCGCTCCAGCTGGCCGCGCAGGTTGGCATGCCGGCCTGGGTTGATGTCAATGCTGACAAAGGTGAAGGCGTTTTTAAGAAGGTGCCGGACCGTGACGAATTTGCTGCTGATGTCAACGAGTCGTTGATCGTCGAGCTTTACTCGCGCTAATTTTCGTTCCTGCGATACGGGGCACCGTGTCGCCAGGGTGTGCTTCGCCGGCCTTATCGGTGTAACGAGCCGAGGGTATTGAGAGGAAGACTGAATGCAGACTAATTTGTT
>JANLYY010000152.1:0-30428 GCA_031365885.1 Polaromonas sp. | reverse complement strand
GGAGTCAGGCCAGAAAAGTCGCCACACAGAGCGTTTTATAGGCCAGATGACCCTCTAGCCAAGGTAATACCTGCGCAAGCAGATATGAATTATGTAGCGCCTGTATTGCACTGCCGGCAAAAAATTCAGCCTGAAATGCCTTCACTGCTCAGATGCAGCACCCGGTCAGCGCGCCCGGCGGCGGCTTCCGAATGCGTGACCAGCACCAGTGACGCGCCGTGTTCACGGGTCTGCGCGATCAGTGCGTCCATCACTTTGGCTGCGGTGGTCGGGTCGAGGTTGCCGGTGGGCTCGTCGGCCAGCAGCAGGCCGGGGCGGTGTACCAGGGCGCGCGCAATCGCCACGCGCTGCAACTGACCACCACTCAATTGCTGCGGCAGGCGCGCGCCCAAGCCGGCCAGGCCGACCGAATCGAGCATGGCCTGCACGCGGGCATCGTCGGTCTGGCCTAGCAGCAGAAGCGGCAGCGCCACGTTTTGCGCCACGTCCAGATGCGGCAGCACATGAAACGCCTGAAACACGAAGCCGACATGCTGGCGACGCTGCAGCGCGCGCTGGTCGTCAGTCATCGTTTGCAGGTCCGCGCCGTTGAGCTGCACCGTGCCTTCGTCCCAGCTGTCGAGGCCCGCCATGCAGTTGAGCAGCGTTGATTTGCCGACGCCCGATTCGCCGACGATGGCGACGAATTCGCCCGGTGCCACATCGAGCGTGACCTGGCTGAACACCGCCGTGTTGCCGTAGCGTTTGCTCAGGTTTTTGACTTGAAGCGTCAGGGGTGATTTCATTCGCGCAATGACCTCAGATGTTCCAGCACCTGCGCCAGCGCGTCCGGCGCATCGCTGTGTACGATACGCCGCTGCGGCATCGAACGCAGCCAGGTGATCTGCCGCTTGGCCAGCTGGCGCGTGGCAAAAACACCTTTGTCGCGCAGCTCGGTCATCTGCGATTTTCCGTCGAGGGCTTCCCACGCCTGGCGGTAGCCGACGCAGCGCATCGAAGGCAAATCGGGATGCAGGTCGCCGCGCGCGCGCAGGATTTTCACTTCATCGACAAAACCCCCAGCCAGCATGGCGTCGAAGCGATCGGCAATGCGCCCGTGCAGCCAGCTTCGCTCGCTGGGTTCAAGGGAAATAAGTGCTCCAGCCCGCGTATTACGTGCGTAAGCAGCTACTTTTTTAGTAGCACTCTGCTGGTGAAACGACGACAGCGGCTGGCCTGAAATTCTGAACACTTCGAGCGCGCGCGAGATGCGCTGCGAGTCGTTGGGCGCCAGTCGATTGGCGGTGATCGCATCGACTTCGGCCAGCTCGGCATGCAGCGCGGGCCAGCCTTTTTCGAGTGCTTCCAGCGCCAGCACGGCCCGCACGCGCGCGTCGGCTTTGGGCATGTCGTCCAGCCCGTCGAAGAGGGCCTTGAAGTACAGCATGGTGCCGCCGACCAGCAGCGGCAGCTTGCCGCGCGCGCTGATGTCAGTGATCAACAACTCGGTGTCCAGCACGAATTCTGCGGCGCTGTAGGCGTGTAGGGGGTCACGAATGTTGATGAGGTGGTGCGGGACCAAGGCAAGTTCTGCCGCTGTCGGCTTGGCGGTGCCGATGTCCATGCCGCGGTAAACCAGTGCGGAATCGACGCTGATGATTTCAACCGCGTGCTCCTGCGCAATCGCCATGGCGGCAGCTGTCTTGCCGGACGCAGTTGGCCCCGCAATACAGATGTAGCCCCCACGTTCGCCCACTTTGTGTGGCTCTCTGCCCCCCGGGGGGGCTAATTTTCCTTGGGGCGGCCCGGCGGAAATTTGGCCCTCACGTTCGCCCACTTTGTGTGGCTCTCTGCCCCCCGGGGGGGCTAATTGTCCTTGGGGTGGCCCGGCGGAAAATTGCGCTTCTTTCTTGTCGGTACTAATCATGTGTGTTCAGGCTTTTAAGCGAGCGGCAGGCATCGGCTCGCCATACTTTTGCACCAGCGTCCACGCCGTCAGCGCGATAAAAATGCTCCAGAACCAGACGCCGTTGGTCAGCGGCAGCACGCTGCCGTCCATGCGCGTGCCCAGCCAGCCACCCATCGCAAAGGCGACCAGCATCATCAAAAAACCATTGAGTGCCGATGCCGCACCTGCCGCCTGCGGGAACGGTCCGATTGCGCCGCTCTGCCCGCAGGGCTGGTGTACGCCGTGGCCGACCATGAAGATGAAGTAGGGCAGCATTACCGCCCAGACGTTGCTGACGCCAGCCCAGGCCAGCACGCCCATCAGCGTGCCGCCCAGCAGGCTCAGGCAGGCGGCGAGCGCCACCGTCTTTCGCAGGCCGTACCGAACCAGTAGCCGGCGGCAGGCAAACGTGCCTAGCAGGTAGGAAAAACACATGGAAAACATCACCAGACCATACTGCGTCCGGCTCAGGCCCAGCACCTTGATGAAGACAAAGGATGAGGCAGCGAGAAAGGTGAAGAGACCTGCATACGACGCCGTTGACAAGGCCGAGAAAGCCAGAAAAGTCGGGTTCCTGACGATTTTCGCCCACGTACGAACCAGCGTTGCAGGCCGCAGCGCATGGGGATTTTTCTGCCGCAGTGTTTCCTTGAAGCACAGCGCAATCATGCTCAGCGTGCAGCTGCCAAAAATGGCGACGGCCAGCAACGCGGCGCGCCAGCCGAACATTTCGGCCAGCAACGCACCCAGCGGGGCGCTGAGGGCGGCCAGCACGCCGAGCCCGCTCAAGCCTTTGGACATGATGCGGGCGCCATCGGCCGGCAGATACAGGTCTCGCACAATCGCGCGCGCTGCCATCACCGCAGCGCCCATCGCAGCACCCTGCACCGCACGCCAGACAATCAGCAGCGCCATGGAAGGCGCCAGCATGCTGCCAATCGATGCCAGCGTGTAGGCGGCCAGTCCCCACAGCAAAACCGGACGCCGGCCGAAGCGGTCAGACAGTGGCCCCCACACCAGCTGCGAGCAGCCAAACGCCAGCAGCAATGCACTGAGCGTGAGCTGCGCCTGCGACGTGGGTGCGCCGAAGCTGCTCGTCATGGCCGGCAACGCGGGCAGGTACAGGTCGGTGGTGACGGGTTGAATGCCCAGCAGCATCGACAGTATCAGCACGATCAGGCCCGGCGACATGGCTGCCGGCGTGCTGGCCGGGGACGGCGAGACCGGGCTGACTAAAGTTTCTGGAACGGATGCCGACATCCACATGAGCGTAGCAGATTGCCCCTGATTTTTGAGGTGAAGGGCTGGTGCAAGGAGGGCCGTGGATGGCCGATTCGGCTGCGCCGCGCAGTGACTATTCTGCGTTGATGCTCGACTGCAGTACGCCAGGCGCATGCCGTATGCCCATCAACTCAGCCAGCGCCTGCCGATACTGCGGCTGCCCGACCTGATTCGTGTTGTGGTGCGAGCCACCTTCGACCAGCAAAAACTGCTTCGGCTCAGCCGCAGCCTCGAACAATTTCTGGCCCAGGCGGGGCAGTATCAGGCGGTCCTGACCACCGTGAACCACCAGCAGCGGCGAGCCAATACTTGCGACTTTGTGTACCGCATCGAAGCGCTGCGTGATCAGCATCGACAGCGGCACCCAACCCCATTCCGAGCTGCTGACGACGTCGGCAATCGAGGTGAAGGTGCCTTCAACGATGGTGCCGCGCTCATCAAGCACTTCGCTGGCCAGGTTGATCGCAATCGAGCCACCCAGTGAATGACCAAAAATATAACGCGGATTGTTGGGGTACTTCAGCGCCAGCCAGTCCCAGGCGGCGCGGGCGTCTTCATAGGCCGAGGCCTCGGACGGCAGCAAGGCGGTGCTTTTGCCGAAACCGCGGTAGTCAATGGCGAGCACGCTAAACCCTAGTTCCTGCATGCGCCGGATTCGAGGCGCCGAGCCCGTCACGTTGTAACGCGCGCCGTGCAGGTAAAGCAGCACCGGTGTTTTGGCGCTGACGGGCTGGTCGGCATCCAGCCACAGGCCGTGCAGGCGCACGGTTTTGTCGCTTTGACGGCCTTCTTTGGGTGTGTAGGCTATCCAGACATCCTTCATGCCTTCGGCAGCCAGCGTGCCTGCGCCCCAGCTGCGGTCGCTGGGCTGGAAGATCCAGGCGCGCTGTTTTTCGTCCAGCGTAGCGCAGCTGGCCAGCAGCACCAGTGCAGTGCAGACGGCAGCGAGCGAAGAAAAGAGATGCCAGCGTTTCATGAAAATATCCAGGCTGATTTAGCCCTGATTGAGACCGGAGTAAAGCAGAAAAAGTTTAGTGCCTCTCAGTGAACGGACGGTAAAGCAGGCGGTTGACAGGGCCGATGAGGCTTTACAACGGCGTTGCTGGCTGCGGCACCGAAACCATCGCTATCGCCCGCGCATGAACAGCGAATCGAGTTCCCCAATGCTGATCTGCCGCCAGGTGGGCCGGCCGTGGTTGCACTGGTCCGAGCGCTCGGTGGCTTCCATCTGGCGCAGCAGCGCGTTCATTTCCTCTAACGTCAGCTTTCGGTTAGCCCGCACCGCGCCGTGGCAGGCCATGGTGGACAACAGCTCGTCCTGTGCGCGCTGGACTACGGTGCTGACGTCATGCTGCGACAGCTCGGCCAGCACGCCTCTGGCCAGTTCCACCGCGTCGCCTTGCATCAGGCTGGTGGGCACGGCGCGTACGGCGAGGGTCTTGGCTGAAAACGGGGTGATCTCCAGGCCCAGCGCGGCCAGCGTGTCGGTGTGTACTTCCGCCGTGGCGACTTCGTGCGGGCTGGCAGCGAAAGTGACCGGAATCAGCAGCGGCTGGCTGGCGATGCTGGCCGTCTGCATCTGGCTTTTAAGTCGCTCATACACGATGCGTTCGTGCGCCGCGTGCATATCGACAATCACCAGGCCCTGCGCGTTTTCAGCCAGGATGTAGATGCCCTGCAACTGGGCGATGGCGCGGCCGAGGGGCCAGTCGCCGTGGTCAGGTGCGCTTTGTAGATCAGTGTTAGCAGTGCTGTGACCTGGCACCTGCTCGTCGCTGCGGCTGGCGCCTTTCCACGCCGGCCACAGCGCTTCAAAGTCAGATACCCGGTTGCCGCTGGACGCTATGAAATTAATAGCCGGTTGCGCCCATTCTGCCTGGGCTACAGACCTGTTTTGCTTGAGAAACTCGAAAGCGGACGGCGCTGCTGCGGTTGCGCTGTCGGTGGTTTGGCTCTGCGCTGCCCCTGATCGTGGCAATGCCAGCGCGTTGTTCGTCGCATGGTGAACCGCCTGATGTACCTCGCGGCTGTCGCGAAACCGCACTTCAATTTTCGTCGGGTGTACGTTGACATCAACGCGCGCCGGGTCAATCTCGACGAACAGCACATACACCGGCTGGCGGTGGCCGTGCAGCACGTCCTGGTAGGCGCTGCGTGCGGCGTGGGTCAGCACCTTGTCGCGAACATGACGGCCATTGACATACGCAAACTGCTGGTCGGCCCGCGACCGGGCTACATCAGGAATGCCGGCACGGCCCCACACCCGTACGGCAGGCAAGCCATCGGCCCGTCGTGCGGCGCTTTCATACAGCACCTCAATCGACTGCTCTGCAAACTCGGTTCCCAGCACGTCAGACAGCCGCTGGGTGTGTGCTGCAGGGCCTGTGCAGGCGCGCCACTGCTCAATTAGCTTGCCTTCATGCCAGATCGCAAAGCCCACGTCCGGTCGCACCAGCGCATGACGGCGCACCGCTTCGATGCAGTGCGCCAGCTCGGTGGCGTCGGTTTTCAGAAACTTGCGGCGCGCCGGTGTGGCGTAAAACAGCTCGCGCACTTCGACGGTGGTCCCGCGTACACGCGCCGCCGGCTGCAGCTCGCCGGTGCGGCCGTCAAGCTGCCAGGCATGGTCGGCGTCATTGGTGCGCGAGATCAGGCTCATGTCGGCAATCGAATTGATCGCGGCCAGCGCCTCACCGCGAAAGCCCATGGTGTTGACGTTTTCCAGGTCTTGCAAGGAAGAGATTTTGCTGGTTGCGTGGCGTTTAAGGGCAATGGCCAACTCATCACGCGCAATGCCGATGCCGTCGTCCTCCACCCCAATCAGCCGCACGCCACCGGCAGACAGCCGCACAGTGATCTGTGTCGCGCCTGCGTCGAGCGCGTTGTCCAGCAGTTCGCGCACTACAGAGGCGGGGCGCTCGACCACCTCACCGGCAGCGATCTGGCTGATCAGCTCGTCAGGCAGTTCGCGGATGGGGCGGCGGGAGGAGGAGGCGAGGAGGGCGTTCACAAGGTCATTTTAGGATGACCTTTCCCAGCCAGCTGTGTCAGATATGTCCGAGCGCGCGCAGGATCTTTTCCGGTGTCACCGGCTGCGACCATACCTCGGCATTCAAAGGCCGCAGCGCATCGTTGATCGCATTGACCACCGCCCCCGGCGCACCGGCGGTGCCCGCCTCGCCAGCGCCCTTGGCGCCCAGCATGGAACTGCGCGTCGGTGTCTCGACATGCGCCACCACGATGTCGGGCATTTCGGCGGCCATGGGCACCAGGTAGTCGGCCATGTTGCCGTTGGTCATCAACCCAGCGTCGTCGTACAGACACTCTTCAAACAGTGCGCCGCCTATTCCCTGAACGATGGCGCCGCGAATCTGCTCGTCGACCAGCATCGGGTTGATGACACGGCCGCAGTCTTCGGCAGCCCAGTGTTTGAGCAGCTTCACGAAACCCGTATCGATGTCAACTTCAACGTAAGACGCCTGCACGCCGTTGGTGAAAATGAAGGGGTAGTCGCGCTGGGCGTAGTGGCGGGTTACCATCAGTTCGGGGGTGAAACCCGGCGGCAGCGTGTCGGGCCGGTAGTAGGCGACGCGGCCCAGTTCGTGCAGCGGCAGCAGCGCTTCGCCGGTGGCGGCGTCTGTGATCACACCATCGAGCAGTACAAGCGTTTGTACGTCGCGCTTCAAAATTTCTTCGGCCACCTTGAGAATGTTGGCGCGCAGGGCCAGCCCGGCCTGCAGCACCGCTTCTCCGCCAATCCCCGCGCCGCGAGAGGCCCAGGTGCCGCCGCCGTAGGGCACGGTTTCGGTGTCGCCGGTGACGAGTCTCACCGCGCTCATCGGCACGCCCACCGCATCTGCTGCGATCTGCGCAAAGATAGCTTCGGTGCCTTGACCTTGCTCGCCGACGCTGACCATCACGGCTACGCCGCCACCGGGTTCCAGCCGGGCCGTGGCGCCGTCTTGCGCCGAAATTCTGGCCCCACCCACGCCGTAAAAAGCGGCGCCGGGGTTGGTGAGCTCGATCAGCGTGGCGAAACCGATGCCGCGATAAATGCCTTTGGCCCGCAGGGCAGCGCGCTCTGCCAGCAGGGCGGGGTAGTCCATCAGGGTTTCGATCTTGCGCAGGCAGGCTTCGTGCGACAGCACTTCGAGCTTGATGCCGGACGCGCCAGTCGCGGGGTAAGCGTCATCGCGAATCACATTGCGCTTGCGCATTTCCAGCGGGTCCATGCCGAGCTTGGCGGCAGCCAGGTCCACCAGACCTTCGGTGACCGCGCAGGCGATTGGATGGCCCACGCCCCGGTACTGGCAGGTCGGTGTTTTATTGAGAAACACCACATTGAGTTTGGCGCGGTAGGCCTTGTGCTTGTAGGGCCCGCCGGTCAGGTTGACGACCTGGTTGCCTTCAATGCCGCTGGTGCGCGGGAACATTGAAAAAGGGCCGATGCCGGTCGTGTCGTCTATCTCGAACGCGAGAATATCGCCGTCTTTGCTGGCAGCGATGCGGCCTTTGATGCGGTGTTCTCTGGCATGGATGTCGCTGACGAAAGACTCCAGTCGGTCGGCGACGAATTTGACGGGACGCTTGAGCAGCACAGCGATGGCAACGGTGGCAAAGTCGTCCGGGTAGGCGTGAACCTTGATGCCGAACGAGCCGCCCACGTCTTTGCAGATCACTCGCACGCGGCTTTCAGGCAAATCGAACTGGCGCGCGTACAGGTCTTGCATCATGTGCGGGGCCTGCTGCGAGTGATACACCGTGAGCTGGCCGCTGGCCGGGTTGTAGTCGGCAATCTGGCAGCGCGGCTCTAGCGTGACGCCGGTGTGGCGGCCAAAATCAAAAGTGGCTTCGGCGACCACGTCGGCACTGGCAAAGGCTTCGTCTACGCCGCCGGTGTCAAGGCTACGGGTGAAGCACAGGTTGTTGCCGAGCTCGGGGTGAATTACGGGTGTGGACGCATCAAGCGCGGTATTCATGTCCAGCGCGGCGGGCAGGTCTTCCCACTCGACCTGCACGTACTGCAAGGCGTCTTCGGCCTCGGCACGGGTCTTGGCGACCACAGCCACTACCGGCTCACCCTGCCAGCAGGCACGGCCCATGGCCATTGGATATTGCGGCGCAGACTTGAGGCCGGCCAGGTGAGTAAGAGTGGCGACCCAGGGTTTGCATACGGTGGCCAGGTCGGCGCCGTCGTAAACACCCAGCACGCCGGGCATCAGGCGCGCAAAGTCGCGCTCGATGCGGGTGATGCGGGCATGCGCCACCGGCGAGCGCCAGAACACCACATGCGCCATGCGCGGCAACTCGATGTCATCGACATACTGGCCGCGTCCTTCGGTCAGGCGTTCAATGTTGGGGCGCGGGATGGACTGGCCGATGTGTCGCGCGTCCTGCAGCGGCGCGGCAAGCGGCGGCGCTTTTGGTGGGGACGCTGGTTGGTGGGGGGCTTCGGCTCTTTGCAGTAACTCGGTGAGCTGGCGACTGTCGGGTGCGTTCATGCGGGCGCTCCTTCTGCGTGGGTCGCTTTGCGCTGCGCCAGCACGTCGCAAACGGCATCGACGATGGCCTGGTAGCCGGTGCAGCGGCAGTAGTTGCCCGAAATCCATTCGCGCACCTGCTCGCGGTTCGCATTTGGCTGGGTTTCAATCAGCTCGTGCGCGGCCAGCAACATGCCCGACGTGCAGTAGCCGCACTGCAAGGCGTTGTGTTTGATAAAAGCCTGCTGCAGCCCACGGATGGCGCCGCTGTCACTCAGCCCTTCGATCGTGGTGACGTCGCGGCCATCGGCCTGAACCGCCAGCACCAGGCAGCCCCGCACGACCTGACCATCGAGCTGAACCGTGCAGGCACCGCACACGCCGTGTTCGCAGCCCAGATGGGCGCCCTTGAGCCCAAGGTCGTCCCGCAGGAAGTCGACCAGATGGGTTCGGGGTTGCACATGGTGCTTGCTGCGCTGGCCGTTGACCGTGATAAGAACTGGCTGCGCGCCGGTTGCCAGATCATTGGGTGCCTGTTCCTGATAGGTCATGATTTTCCTTGGAGAGGGGTCACACAGCTTCTGGGCTGACACAAGAAGTCTGTTCGCGCAGCGCGGTCATGCATCGCTTGAGCATCACGCCGGCCAGGTGCCGCTTGGCTGCCACGCTGTGGGTCAGATCGGATTCGGGTTGCAATTCGGCGCGCAGCGCCTCTATGGCCTGGGAGAGCAACTGGTCTGTCACGGGCTGCTTTTGCAGAAGCTGCTCGGTTGTCGTCGAACGAAACGGCATGCTCCCCACCCCGATCCATGCCAGCCGCA
This sequence comes from Polaromonas sp., assembly GCA_031365885.1. GTDB lineage: Bacteria > Pseudomonadota > Gammaproteobacteria > Burkholderiales > Burkholderiaceae_C > Polaromonas. The sequence continues at coordinate 20,919 of JANLYY010000152.1, read as the reverse complement.
GCTGGTCGAGCGTGCCATCGTTCCATTGCCCTGCTGCGGCGAGTCCCACCACCGCGTAGTCACCATGGCGGCGCACCAGTTCGTCAAACGCGAAGCGATGCACGCGCGTGGCTACCGGAATTTCGCAGGCGACGATGACTTCGTTGGCCGCCAGAGCTGTCGTGTACAAGCCGGTAAAAAAGTCATTCGCCGCGATGCGCCGCTCGCCCTGCAGACTGCGAGCAACGACTGTACCGTCAAGCGCCAGCAGGCAGGCAGGCCATTCGGCAGCCGGGTCGCCGTAGGCAATCGAGCCTCCAAAAGTGCCCAGATTGCGAATGGCGCGGTGGGCGATGTGCGGTGCGGCCCGTCCCAGCAACGGCGCATGCTGCGCAACCAAAGGCGAACTTTCAATCTGGCTGTGGGTGACCATCGCGCCGATGCGCAGGCTACTGCCGTTCACGCTAAGCCCTTTGAGTTCATGTACCGACTGCATGTCGATCAGCAGCGCGGGTTCGGACAGGCGCATGTTCAGCGTTGCCAACAGCGTTTGGCCACCTGCCAGCAGGCGAGCGTCATCGCCGTGCTTTTCCAGCAAGTTGAGTACCTCGGTTATTCCCTTTGGCCTGACATAGGCAAATGCAGGAGCCTTCATATCAATACACCTCTGAAAGTTGGGCAGCGCGCAATGGCTTCAGCGCAGACAGTGCGCACCCATCCACACGCCGATCACTGTGGCGACCACGCCCGCCGAAAACCATATCAGTCGCGGTTTTTCAGCCTCGAACCAGTTAGTCGCCGGTGAGCTTCGGCTGTGGCCGGAAGTCTGCGCAATGACCGGAAAACGTTCTGAAGTTGCCGTCGGTGCAACGGCAACAAGTTGCCCTTCGTCTGCTAATTCGGTCAGCTGTGCCTTAAACGCGGCGAAGAAGCGGTCGGCTAACTGGCGCGCAGAGGCATCCATCAGGCGCCCACCAATCTGCCCCAGTTTGCCGGCGACCGATGCTTGCGCCGTGTAGTCCAGCTGCGTGCCCTCTGCAATGGACGTGAGCGTGATCACCGAGCTGCCTCGCGCAAAGCCGGCGCTGCCGCCGGAGCCTTCAAAATTTAGTGTGTAGCCGTGCGGCGCCCGTACATCGGTCATCAGCACCTTGCCGACAAAGTTGGCCCGCACCGGCCCCATTTTCAGCATGAGCCTGGCATGCATTTCCTGCGCTGAAATCTGGCGTATCTCTTCACAACCCGGAATGCACAGCCGCAAAATCTCCGGATTATTGAGGGCCTGCCACACCTGTTCCGGCGCGGCGGGAATGGTCACGCTGCCTTGAAGTTCCATGTCGATGCCTTGATGTCTGCAATGCGCACTGCTTGGGGTTTGTCCTGATTTGCGCTTATTGACCAAGCGCTAAATTAGCGCCAACTATCAACCGGGCGTTCGATGTCAGCCATCCGGAAAAACCCTGAAATTCCCGTTGCAGTCGGGAGCAGTTCCTCGCGGCGGCGCCTGTTGCCGCTAGCGCGCGAGCGCATGATTATTGAAGGGGCGATCCGATTTTTTTCAGAGCATGGGCTGGATGGTCAGCTTCGCGATCTTGCCCGCAGCCTGGGTATCACGCACACCTTGCTGTACCACTACTTTCCGACCAAACAGGCGCTGATCGAACGTGTATACGCCGAAATGTTTGAGGGGCGCTGGCGCGCTGAATGGGAAAGTCTGCTTGATGACAAGACCCTCAATGTGCAACTCAAGATAACGCGCTTCTACATTGATTACGCCAAAGTCATTCTTGAACGCGACTGGGTCCGTATCTTTATCTTTTCAGGTCTAAGTGACCGCTACATCACCGAGCGCTACTTCTCGATGCTGGAGATCAAACTGTTCCCGCGTCTGATTCGTGAAAGCCGCAGGTTCAGGGGCTACACCGGCCGGGGCAAGGCGACAGCGCGCGAGCTGGAACTGCTGATGGGCCTGCACGGCGGGATTTTCTACTTCGGTATGCGCCGCTGGGTCTATGGACACTCGCCGGCTGATGGCGATACCGCCGTGATTGATGAGGTCTACATTCGGGACCGTGTCTGCAGTTATCTGCTTTCTCTTGATCAGATACTGCAGCCGACAAGCAGGTCGGCAAGCGATTCCTTGTTGGGCACCAAAAGGCCGGTGGCTGGTAAAAGTTCTCTGACCAAGCAGCGCGCGGGCGCGCGTCTCAAATCTCTCCCCATTGAGGAATTGCAAGCATGGCCTACGCACTGAATCATTTTTCAATCCGCACGACCGACCTTGATGCGACCCGGGTTTTTTATGAGACCGTGCTGGGTTTGACAGTCGGCCCGCGTCCGGCGTTTCCGTTTCCAGGGCTCTGGCTCTACAACGGCGACCATGCGCACACATCCAATGCCCTGGTTCATGTGATTGGCATTGATAAGAACGATCCGGAAGGTTTGAAGCGCTACCTGGGTGACCGGGATGTGTCGTCGCTGAACGGAACCGGCGCGGTGGATCACATCGCACTGATGGCGACCGGACTGGAGGGCATGCTGGCGCATCTGGCACGAATCGGGGTGGCTTGCCGTGAACGCACCGTGCCATCGATTGGCCTGCATCAGCTGTTTCTCGATGACCCTTGTGGTCTGGTGATTGAGCTGAACTATGCAGCGGAAGAAAAAGCAGTTATGGATAAAAAGCTTGCCGGGGCCGGGGCCTGATGGCGAAAATCATCGTCGTTGGCGGCTCGCTGGGGGGCCTGCTGGTTGCCAACATGCTGTGCCGTTCCGGTCACGAAGTCACTGTGCTTGAAAAGGCCTTGGTGTCCCTCGATGGCCGGGGCGCGGGCATTGTGACGCACAAGCTGCTTGTGGCAGCGATGGAGCGCTGCGGTGTAAAGATGGATGTATCGCTGGGCGTGAATGTCTGTGATCGCATCGTGCTGGCCAAAGATGGTTCTGTGCTTGACAGGACGAGCGTGCCGCAGGTAGTTAGCTCATGGAGCCGCCTGTATGCATTGCTGCTGGCTGGGTTTGATTCATGTCGCTACTTGCACGGCGCGTCGGTCAAGCGCGTCATGGAGCGGGGCAATGGTGTAACGGTGTTTTGTGAGGATGGCCGGAATTTTGATGCTGACCTGGTGATTGCCTCAGACGGTATCCGGTCCGCCGTGCGCGCCCAGTTTGCTCCCGATGTGCAAGTGGAGTACGCGCAATACGTCGCCTGGCGCGGCGTTTGTGACGAATCGGTGCTTTCCGATTACACCTTGAGCACCCTGTTCAACAGCTTTGGTTTCAGTGTTCCACCAGGCGAGCTGATCATTGGCTACCCGGTTGCCGGGGCAGGTAACTCGATTGCGACCGGACAGCGTCGCTACAACTTTGTCTGGTATCGACCGACATCCGGTGAGGGCGAGTTGCAGGCATTGCTGACCGATGCAGACGGTATTTTTTACACGCTTGGCATACCGCCAAACAAGGTAGCGTCGCGACACGTCAGCGCCGTGCAGCAGGCGGCCCGCGAGATGTTGCCGCCGCAGTTTGCCGAGGTGATCGAGAAAACGCGGCAGCCCTTTTTGCAGGCGATTTATGACTGCAGAAGTTCAAAAATCGCTTTTGGCCGTGTCGCGCTGATGGGTGATGCCGCTTTTGTCGCCCGACCCCATGTGGGTATGGGGGTCACCAAAGCGGCAGAAGACGCGATGGCGCTGACTGACTTGATCGCGGTACACGGCGCAACACCGCAAGCCTTGCAGGCGTTTGAGCAGAAGCGCCTGGCACCTGCGCGTGCAGCCGTCAGCCGTGCGCGCGCCCTGGGTAACCGCATGCTGGCGCAGAACGAGTGGGGCGCTGGCTGCGTGGCCCGCACCATGATGCTGGAAACAGCGATAGATCTGTCTGAAAAACCACTGGAAAAAATTGTCGAGTTCGAGCAAGCCTGAGTTCTTTTATTAACCCAAAAAACTATTTGGAGACAAACCATGACCATCGATTCCAAAACTTTTAGCGCGGGCCGTCGAACCCTCATCGTTGGTGGAGCTGCGGTGGCCGCTGTTCCGTCGCTGTTCAATATTGCGCGTGCGCAAACCACGAACATCAAGATCGGCTTTCCGGTGCCGCTGACCGGTGCCTTTTCGGCCGAGGCACAGGACCAGGTGCGCGCAGGAGAAATCGCGGTCAAGGAATTCAACGAGGGTGGCGGTTTCAATGGCCGCAAGGCTGAATTGCTGGTGCGGGACGACAAGCTCAATCCGGGCGAGGCGGCCACCCGCACGCTGGAGCTGATCGAGAAAGACAAGGTGGATTTCGTGGTGGGTTCGCTGTCAGCTGCTACCCAGCTGTCGATCAATGCGGTGACCCGTGAGCGCAAGATAATTTTTAATTCCATCAGCCAGTCCGACACCATCAACGAGGCCAAGGACTGGAGCCTGTACACCTTCCATGAGGCGCTCAATCCCCACCTGACGGCTGGCGCCGTAGCACGTTATGCGTTTCCGAAGTTCGGTAAAAAGATTGTCTATCTGACGGCTGATTACGCCTACGGCCATGAAATGGTGCGCGGCTTTCAGCGTGCCGGCCAGTCGCTGGGGGCGCAGACGCTGGCGGACATTCGTCATCCGCTGGGCGTGGCCGATTACTCGGCTTTTCTGCCGCGCATCAAGGCGCTCAAGCCTGACATTCTGGTGCTCTGCAATTTCGGCCGGGACTTGGTGAATTCGGCCAAGCAGGCGACTGATTTCGGACTCAAGGCCAACACCAAAATCATCGCACCTGTTCTGCTGTACACCTCACGTCTGGCAGGTGGCGCCGACGCTTTCGAAGGCATTCTCGGCGGCACCTCGTACTACTGGGGCATGGAAGACAAGATACCGGCGGCCAAGGCGTTCAACGACAAGTTCCGCAAAGCCCACGCGGGCTCGGTGCCTTCGGACTACGGCGCACTGGGTTACGCCGGCGTGCGCAGCGTGCTGCATGCCGTGCGTGAAGCCAAGTCTACCGAATCGCTGAAGGTCAGCATTGCATTGCGCCAGCTGCGCTACAACTGGTACAAGGGCGATCAGTTTTACCGCAAGTGCGATCACCAGTCGGTTCAGTCAGTGGTGATCGTGGAGTCGAAATCAAAAAACATGAAAGACAAGTACGACGTCTTCAATGTGCTGGCCATCGAAAACCCGGATGAGAAAAACCTGCGCTCTTGCGATGAACTGGGCCATAAAGTCAGTACCTGAACGCCGGTCGCCGTTCAGTTCGTGACCCACGGCGCGCCGCGCGCTGTGGGTGTCCTTCACCCACCCAAAAGAGCCCGCATGTTTGATATCTCGCCACAACTGTTTGCGCTTCAGTTGATGACCGGCATTGCGCTGGGCGCGGTTTATGCGCTGCTGGCCGTTGGTCTGTCCCTGATTTTTGGCATGCTCACGGTGGTGAACTTTGCGCATGGCGCATTTTTTATGGTCGGTGCGTTTCTCGGGGTTTACAGCCTGGGGCTGACGGGCAGCTTCTGGTTCAGTCTGTTGCTGGTGCCCTTGGCCACGGGTGCGATTGGTCTGGTGTGCGAGCGGTTTCTGGTGCGGCCCCTGTACGGAAGAGGCATTGATTACCCCTTGCTGCTGACCTTCGGGCTCTCCTACGTGTTGATCGACGTCATGCGTTTGGCTTTTGGCATCGAAGGCCTGCCCACGTTTACGCCCGTGGAATTAAAGGGCTCGGTCTTTCTGGGGTTTGGGCACTTCCCGCTGTATCGCCTGTTCCTGATTGCCGCAACCGCCGTCATCGTGCTGGGCCTGTGGCTGTTCATCGAAAAGACCCGTTATGGCCTGATCATCCGCGCCGGTTCGCGTGATCCCGAGATTGTCAAAGTGCTCGGCATTGACATCGCCAAAGTCTGGTGGCTGGTGTTCGGTCTCGGCACCGCAATTGCGGGTCTGTCGGGCTTGCTGGCCGCGCCTACCCGGGCCGTCAATCCTGAAATGGGAATCCCGATACTGGCGGAATCTTTTGTCGTGACGGTCGTAGGCGGCATGGGCTCATTGCCCGGTGCCGTAGTGGCGGGCCTGCTGGTGGGGGTGGTGTTTGCCATGACCGCGCTGGTGGCGCCCGAGTACGCCGACCTGTCGATTTTCGTCCTGATGGCCGTGGTTCTGTTGATCCGCCCGCAAGGCTTTTTTGGCAAAGCCGGGTTGATGAGCTGACCAGCAGCAATCCAAACGACATGAAAAATTCAATCATCGCGGCCGTTCTCTTTGCACGACGGCACCGTGTTGCCACGGCACTGCTGTTTTTGCTGGTGTTTCCGTTCCTGATGCCGTATGACGCCCTGTCCGTCAATATCCTGATCTTTGGGCTTTATGCCGTGGGCTTCAATTTGCTGTTTGGTTATACCGGCATGCTGTCGTTCGGCCATGCGGCCTTTTTGGGTGTCGGATCCTATCTGGCGGGTATCTCGGTCGTGCATGCGGGCTGGCCCTGGTGGGCGGCTATTGTGGTGGGGGTGGCCTCATCGTGCCTGGCTGGGCTGGTCATCGGCTACCTTGCCATTCGAACGCGCGGAATTTATTTTTCGATGGTGACGCTGGCCCTGGCGCAGATTGTTTACTACGGTTTTTACAAGGCAGACAAATGGACGGGCGGTGAGAACGGATTGCGTGGGGTGCGGGTCGAAAGCATTGATCTGCCCGGCATCAGCATCGATTTCATGAATCCACTCAACAAGTACTACGTCATTCTGGTTTTTGTGGCGCTGGCGCTCTGGTTTGTGTCGCGGGTTCTCCAGTCTCCGTTTGGTGCGGTGATAGAGGCTATTCGCGAAAATGAAAAGCGAGCGGTGGCCTGCGGTTACGACGTGGCGCGGGCCAAGCTGCTGGTGTTTGTGCTGTCCGCCGGCATCTGCGGCCTGGCGGGCGCTCTGCGTGCGCTGCACCTGTCCATCGTGCCGATTGATTCGCTGCATTACCTGCAGTCGGGCCAGGCCGTGATGATGTGCCTGCTGGGCGGTATGGGAACGTTCTTTGGGCCCTTCGTCGGCGCTGCGGTTTTTCTTTACCTTGAGGACGTGGTGACCAACCTGACGCGTTACTGGATGGGTGCTGTAGGCATCGTCTTCATGGTCTTCGTGCTGTTTTTTCCCAAAGGAATATGGGGTACGCTGGTCCATCAGATGGAGCACTGGTTGCGCAGGCAAGGCAGGGTGTCATGAGCAGCGCGCCCATTCTTGAGGTCAAAGGTGCCTCACGTTTTTTCGGTAAATTCCAGGCGCTGAACAATATCAATGTGTCCTTCATGCCGGGTGAATTGACCGCCATCATTGGTCCCAACGGCGCAGGTAAAAGCACTTTTTTCAACCTGATCAGCGGCGGCGTGCCGCCCAGCACAGGGCAGGTGCTGTTTGAAGGCCGTGACATCACTGGGCTGGCGCCGCATGCGTTTGCGCGTATTGGCATTGCCAAGAGCTTTCAGATTACCAACGTTTTCAAGCAGCTCAGCGTCCATGAAAACGTGCGTGTTGCCGTGCAGATGCAAGCCACGCGGTTTCAGATTTTTCGTGCGCGCGGCGCTTACCGCGAACTCATTGAGCGCGCTGATGCATTGGTGCAGCGGGTCGGCCTGACAGACAGCTGCAGCAAACTGGCAGGAGATCTGGCGCACGGCCAGCAGCGTTCGCTGGAAGTAGCCATGGCGCTGGCCTGCGATCCCAAACTATTGTTGATGGATGAGCCCACTGCAGGCATGTCACCGCAGGAAAGTGTGGTGATGATGGAATTGATCCGGAAACTGGCGGCGGAGCGCACGGTGATTCTGGTCGAACACAAAATGAAGCTGGTAATGGGCTTGTGTCGGCGCTTGATTGTGCTGCACCATGGCGAACTGCTGGCTGAAGGAAGCCCTGAAGAGATTCGCAACAATGCCGAAGTCAAACGCGTCTATCTGGGTCAGGGCTGAAAGGTCATCATGCTGAAAGTTGAACAACTTAACGCGTGGTATGACCACAGCCATGTCATCCAGGGCCTGAGTTTTGAGGTGAAACGCGGCGAAATCGTCACGTTGATGGGCCGCAACGGCGCGGGTAAAACAACGACGCTGCGCACCATTATGGGCCTGCTGGCAAAGTGCAGCGGCAAGGTAACTTTTGATGGCAACGACCTGCTTGCTCGGCCACCTCATGAACGTTTTCATCATGGTCTGGCCTATGTGCCAGAGGAGCGCCGAATCGTCGCTGGCCTGAGTGTTCTTGAGAACTTGCAGCTGGGGCTGCTGGCCAGCCCGCGCCGGGGCGAGATGGACGCCATGATCGATGAAATTTCACAAACTTTCCCGCGTCTCAAAGAGCGGCTCAGTCAGGACGGGACATCCCTTTCTGGCGGTGAGCAGCAAATGCTGGCGATTGCCCGGGCCATGATGGCCAAGCCCCAGATGATTTTGCTGGACGAACCATCGGAGGGCATCATGCCTTTGCTGGTGGACGAAATGTTTGCGCTTTTCACGCGCATGAAGCAGCAGGGCACCACTATCTTGCTGGTGGAGCAAAACGTGGAACGGGCGTTGTCGATTTCAGACCGGGCTTACATTCTTGATCAGGGCCAGATCGTGCACCAGGGTGACGCTGCAGCGCTGCTGGCCAACGCTGAAATCCAGGAAAAGTACTGCGCCATCTGACTTACCAGACGCTCGGAGTTTCAAGAGGGCGGCGATAATCTGACGCTATGGAAATCATCGCCTTTTTATTCGATTTCATCATCCACATTGACAAGCATCTCGAAGCTTTTGTCGTGAGCTATGGTGCGTGGGTCTACGCCTTGTTGTTCCTCATCATTTTTATTGAAACCGGCGTCGTGGTGATGCCGTTTCTACCGGGCGACTCGCTGTTGTTCGTTGTCGGTGCCATGTGCGGTGTCGGGCTGATGAGTTATCCGCTCGCGATCGGTTTGCTGTTTGCCGCTGCTGTGCTCGGTGATCAGTGCAACTACTCGATTGGGCGCTACTTCGGACCCAAAGTGTTCAAGTGGGAGCAATCAAGGTTTTTCAACAAGGCCGCATTTAACCAAGCGCACGCGTTTTACGAACGTTACGGCGGCATTACCGTTGTAGTAGCCCGCTTCATGCCTTTCCTGCGAACGTTTGCACCCTTTGTGGCGGGCGTGTCGGAGATGACCCGCAGCAAATTCACGCTTTACAACATCGGTGGCGCCTTTCTGTGGGTCGGCGGTATCGTGACCGCAGGCTATCTTTTTGGCAACGTTCCCTTTGTGAAAGCCAATCTCGAGAAAATTATCTGGGCCATGATTCTGATACCCGGTCTTTTTGTCATTTTTGGCGCATGGAAAGCGCGACGAAAATCAGCGCAAGCCTGAAACCTCGCAGCTGGTGAACACTCCACACCACAGGAATCCGTATGAACGCACCACAATACCTTTCACGCTGGGATCAGCCGGGCTCCAGCCGCATCCCGTTTTGGGCCTACACCGATGCGCAGTTGTATGAGCAGGAGCTGCAAAAAATATTCTATGGCGCGCATTGGTGCTATGTCGGCCTTGAAGTGGAAATTTCCAACACGGGCGACTACAAACTAAGCCATGTTGGCGAACGTCAGGTCTTGATGGTGCGTGACCGCGTAGCACCCAAAGACCGGGCGAGTGACAACGGAATACGGGTGGTGGAAAACCGCTGCGCTCATCGCGGCGTGCGTTTTTGCCAGCAGCTGCACGGCAACGCGCGCAGCTTTGTTTGCCCCTACCACCAGTGGACCTACAAGCTCAACGGTGATCTGGCGGGCTTGCCTTTTAAAGACGGCGTGAAGGAAGGTGACCACGTGAATGGCGGCATGCCAGCGGGTTTTGATTTGAAAGACCACGGCCTCACGAAGCTGCGGGTTGCGACGTTTCACGGTCTGGTTTTTGCCACGTTCAGTGAAGAAACCGAGCCGCTCGAAGCTTACCTAGGCCCCGACATCCTGCCCTGGCTGGAACGCATTTTCAAAGGCCCGGAAGGCAGCAGAAAGCTGACGCTGCTGGGCTACAACCGGCAGCGCATTCCGGGCAACTGGAAATTGATGATGGAAAACATCAAGGACCCGTACCACCCCGGGCTGCTGCATACCTGGTTTGTCACCTTTGGCTTGTGGCGCGCCGACCAGAAAAGCCGCATGGTGACGGACACCGAGGGGCGCCATGCGGTGATGATCTCCCGCCGTAATGAAGGCGGGCAGGCCGCAGTAACCGAAGGTGTGACCTCCTTCAAGGCCGACATGTCGCTGCACGATGACCGTGTGCTCGATGTCGTTCCGGAAGCGTGGTGGAAAGTCGCCGACCCTTCCAATCCCGACGTTGACATCACGCCCACCGTCACGATGCTAACGCTGTTCCCCAGCGTGGTGATTCAGCAGCAGGTCAACTCGCTCAGCACGCGGCATATCGTGCCTCGCGGCGTTGGCGAGTTCGATTTTGTCTGGACGCATTTTGGCTTTGCCGATGACACGCCCGAAATGACCCAACGCCGCTTGCGTCAGGCCAATCTGTTCGGGCCGGCAGGCTTCGTCAGTGCCGATGATGGTGAGGTCATCGAATTCAGCCAGGCCGGGTTTACACAGGCCGGCGACGACCAGACAACGCTTTGTGAACTCGGCGGTACCGGTTCTGGCGGCGCCGAACACATGGTGACCGAGACCTTGATACGCAGCATGTATGGCTACTGGCGCAAGGTGATGGCGCTATGAGCGCCATGACGCCCGACGTGATCGGGTCGCAGCTTCAGCGCCTGCTGCTGCAGCAGGAAATTGACCAACTAAACGCAAACTATGCAGCAGCGCTGGACGAAAAACGGTTTGCTGATTGGCCTGAATTTTTTCTGGAAGATGGCCATTACAAATTACAGGCGCGTGAGAATTTTGACCGTGGCCTGCCGCTGGCACTAATGGCGATGGAAAGTCGGGGCATGATGAAAGACCGTGTGTATGGCGTGACCCAAACCATTTTTCACGGCCCGTATTACATGCGTCACTTGATCGGCGCTGCCCGTGTGATGGCGGTGGATGGCGACACCGTGAATGCGGAGGCGGGCTATGCAGTTTTCAGAACCAGACCGGGCGGCATCAGCGAGGTATACAATGTGGGCCGTTATATCGATGTGCTGGTGCGGATTGATGGGCAACTCAAATTCAGGTCTCGCCTTGCCGTGTACGACAGCGAGATGGTTCTCAATTCCCTGATCTACCCGATCTGAAATTTTTCCTGGCCAGATATGTCGTGAAAAAACGTGACGCCCCACTCAGAGACTGCGGGTGGGCTGACGCCACTTATTTTTTCTTGCCGATCTCATTACCAATAACCGCGCCAGCCGCAGCGCCTCCGACGGTTCCCAGCGTGCCGCCAAAAACTGCGTTGCCTGCGACGCCGCCAATCACAGCACCAGCGCCGGTTCCTATTTGCGCATTGGTCGGGCTGGTACCGCAACCGGCCAATGTCATCAGCGCCGCAACGGCGACGGGAATCAAAATTTTTGCATTCATGGTGTCCACCTTCCAGTTTCAGGTTTCGAGTAATTTGGCGCTGCTTCAATACCTTGCTTTAATGCATTGACTCAGTACGGCATCGCATTGCCTTACCCGCTCCTCAACATTACATTGAAGCGCTTTCGACAACTGTAGGAGAAGGGCGTCGTGCAGCGTGGTCCGGTGTTTTTTAATCGGGCCAGCCATTGAATGAAAAAGCTGAAACCGACTGCATTGACATTTACAAAGCCCGGTTCCGCGCCAGCGGCGGGTTTTTTGCGAAGTAACGCGCAATGCCGCGCATCAACGCATCTGACAACTGAATCTGATAGTCGTCACTGCGCAGCCGCGCTTCTTCGTCCGGGTTGCTGATGAAGGCTGTCTCTACCAGCACGCTCGGAATGTCGGGCGCTTTCAATACCGCGAAACCGGCCTGCTCGACACGCGGCTTGTGCAACTTGCCGATGTTGCCAATCTCGCCCAGCATGGCGCTACCGAGTTTCAGGCTGTCGTTGATCTGTGCGGTGGTGCTCATGTCGAGGAGGGCGCGTTGCACCTGCGCGTCTTTGGCTTTGGCATTGATGCCGCCCACCAGATCAGCCGAATTTTCCTTGTCGGCCATCCAGCGTGCAGCGCTGCTGGAGGCGCCCTTGTCACTGAGCGCAAACACGCTGGCGCCTTGTGGCCGGGCGGTGAAAAAAGCGTCGGCGTGGATGCTGATGAACAGATCGGCCTGCACGCGGCGCGCTTTTTGCACGCGGGTATTGAGCGGCACAAAAAAATCAGCGTCGCGCGTCAGAAAAGCGCGCATGTTGGGCTGCTGATTGATGCGGTCACGCAGGCGCAGCGCAATCTGCAGCACCACGTCTTTTTCGCGCGTGCCGCCCGGGCCGACCGCGCCCGGGTCCTCGCCGCCGTGGCCCGGGTCGATGGCGACGATGACCAGGCGATCGGTTTTGCCATCGGCCTTGCTTTTGCCTTTTTCGTTTTTGCCGGCAATGAGCGGACCCGTTTCCTTTTCAGGTGACGCGCCCGGTGGTGTTGCGCTGGCCGGTGGCAGCTTGCCCGTTTGCCGCGCAATCAAATCCCCGAGCGGGTCCGGCACCGCTGGAACCGGAATGTCAGCGCCGCCGCCCGGCTGTTTTTCATTCAAGCGCTCGGCAATCAGCGCTTCCAAAGGGTCTGCAGCTTGCGCCGGGTACAGGTCAAGTACCAACCGATGCTGATACGCCGCGACAGGCGGCAGCGTGAACACCTGCGGCGACATCGGCCGCTTCAGGTCAATCACCAAACGCACCACACCCGGTGCGTTTTGACCGACGCGAATTCCCGAGATATAGGGGTCGTCGGCCTTCACCTTGGCCACCAGTTCGCGCAGCGCCGGTATCAGGTCGATGCCTTCAATATCCACCGCCAGCCGAGGCGGTTCGGGGATGAAAAGCTGTTTTGTCTTGATCTCGCCGTCTGATTCGATGGTGAGGCGCGTGTAGTCTTTGGATGGCCAAACGCGCACCGCCACAATCGAGGCGCCGCGTGCAATGTGCTGGGTACCCAGCATCAGAACCACGCTGCCCAGCTGCAATGCTTTGCGCCGGTTGATGTGCGAGCCCCATTTGTGCGTCATGCCAGCAGCGCCTTGCCGGTTGCCGTGCGGGCAGTCAACGTCACCGCGCGTGACTCATCGGGCAACACGTCAATCGCGATCAGCAAATCAGGTGGCGGCAAATGGTTGCCAGCCTTGTCGGGCCACTCGACCAACTTCAGACCCACGCTCGCAAAAATATCGCGGAAGCCGGCTTCTTCCCACTCACGCGGATCATTAAACCGAAAAAAATCAAAGTGCCAGATGTTCGTTCCCGACGGCACTAGCGTATAGGGCTCGACCACCGCATACGTCGGGCTCTTGATGCGGCCCTGCACACCCAGTGCGCCCAACAGGTGCCGCACAAACGTCGTTTTGCCCGCACCCAGATCGCCCTGCAATTCAATCAGCGCGTTTTCAATCGCCGGCTGTCGCGCCAGCCGCTGCGCGAACGCAGCCGTGGCAGCCTCGTCGGGCCAGACAATGTTTTTTACAATCGGCAGGTGGTCGTTAACAGTCATCAATTGGTTTTTCAGATTCAGGCGTGGGCGCGTGAGCTTGGATTCTCGCAAATTGGCGTCGCTGGTGTTGACCTGACGTCTTCCGAGCCCGGATTGCTGGCCTGGCTGGGGGCAGGTTTTCATGGCGACATGCACTACATGGCCGCGCACGGGCTCAAGCGCGCACGCCCGGCCGAACTGATTCCCGGCACCGTCAGCGTCATCACGGCGCGAATGGATTACCTGCCTTCGTCCACGCCCGCAGGGGACGCGTGGCAGGCTATCGAGTTTAGTCGCCTGCAGCGCCCCACCGAAGGCATCGTGTCGGTCTACGCGCGCGGGCGTGACTACCACAAGGTCATGCGCAGCCGCCTGCAAACGCTGAGCGAAAAAATCGCCGCGCAAGTGGAACAACTCGGCCACCGCGTCTTCACCGATTCGGCCCCGGTGCTTGAAGCCGAACTGGCCGCCAGAAGCGGGCAGGGCTGGCGCGGCAAGCACACGCTACTGCTGAACCGCGAAGCCGGTTCGATGTTTTTCCTCGGTGAAATCTACGTCGACCTGGCGCTGCCCGCCAGCGAGCCCGTCACGCCGCACTGCGGCAGTTGCAGCGCCTGCATAGCCGTGTGCCCCACGCAGGCCATCATCGCGCCGCACCGGCTTGACGCACGGCGCTGCATTTCGTACCTGACGATCGAACACGCCGGGCCGATTCCGCTCGAGCTGCGCCCGCTGATCGGCAACCGCATCTACGGCTGCGACGACTGCCAGCTGATCTGCCCGTGGAACAAATTCGCACAGCGCAGCGCCTTGCCCGACTTCGACGAACGTACCGGCCTGACTGGCCAGCAACTCGTCACCCTGTTCGACTGGACCGAAGAAGAATTTCTGCGCCTCACCGAAGGCAGCCCGATTCGCCGCATCGGCCATGAACGCTGGCTGCGCAACGTGGCGGTGTCGATGGGGAATGCCTTGAGTCCCGAGAATTCCACCAACGAACCCGCCCTCGCCAGCATTCGAGCCAGCCTGGTTCGGCGTGCGGATCATTCCAGCGAGTTGGTCAGGGAGCATGTGCAGTGGGCGCTGGGCGGGTAGTTACGGGTTGTCGATAGTGAAATTGGGCTCTAGCCCACGGAATACGTGCGCAAGCAGCTATTAAAGTAGTAGCATAGATTAACACCTGCAGCGGCGAGGAACAAGCCGTGGAATCCACGCGGCGTTGGCTGAAGCCGACGAGGCGGGGGCCGGGCTGGTCAACGGTGCGCCGCCACCTGCCAACTATTGCCGCAAACAACGCTTGCATTCTGCACGTCGTTGCAAATGCGCTACCCGCGCATTGACACCCGTAATCACATCTGAATTAATCTCCGACGGATTGAAACAGTCAGTTTCATTCTGTGAACAATAACTCAAGGACTTTCAAGTGAAAAATCTGGCAATTTCAGCAGTATGTGTTGCGGTGTTGACCGCTTGTGGCGGTGGCGGCACGACGCAGCCCACGCCTGCTCCAGCGCCTACCTCCACCGCGTCTACAGGGGCTGCGTTGACGCTGGCCAAGGCATTTCTTGGGTCTTACGACACCAGCCTGGCCACGTCGATACCTGCTACGGGCGCCACAGCGCTTGCCTTGACCGATGGCTGCTCGTTGAACCATGGCGCGTCCAAGGCGCTGGCTGTTTCCGACTACGACGCCGATGCTCTACGCGTCGCGAGCCGCCAGTTCGAAGTGGGCTCGATCCGAAGCGCCATCAGCGTCACGGCCGACCGTACGATCACCAACGTGAACAACACGGTGCGGCGCGAGATCGACATCCAATACGTCATCGACTATGCGGATGGCACGAGAGACGAGAAAGCCACGCAAACCCTGATCACCGGCAGCTCCGCAGGCTTAACCCTGGCCGATGGCAGCGCCTGCACCGCCTCGCAAGACAGCGCAGACTTGCGTTTCTTCGGCAATAGAAAGATCGTCAATACCTTCGTCAATGCGTCGAATGAAAAGCTGGATCGCTCGGTTTTAGCCACCGGACTCGCTCTTACGCCGCCGCTCGCCTACAACCGCTTCATCACGCTGGGCGTGCGCGACCCGGCCAAAATTGCGACCTACGCCACGATTTCCGGCCCGGGCTTGACTTCTGCACCCGGCGTGCCCGCGACCTTCAAGATGATTTCGCCGCGTCTGTTACGCGACGACGCGCTGTTTGCCGGTAAACCCGGCAATTTCGTGGATTGGCGTGACACTGATACGTTCCGGATTTGCAGAACCTCGCCCACGAGCGGAACGTTCGCTGCAGCAGATGTGGCCGATTGCGTGACAAACGGCGCAACCAGCGCGACCTGGGGCAATTTCGGCGCGACCGACCCGGCAGTTCAGGACACGTCCTTTAATGCCCTCGGAGTGACTGCAGGCGGCGTGTATACCGTCAAGCTCTTCGCGGGCACCGGCTGGAAGACCGTCAACGGGCAGGCGACAGAGACGCCGATTGCAACCTATACGAGTACGCTTGAGAACCTGCCGATGAGTACAGTCGCGCTGGCCGGCACGGTCGCTTTGCCTGTGAACAAGTTTCCAGAATTCCTAACGTCCAGCGTGCTCACGGCCACCGTCGCAACAAATGTAATAAACAAGGTTGCGTTTCCGACCAACTTGACGTGGACCGCGCCTGGTGTACTGCCCGATGCAAGGAAGACAGGCCTGAGTACCTTGTATTCGTTTGAGCAAGGACGAGCCAGCACGGGTACTGCCTTCAATCCGGCCAGCCGGCAGACCACGCTGTCGTTTCCCGCTTCCACGGCATTGTTGGCAACCTTCAACGTGCCTGCGCCGGTGACAGCACTGGTGACGCCGACTTATTTTGAGGCGGGGCTGGAGTATTCGAACCGCAATGGCAACTTCATCAGAAATCTGAGGACGTTCCAGTAAGATCGCGGACGCCCCGGTAGCCGGGGCAGCGGCCTGCGAAAGCAGACTGACAAAGCAGCAGCGGATTGAATACCGCTGCTGCTTTTTTATGACAAAACTGCCTCCAGCCCATATAAAACGTGCGCAAGCAGCTCCTGAATTAATAGCAAGCCAAATCTCGCAACAAGCGCTTCAGCGCAACACCCCCCGCGCAAAAGTCAGGCTCAACCCCTGCGGCATCGTCGACAAAGCGATTAATCCCGATCTGCGCACCCCAGTTCCGCCAGAGTTATGCAGCGGGTCTCTAGCCTGCAGGCGCAACCGACAGCCCCTGCACATGGTGGCGTGCGATCAGATCGGCAACGAGGCCGGAGGCCTTGGCCTCTTCGACAAAGCGCTGCAGGAATGCCGCGCCGGTCACGTTCGCTTTTGCCGTGCCGACCGCCTGCTGCACGGCGGTGAACCGTCCGTCCAGAATTCGCGCGCCGGGCAGCTTTCCGACGGCGCTCAACAGCCCCGGTCTGAGGCCGGCCAGCGCCTCCAGCTGGTCGTTGACGAATAGATCGATGGCCGCGTCGCCGCTATCGGCGCGCACAAGCTGGGCGTGCTGGATGTTGCGCACCAGCCAGAGGTCATAGGCACTGCGCGCCATCACCGCGATCCGCACCCCCGGCCGATCAACCTCGTCGAGCGTCTGCAGTGCCGAGCCCGCTGGCACCAGATAGGTCGCCTCGATCTCGACATAGGCCGTGCTGAAGGTGATCTTTTCTGCCCGTGCCGGCTCGGCACCGATCAGCCCGATATCCCAGACACCGCTATCCGCCGCGTCCGCCAGCTCGCCCGCCGTTTTGAATGGCACCAGTTTTAGCTTCACGCCCAGACGATCAGCAATGGCTCGCGCCATGTCGGGCGCCACACCTTGGGGTTCGCCGGTTGGACTTTTTCCGGTCACCAGCAGAAAATTGCTGAGGTTGATCCCCGCGCGCAGGGTTCCGGTCGGGGCGAGTTCTTGGGTGAGTTGCTGGGTGAGTTGGTTGGTGGGTTCTTGGGTCATGTTCGATGGGTCCGTGGTGAAATGGTCAATCATGGCAACCATGCGGTGAGATCAAACTGTAGCTGATCAGAACCACCTGCAGCGGGAGGAGCGGTGACAGGTATTTCTGTTCGTTATGCAAGAAATAAGCCTGCAGCCCGCGTAAAACGTGCGCAAGCAGCTACTGAATTAATAGCGCCGAAAATTTCTCGGCAAGCCCTTCAGCGCAGCACCCCCAACGCGAAACTCAAACTTGCCACCCCGAGCAAGGTCGACAAGGTCACCAGCCCCGCCACCAGTCCGCCGTTGTAGCCCATGCGCGCGGCCAGCACATAGGCGCTTGAGGCGGTGGGCAGGGCAGAGAAGGCAAGCAATATCGTCGTCTGTTCAAACGACAGCCGAAATGCCCACGCCAGTCCCATCGCGGCCAGCGGCATGGCTACGTGTTTGATTGACAACACCGCCACGGCCAGCGCCTTGGCTTGCGACAGGTGACCAAACTGCAAACCGGCGCCGGCCGCCATCAGGCCCAGGGCGATTGACGCAGCGCCTATGCGCGTGACGGTCGGCTCCAGCCACACCGGCAAGCTGAAGCCGAGCAAATTGGCGGCCAGGCCGGCGGCGGTGGCGATGATGAGCGGGTTGCGTGCCAACTCGCGCAAAAAACCGTTGCCAGTGTGCCGGGCCATTGGCCAGATGGCAGCCATGTTGAAGAGTGGAATGCACACGCCCATCAACACCGCAATCATCTGCAAACCCGCGCCGCCGGCCAGCTTGTCGGCCAGCGCCAGGCCGATGAACGAGTTGAAGCGGAAGGCGACTTGCGCGCTGCCGGCGTGTTCGCGCACGTCGATGTACTGGCCCAGTACCGGCAGATGGGGCAGGCTGTAGGCCAGCGCAATGCCGACGAGCCCGGTCAGCAGACCAGCACTGATCAGACTGGACGCAGCGCCCAGGTCCAGCGGGCTGCGCACGATAGACTGGAACAGCAGCACCGGGAATAAAAAGTAGTAAACCAGCGTCTCGACCGGCCCCCAGACCGTGCGGTCCAGGCGGGTGTAGCGGCAGACGAGGTAACCACAAACGATCAGGGAGAAGTCGGGAAAAAGAAGCTGGGCAAAGTTCACCCGATGAGAATAACGCGAAAACTTCGGCCGATCTGGTGTTTGCCCCTATGCGTTTTCCATGTCGGCAGAAGCGCATCTTGCCGCTACCATTCCAGCGGCTTCAATAGTTTTACTTCAAGGACTCGAACATGCAGCGTCGTACGATTTTTAATTTGTCAGCCATGGTCGCCATCACGTCATTAGCGCTGGGCGCCGCCGGGTCTGCCCTGGCGCAGGGCTATCCGAACAAGGTCATCAAACTGCAGGTGCCTTTTGCACCGGGCGGCACCACGGACATCGTCGGCCGCGTGATTGCCGAACCGCTGGGCAAGGCGCTGGGCCAAACGGTGATTGTTGAAAACAAGGCCGGTGGCGGCGGTGTGGTCGGTGCGACAGAGATTGCACGGGCTGCGCCCGATGGCTACACGCTGGGCGTGGCCACGGTGTCCACCACGGCGGCCAACCCGGCCATCAATCCGAAAATCCCGTACAACACGCTGACCGATTTCACGCCCATCATCAACATTGCGGCCACGCCGAACATCATTGCGGTACATCCGAGTTTTCCGGCGCGCAACTACAAGGAGTTTGTCGCCGAGCTGAAAAAAAACCCGGGCAAATATTCATACGCATCGTCGGGCACCGGTGGCATTGGCCACCTGCAGATGGAGCTGTATAAGAACCTAAGCGGCACCTTTGTGACGCACATTCCCTACCGGGGTGGCGGCCCGGCATTGAACGACACGGTGGCCGGCCAGGTGCCGATAATTTTTGACAATATTCCGTCGGCGCTGCCCTTCATTCAGCAAAAGCGGCTGATCCCCATCGTGGTGGCGGCACCCCAGCGGCTGGCCGTGATGCCGGATGTGCCGACGTTCAAGGAAGTCGGGCTGGAGCCTGTGAACCGCATGGCGTATTACGGCATTCTCGGCCCCAAGGGGCTGCCGAAGGAAGTCGTCGACAAGGTCAACGCCGGCGTGAAAAAGTCGCTGGAAGACCCGGCCGTGCGCAAACGAATTGAAGACACCGGCTCGATCATCGTCGCCAACACCCCCGAGCAATTCACAGCGCAGATCAAGGCCGAATTCGAGGTCTATAAAAAGGTGGTGGAGTCAGCCGGGCTAAAGCTGGAATAGCGTTCAGGCCCGCACCTTCCATGCTTGCTCAAAGCCAGTCCGGTATCGACGACTTCATTGACGCGCTGTGGCTGGAAGATGGCTTGGCGAAAAACACGCTGGCGGCGTATCGGCGCGACCTGTCGATGTATGCCGACTGGCTGGGCAATAAAAAGCAGGGCGGCCGTCAGCTTATTGAAACCACCGAGCCGGACCTGAACGCGTATTTTGCAGCCCGGCACGACACCACCAAAGCCACGTCGGCCAACCGCCGGCTGACGGTGTTCAAGCGCTACTTTCGCTGGGCGCTGCGCGAGCGTTTGATGGTAGCTGATCCGACGCTCAAGTTGCAGTCAGCCAGGCAGGCCATGCGTTCGCCCTCGATGCTGTCCGAGTTGCAGGTTGAAGCCCTGCTGGCCGCGCCCAGCGACGACACACCGCTGGGCCAACGCGACCGCGCCATGCTGGAGCTGATGTACGCCAGCGGCTTGCGCGTCAGTGAGCTGGTGGGCCTGAAAACGTTTCACGCCAGCCTGAATGACGGCGTGCTGCGCGTGATGGGCAAGGGCAGCAAAGAGCGGCTGGTGCCTTTTGGTCAGGTGGCGCGGCAGGCCATCGAGTGGTATCTGGCTGAGGCACGGCCGCAAATTCTGGACGGCCAGCAGACCGAGGATTTGTTTGTCACGGCGCGTGGCTGTGGCATGAGCCGCGTGATGTTCTGGATGCTGGTGAAAAAATACGCACTCGTTGCCGACATCAAAACCAAGCTGTCACCGCACACGCTGCGCCATGCCTTTGCGACGCATCTGCTGAATCACGGCGCAGATTTGCGCGCGGTGCAGCTGCTGCTGGGCCATGTCGATATTTCGACGACCACCATTTACACGCATGTGGCGCGCGAACGCTTGAAGCAGCTGCATGCGCAGCACCACCCGAGAGGCTGATTCAACTCGATTGCACCAGCAGTTCAAGCTCCGCATCTGCAAATCCCGCTGCGCGCCTTGCATCCAGGTTCAGCGGCCCGCGTAGGCGGGGTGCGTGGTATTGCGCCGCGAGCAAGGCGTAGGTGGCGATGGGATCAAGTCCGCGCTGGCTGCACAAAAAGCGGTACCAGTGGTTGCCGATGGCGACATGGCCAATCTCGTCGCGCAGGATGATGTCCAGAATATCAACCGCACGCGCCGCATCGGGCGTGCCGACCTTGCGCAGCTTGGCCTGCATCGGCGGCGTGGCGT
>JANLYY010000149.1:0-28652 GCA_031365885.1 Polaromonas sp. | reverse complement strand
CGCCACCAGCAGCAGCAACGCGCCGACCGCAGCCATCGGAATCAGCGCCAGCAGCGGGGCGCTGACGGCCACCAGCGCCAGCAGCAACAGCGCTGAAAAGACAGAAGCCACCGGGGTGCGGGCGCCCGCTTCCAGATTTGGCAGCGACCGGTTCAGCGAGCCGCAGGACACGTAGCATGAGAAAAACCCACCAACAATATTGGACAGCCCCTGCCCACGGAACTCCCGATTCGCATCGATGCGCTGACCTGAGCGCAGGGCCACGGTCTTGGCGATCGAGATCGACTGGCCCAGCGCGACGATGGTCAGTGCGAACGCCAGCCCGACGAGCTCCGACGCTTGCTGCCAGCCAATGCGGGGCACCTCGAAACGCGGCCACGGTGCGGGCACCTGGCCGACCGTGCGCAGGGTCGCACCGCCCGCACCACCACCCCCATTTCCGCCGCCGTAGCGCGCCCACCCCCACGCCAGCGTTGTGCCCATGATCAGTCCGACCAGCATGTAGGGCCAACCACGCCGCAGCTTGCGCACCGCCAGCGCGACGGCCACCGTGACAGCCGCCACGGCCAGCGCGATGGGCTGGGCCTGCAGGATTTGCGCAGCGATCTGGCGAATCACGGCCACCGCACCATGCGCACTTCCTTTTTCGATGCCAAGCAGATCAGGCACGGCGTACAGCGCGATCAGCAGCGCCGCACCGGAGGTAAAACCAAACAGCACCGCCGGTGAAATGAAATTAGCCAGCACGCCCAGCCGCAGCGCACCCGTCAGCCACTGCATCACGCCGACCATCACGGTGACAGCGAGCGCAAGCTGGATATACGCCGGGCTCAAAGCTAGCGCCAAGGGCGACAGCATGGCAAACAGCGCCAGCGAATTGGCGTTGGTAGGCCCCGACATGACATGCCTGCTGGAGCCAAACAAAGCGGCGATGATGCACGGGATGACCGCCGTGTAAAGCCCGTATTCAGGCGGCAGGCCAGCCAGCGAGGCGAAAGCAATACCTTGCGGCAGGACCAGCACCGCGCCGAGCAGACCAGCCAGTGCGTCGGCGCGCAGCGTGGTGGGCGACACCCGCCCGACCCAGTCACCGAAAACCGGCGCCAGCAACGGCACTGCTGTACGGGATGCAGGTGTTTGAGTAACGGACATGGGCTGACCTTACCTCAAGGCCTGGCAGCACAGCGCCAAGAATGCCGCTACTTTCGCCTGATGAGCGCCGTTACGCCTGCAAAAGAAAAAGCGAATGCCGCGCGAAAATCAGGGCGTGCCTACCAGCGTGTCGCCAAGCGGCACGCCGCTCAAGTTCACACCGCCGACGACAATAAGTTTGCCGTTGTGAACCGCCATCCCGTGGGCATAGCGGGCGGTGAAGTTCTGGTTTGCAGGCTCACGCACCCATTTAACGCCTTGATCCGCCGACGAATAGACCGCACTGCTGGCCCCGGTTCCACTGGAGCCACCAGCGGCGTAGACCTTGCCACTGACATAAGCGCAGCTCATCGCCTGAGGCGTCGAAAAAATAGGAGTAAGGCTGGCCAGGACGCTCCAGTTGACGAATGAAAGACTGGTGCTGGCCAGACTGTCGAAATTTCCGAACGTGGTCGTTGAGCCCACACGACCGTAACCGCCTAGCGCCAGCAATTTGTCGGTAGTCGCAACCAGGCAGTGCCCTGTCAATTGCGGGTTCGTGAGATTGCCCAGGCTTTGCCAGGTCACTCCGCGATCGGATGAGGCATACAGCGCGTTGGAGATACCGCTGGGACCAGTTCCACCCTGAACGTACAAAGTGTTGTTAGCAAAGGTGGCACCCGAATACGCTAGGCCGGTACCGAACGGCGTAGCGATTGGCGTTGACCATGCCGGCACGGGGGCCGCCGGCGTCAGCACGGACACCGTGTTGGCATAGGTGGTCACCAAAGCGCCCGCCGGGCTGCTGATGCCGCCGATCAGGTACAGGGAAGTCCCATCGCTGACAGCAGCGTAGCCGCGCAATGAACCGGTCGGATGGGGCGGCGCGAGGCTGGTGTTGACCCATGAGGCGCCTTGCGTTGCCGAACGCCACAACTGGGGCTGCCAGTTACTGCCCGACAGGACGCTGACGACCGCATAAAGCTGACCGCCCACGGAGGCAAGCGACGCTGGCCCGGGTAGCAATCCGCTGTTGCCGGTGATTACCGACCAGCTCAGCACCTTGATCACCGTGAATGTCACTGTGGTGCTGATCGAGTTGCCATGGCCGCTGTTGCTGGCCGTACTCAGGGTCACTTGTGATACGAACGTGCCCACGGTCGTTGGCGTCCCTGAAACCACACCGGTGTCGGACGCGATGCTAAGACCCGCCGGCAACCCGCCGGCGGAATAGGTGTTCGTGCAGCCGCTTACGGCGTTAACGGTCACCGGTATGTATGACGTGGCGGTGCCGACGACGAGCTGCTTGAAAATAGATCCGAAAGAAAAATTGGTCAGCGAACATGTCGTGGTCGACCCGCCACCACCGCCGCAGCCTGTCAGCACGGCAGTGGCGACCAACGCCAGATAAAGCAAGCATTGTTTCGTCAATTTCATGAAATCTTCCAAGCCCGGTGCAGTTTGCGATAGTTACGAAAAAAATATTTACGTAACCGATTGCAAAATTGGACCATGCTTTGCCTGCTGATCTTCCGCGTGCGCCATGCGCAGGCGCAAATGTGCGCATTAGTTCACGCAGTAAACAGGGAAAAGCGACCCGGTGTGTCGCGCTGTCGGGATTCAGCAGAACTTCTGCGTCCGGCCTTGAACGCGGCCGCAATGAAGTCCTTCAAGCCCAGCCGCCCGGACGGAGCAACAAACCCGCCAGCGCCGCCGCGCCAATAACGCGAATCACACCCCACTTCAGCCGCCACAGCGCGAAGGCCGCCGCCGCGACAAGGGCCAGCGCGATCCAGTCGGGTTGTGTACTAAATAGGCCTGAAGCCCCCAAAGGATAAGCGACAGCAGCTATAAAAAACAGAGCAAGATTGAGGATGACGCCAACCACCGCCGCCGTGACGGCGGCCAGCGGCGCGGTGAGTTTCAGGTTGCCACGGGTCGATTCGACCCACGGCCCGCCGGCCAGAATAAAAACAAACGACGGTAAAAAGGTAAACCAGGTCGCGACGCAAGCCGCCAGTGCCGCGCCCAGAAAAGGCGCGTCCGGCCCCAACACCTCGCGGCCCCAGCCGGCCACGAAACCGACGAAGGCGACGATGATGATCAGCGGTCCGGGCGTGGTCTCACCGAGTGCCAGGCCGTCCATCATTTGCGCCGTGGTGAGCCACTGGTACTGCTCGACGGCCGCCTGGTTGACATACGGCAGCACGGCGTAGGCACCGCCAAAAGTCAGCAGCGCGGCCTTGGTGAAAAACCAGCCGACCTGGGTCAGCGTGGCGTCCCAGCCGTACGCCAGGAACAAGGCCGCCATCGGCACCAGCCAGAGCACCGCACCGACCGCCAGCACGGCCACCAATCGCGCGCGCCTGAACAGCGCATGCGGCGGCGTGGGCGTGTCGTCGTCGATCACGGCGGCAGCGTGTACTGCGGTTTCAGCGCCCGATTTCTTTCCATGCCCCGCACCGGCAGCCAGCGCATTCGGCGCGATGCGCGCGAGCACGGCGCCTAGCAACAAGGCACTGAGTACGACCACCGGGAACGGTATTTTCAAGGCCCAGACTGCTATGAAACTCATAGCTGACAGCGCCCATGGAACGGGGGCTAGCAGTGGATTCCCCAACGAACGGCTGGCAATACGGTGCAGCGCGTGCAGCACGATGGCCGCCACTGCGGGCTTGATGCCGTAGAAGATGGCAGCGACCAGCGGCTGCTCGCCATGAGCCATATAAATCCAGCTGAGCGCGATCAGCAGCAGCAGTGACGGCAGCACGAACAGCACACCGGCAACGATGCCGCCGCGCGTGCGGTGCATCAGCCAGCCGAGGTAAGTGGCCAGCTGCTGCGCCTCAGGCCCGGGCAGCAGCATACAGAAATTGAGCGCATGCAAAAAGCGCTTTTCAGACACCCAGCGCCGCTTGTCCACCAGCTCGCGGTGCATGATGGCGATCTGCCCGGCCGGCCCGCCGAAGCTGATGAAGCCGAGCTGCAGCCAGAATTTGAAGGCTTCACGAAAGCTGACGACGTTTGGCATTTCGGCCGCCAGCGTCGCGGCTGGCTGCATGCTGCGTGTCGGTGTCATGCGCCAGTGCCCAGCATTGTTTCCGGCTTCCAGTTGTGCGTCTCGGGCTTTGTCCCTTGCCAGACGGCTTCGGCTTCGCTGGCGCACCAGGCGTAAAGGGCGTCGTACATCGGCATGGCGGCTTCCAGCATCGCGTGGTCGTCGGTGTGCAGACGCGACAGGCCCAGCGACATGGCCAGCAATCCGGCGCACTGCGGCTCCAGCGCGAGACGGTCGGTGTCGGCGCCGCGAACGATGCGCGCCAGGCGGTCCACGGCGGCGCCTTCAATCTCGAACGCGCGCAGCAAGACATCGAAGCTGCACCAATCGCCTTCATGTGACACCGGCGCGCCGGGAAGGTCGTAGGCCACGGCGTTCAAACGCGCCGCTTCGCTGAAGACCTGCGCCGTCGGCACATAGAAAAATTCCGCGCGGGGATCGATGAACCGGCGAATCAGCCACGGGCAGGCGATGCGGTCAATTTTTGGTCGCTCACGGGTGATCCAGCGCGACGGTTGCTCGCCTGTCACGCCCCAGTCGGGGCGCTTGCGCAGGGTGGGAAGGACGCTGGCGCGCCACATCGCGATGTCTTGCGGCGTATCGACTCCGTCTTCGCCGCCTTCGATGCCGCCTGCCAGCGCAGACGCGTTCCAGCCGGCAGCGCGCAGCAGCGCGACCGCGTCCTCGCTGACGTTGTGGCCGTAAACGCAATACACCACCAGATCGCGCGGCGACTGCGACGCAGCAAAGGCTGCCACGTCTCCCGGCTTGCAACGCAGCGCGCCTGCCAGCATCAGCGGACTCGCGACAAATTTGGCTTCATGCCGTACATCGAGCAGTAAGGGCGAATCCGCGCGGCCCATGCGGGCGGCGACATCATCGGGGGAACTACGGGGAAGGGAAGTGTCAGCGGTGTCCATGAAATACTCCAAACGAGTTGCCAGCGCTTGGACGGGACACCGTCTATCCGTGAAGATTCGGGAGGCTGAAATCCCGATGGTTTGATCCTATCACCAGCGCGGTGCCAGTTCAAGCACGCTGAAATTTGAACACCGCCCGACTGGCGCGGGCGTTCGGCCACCATCGGATTTCACGGCCTTCCTGCAAACCGAATTGATCGAGTATCTGCAGCTTGTTTTTTACCGCCAGCGCTTGAAAATCCTGCAGCGTTCCGACGCGGATGTTCGGCGTGTCGTACCACTGGTAAGGT
The DNA here is from genome assembly GCA_031365885.1 of Polaromonas sp. Lineage (GTDB taxonomy): Bacteria > Pseudomonadota > Gammaproteobacteria > Burkholderiales > Burkholderiaceae_C > Polaromonas. The sequence continues at coordinate 23,253 of JANLYY010000149.1, read as the reverse complement.
AGCACTTTGGTCACTGGCATGCGGCCGCGCAGCACGGCCAGCCGGTTCGGCCAATGACCAAAATTGGGAAACGCGACAATGCCGATGCGACCGACGCGCGCCGTTTCACGCAGCATGATTTCGGCATTGCGCAAATGCTGTAACGTGTCGATTTGCAGCACTACATCAAACGAGTTGCCGCCAAAAAGCGCCAGCCCTTCTTCCAGGTTGAGCTGAATCACATTGACGCCGCGCGCGACGCAGGCCTGTACATTGGCGTCGTTGATTTCGACGCCGTAGCCGGAACAGCCACGCTCGCGGATCAGGTGCGACAGCAGCTCGCCGGTGCCGCAGCCAAGGTCAAGCACGCGCGCGCCCTGCGGCACCAGCCGGGCGATTGACAGCAGATCGGGCAGCGCCGTCATGCCGCCACCCTGCTCTGAAAATAGGAGCGCACTACGCCCAAGTAACGAGGGTCGTCGAGCAAAAATGCATCGTGTCCGTGCGGTGCGTCGATTTCTGCATAGCTGACATCGCGCTGGTTGTCGAGCAGCGCCTTGACGATTTCGCGGCTGCGCGCGGGAGCAAAGCGCCAGTCGGTGGTAAAGCTCACCAGCAGGAATTTGGCCGTAGCTGTCGTCAGAGCTTTCGTCAGGTCGCCGCCAAAGGCCCGTGCGGGGTCGAAATAATCCAGCGCACGCGTGATTAGCAAATAGGTGTTGGCGTCGAAGTACTCGCTGAACTTGTCGCCCTGATAGCGCAGGTAGCTTTCGATCTGGAATTCGACTTCCTGAGTCGAATATTTGTAGGCCCCCACGCTTGTCACTGCGTGTACAGCGCTGCCCCCCGAGGAGGCTGAGCTTGCCTGGGGCGGCCCGGCGCTACGCTCGCCGGTCGTTGCTGCGGCCAGAACGTCGGTGCGCAGCTGGCGGCCGAACTTCTCGTTCATCACATCGTCACTTAAATAGGTGATGTGCCCGATCATGCGGGCGATGCGCAGACCGCGCTGCGGCAGCACGCCGAGGCGGCCGTAGTGGCCGCCGTTGAAGTCCGGGTCGGTGGCAATGGCGCGGCGCGCGACTTCATTGAAGGCGATGTTTTCTGCGGTCAGATTCGGCGCGCTGGCAACGACGATGGCGTGGCGCACGCGATGCGGATATTGCAGCGTCCAGCTCAGCGCCTGCATGCCGCCCAGACTGCCGCCCATCACAGCGGCCAGCACGTCAATGCCGAGCGCGTCGAGAAGGCGGGCCTGGGCATCTACCCAGTCTTCGACCGTCACCACCGGAAAATCGGCACCGTAAATCTTGCCGCTGTCGGGGTTGATCTGCATCGGCCCGGTCGAGCCGAAACACGAGCCAAGGTTGTTGACGCCGATGACAAAAAACTGGTTGGTATCCAGGGGCTTGCCGGGGCCGATCATGGTGTCCCACCACCCTTCAGATCGGGCCACCGGCTGGCCAGCATCACTCAGGTAAATGCCAGCCACATGGTGCGACGCATTGAGCGCGTGGCAAATCAGCACAGCGTTGGATTTGTCGGCGTTGAGCTGGCCGTAGGTCTCGTAAGCCAGGTCATAGTCGCGAATCGACGCGCCGCTTTGCAGCGGCAGAGCGTCTGCGAAGTGCAGGGTCAGCGGTGTAGCAACGAGGGTCAGAAAATCACCTGAAGAAAAACAAAAACCCGGCAGCGCCAAAGCGTTTCCGGGTTCAGGAAATCCTTCTTTAGCGGTACTTTTTAAGCGCCCGCAAGCTGAGCAAATCGGCGCTGGGAAAGTATAGCAAGGCCGAACGACACCGTGAAACCTTCAAGACCTGACGACAAGTGCCAACACGCCCAGCGTTGCAAAAATCAGTGCCGAAACGATATGCACTATTTGCAGCGGCACCAGCTGCGTGATCCGATCGCCGAACCACACCACTGGCGCGCTGGCTAGCATCATGCCCAGCGTGGTGCCGACCACCACGGCAGCATAGGCCTCGTACTTGGCCGCCAGCATGACGGTTGCAATCTGCGTTTTGTCACCCATTTCGGCCAGGAAAAATACCACCGCCGTGGTGGCAAATACACCCAGCTTGGGCGACTGTCTGTCGGCGCTGTCTTCAAGCCTGTCAGGTATCAGCATCCATACTGCCATCAGTAGAAATGATGCGCCCAGCAGCCACCGCAGTATCTGCGGGTTGACGACGGTGGTGACCCAGGCGCCCAGCGCACCTGCCAGCGTGTGATTGACGACCGTGGCGACAAAAATGCCGCCGACGATGGTCCAGGGTTTTTTGAAGCGGGCGGCCAGCACCAGGGTCAGAAGTTGGGTTTTGTCACCCATCTCGGCAAGCGCGACGATACCGGTGGAGACGAGGAAAGCTGCCATGTGATCGATTCCAGCCGGGAAAACCAGTGACTGCGCAACAACCCCGGCCTAAACGGCGGCGGCGCAGTCAAAGGTCTCGCGGGATCTCATGCGGCTGAAACTGCTTGCACCATGTCCGCAGGCGGACAAGTGTGTTGATGCAAGCGCCGTGCAAAAATTTGAACGGCTGGCTACTCCCCAATGGCAGCAATGATTGTAGGCGCGGGCCTATTGGGGTGATTTATATAACCGACCAACAAAGCGCACTTTTGTGGCGCGGTTATTGCTTAGTTTTGGTGCGTTTCTGGCAGAAACGCCTTAACGCACCAAATTAAACCAATTTATCGAAAAGAGACACTCATGGAAGCACTAAAACAGGGCTCAGATGCCTTGTTCATTTTGTTGGGCGGCATCATGGTGCTGGCTATGCACGCAGGTTTTGCGTTTCTGGAGCTGGGCACAGTCAGGAAAAAGAACCAGGTGAATGCGTTGGTCAAAATCCTGGCTGACTTTTCGGTCTCTACCGTGGTCTATTTCGTGGTGGGTTATGGCGTGGCCTATGGCACCAGCTTCTTTGTGGGCGCTGAAACGCTTGCGGCAAAGAACGGCTATGAGCTGGTCAAATTCTTCTTTTTGCTCACATTCGCCGCCGCCATTCCGGCCATTATTTCAGGCGGAATCGCCGAGCGGGCGCGTTTTTACCCGCAACTGGTCGCAACAGCTGTCATCGTCGGCTTTATCTATCCATTTTTTGAGGGCATTGTATGGAACCAGCACTTTGGCGTGCAAGCCTGGATCAAGACGCTGACCGGTGAGGAGTTTCATGATTTTGCGGGCTCCATCGTGGTTCACGCGGTCGGCGGTTGGCTGGCGCTGCCGGCCGTGATTTTGTTGGGCTCCCGCAGCAACCGCTACAAAAAAGACGGTGGCATATCCGCCCATCCGCCATCAAACATTCCGTTTCTGGCGCTGGGCGCATGGATTCTGACGGTCGGCTGGTTTGGCTTTAACGTGATGAGTGCGCAGACCATTGACAAAATTTCGGGCCTGGTCGCCGTCAATTCGCTGATGGCCATGGTCGGTGGCGCGCTGGTGGCGCTGGTGGTGGGCAAAAACGACCCCGGCTTTTTGCACAACGGCCCGCTGGCCGGGCTGGTGGCGGTTTGCGCCGGTTCTGACCTGATGCACCCGCTGGGCGCGCTGATCACCGGCGGCGTGGCGGGCGGCGTGTTTGTCGTGATGTTCACGCTGACGCAGAACAAATGGAAGATCGACGATGTGCTCGGCGTCTGGCCTTTGCATGGCCTGTGCGGGCTGTGGGGCGGCATCGCCGCCGGCATTTTTGGCAGCAAGGCGCTGGGCGGCCTGGGCGGCGTGAGCTTTTCGGCACAGCTGATTGGCAGTGCGATGGGCGTGGCATGGGCGCTGCTGGCAGGTTTTGCACTTTACGGCGTGCTCAAGGCCACGATGGGCTTGCGCCTGAGCCAGGAAGAAGAATACGAGGGGGCCGACTTGTCGATTCACCGCATCGGCGCCACGCCGGAGCGTGAAGTCAACTGGTAAAGGGCTTCTGCGGGCGAGTATGCAGGCCCATGCGTCGCCGCAGTTGCTATTATTTTAATAGCTGTTTACGCACATAATACGCGGGCTGTAGGCACTTTTACTAGTAACCAGCGTCCCGCCGGGGTGATAGCCAGCAGTCAAATGACCACGGTCCCAAACCGAAAATAGCCAGCGCGGCCAGCAGCGAACCCCAAAACACGTGCTGCTGAAACGCCGCCGGGGCGATTTGGCTGAGCGAGATCACGGCGACAAGGTTCACCACAAACAGCCCCAGCGTTGAAAACCGGCCGGCAAGGCCAAGCACCAGCAACACCGGCAGCACCAGCTCACCGGCCGTTCCGAGTGCGGCGGCGACCGGCGGCGACAGCAGAGGCACATGGTATTCGTCGGTAAAAAGCGCCACGGTGGTGCCCCAGTCGCGCAGCTTGGTCAAGCCCGACAGAAAAAACGCTTGCGCCAGATACAGGCGGGCCAGAAATGCGGTCAGCGGCTGCAGCGCGTCGAGCCCGCCTGTCAGCGTGTCCCACAAGTTCAGGCCGCGCTGGATAAAACCGGAGGGCTTGGTGGTCATGCGGATGCTCCCGTGTAGTTATGGATGAGGTCGTCGTTATTGATGAGGCTTGCACCTGTCACCAGACCAATTTCTACTGCGTTTGCCAGCCATTCGGTGAAGTCGAAGGCTGGCTGGCTGGTTGACTGGCTGGGGCATTCTTCCGCGCAAGCGGCTTTCGCCAGGGCGGCGTCTAGCGATTCACCCGCCAGCAAGGCAGCCAGCAGCGCGTGTTCGGCCGCGCTGATGCACTTCACCTGCGCCCTGAAGCTCTCGCGCCAAACCAGGGCGTTTTCACCCCTGCCGCACTCCAGCAAAGCCGCCGCGTGCCCTAGCGCCGATTTTTGATCGTCGGCTGGCAACAAATGGGCATGAATCAGGCTGACCACCGGAAAGGCGCTGGGCAGCAGCCAGACGCCCGGGCTGAATGTCAACGACGGCGTGGCCGGGGCCTCTGCCGACAAGCAGGCAAACGAAGCCAGATCAGGCAACGCATCGGCGGCAACGGACGCCCGGTGCAGCGCCCATTCGGCCTGGGCGACGTCGGCCAGATAAGGCTCGGCTGCCAGCTGCGGCGCGACCGCCAGAAAATTTGCCAGCCCCTCGCCCCATTGCGCCATGTCGCCGCAGGTGGGTGGCTGTTGACGCCACACATGCTGCGCCAGCGCCGCAAAGTTTTCATCGCCCACCAGCTGCGCAATCACTGGGTAAGCGGCGCCCAGGGCGCGCTCTGCCAACGCCAGGCCATGGCTTTGGTAGGCCTGCAGGCCGCGACGGGCCAGCGATTTTTCGGCTGCGCTTGATGAGTTCGATGCGTTTGATGCGTTCGAGTCCACCAGCGCCCACAGCGCGTCATGGCCCTGCCCACCGAGCACGGCGCGAAGCAGCGTTTTCTGGTCTTGCGCCAGGCGGGTCGCCGCATTCATGGCGCTGATGCGTTTGCGGATTGAAAGGCGCGCGCTCGGGACACTTCACCCAGCAGCACCTCCAGCGGCGGAACGTCGGTGTCCCATTCGACCAGCACGGGCACCGCGCCAAAGCGGACGAGTGCATGGCGATAAAGCGCCCACACCGCGTCGTCAACGCGGCTGCCGTGCTCGTCGATCACGATGTCTCCGCAGTCCAGGTGCCCTGCCACATGCAGCTCGCCGACGAATTGCGCTGGAATATTGTCAAGCCAGTCCTTGCAGACCTGCACCGGATCGGCTGGACAACCTGCTAGGCGCTGATTCAGCGCGTTGACATAAATGTTGTTGACGTCGATCAGCAGGCCACAGCCGGTGCGCCGTGCAAGCTCGACGAGAAAAGAAGTTTCGTCGCGATCACTGCCCTGCAAGGTGACGTAAGCGGAAAGGTTTTCAACCAGCAGTTGCCGGCCGAGGCGATCCTGCACGCGCTGCACGTTGCTGCACATCACATCGAGCGCCGCGCGGTTGAAGGGAATCGGCAGCAGGTCGGCCGCATGCACAAAGCCAGCATCAGCGCCTGCCAGCTGGCCACGCGCAAAACAGGCATGGTCTGACACCCGCACCGGCTCGATACGCGCCACAAGCTGCGCAAGTTGCTCCAGATGCCAGGCATCAATGCCGCAGGCCGAGCCCAGCGCCAGGCCGACACCGTGCAGGCTGACCGGATAGTGTTCGCGCGCCTGGCCCAACAGCGCCAGCGCGACACCGCCATTCCCGAAAAAGTTTTCGGAATGGACTTCGATGAAATCGAGCACGGGCCGCAGCTCCATCAGCTCGCGATAGTGCGGATGACGCCAGCCAATGCCAGTTGGCGCGTGGGAGTAAGCAGTTTGCAGATCGCTCATGCCAGGCTGCGCAGTGAAACCAAAGCGGCCGGTTGCCGCGCGCCGGACATGATGTGGGCCCTGCAATACAAGCCGAAGGTCAGCTCTTCTTGTCCGTCATCAATTTTGCTTTGGCCTTGGCGGCGTCGGCTGTCATGCCCTTCATGTCGGCGCAAGTGCCTTTTGCGACATATTTCCACTCGTTGACGTCGGCACCGACTTTGGATTGACCGGCGCAGGAATGGCTGCCGCTCAGGTTGGCACAGTCGTTTTGACCGGCCACGGAAATGCCGTAGCACTTTTCTTTTTCCTGGGCCAGGGCGGGCGTAGCGACCAGCAGGCTGGACAAAAGGGAGGCTGCGGCGGCAGCGATGATGGCGCGTTGGTTCATTTTGAAATCTCCTGAAAAAAAGGTTGAGAAAGTAACCAGCGCAGACCTTTTCTGCCTTGGTTGCGATTTAGTCTGGTCGATACGGAATTTCTTACATGCTCGTGAAATAATTCCGCCTCGGGCTTTTGGGGACTACAGCAAATCCGCAATCCGGTCCCAGGTTTCGGGCGGTATCCGCCCCACATAGCGCTCAACCAGCTTGCCTGTTTTATCGATTAAAAAAGCATCAGGCAGTTGAGCGTGATTGCCGAAACTGTCCTGGTAGCCGATCTCGCCTGTCCACAATTGCACGAAACGCTGCCTGGCGGGAACGGTGCTGGCGATGATGCGTTCGTATTCCATGAAGTCAATCTTGCGAGCATCGGTGTTGACGGCGACGAGCTCGAACGGCTTGCCGTTCCAGCCCGCATAGTTATCGCGCAGCTCAGGCATTTTGTCGCGGCAGACCGCACAGCCCGTAGACCAGAACATCACCAGCACCACCTTGCCCTTGAGCATGGACAACCTGAAAGGCTTGCCGTCAATGGTTTTGCCATCGAGGACCGGCATCGAAACCGCGGTCGTTGCGGCGGGTGTACCGGAGGGTGGAATGCTTTGTGCCCAACCCACGGTGGATGCAGGCGCAAGAAACACCCCGGCAAGCAAGGCATGCGCGCTGAATCGTCTCCCGTTAGAAACCGCTCTTAAAAGAAAGCCCCAGCAACGCTCGCTCATGAAAACGCCCCCGTTTATTGATTTCATCTGCCCGGCCTCGTGTGCGCCGGTTTGAGGCGGAGTATGCAATATGCGCACAGACAAGGTCAACGCGAACCGTGCCGGAATGTCGCATTCATCATCTTGCCCGACTAGACTTCGGCCATGTCAAGTTTTGAAGATCAATTGGTCGAACACCGCAGCTACCTGATGCGTTTTGCACGGCTGCAGCTGCGTAACGACGGCTGGGCCGAAGATGCAGTTTCCGGGACGCTGCTGGCGGCCCTGTCGAGGCCGCAGGCGTGTGGCAACCGGTGGCAACTCAAGACCTGGCTGGTTGGCATTCTGAAGCACAAGGTGATTGATCTGATCCGCCGCAATGCGCGCCTTGTCGCCCTACCGGATTCAGGCACAGACGACCACGGCGACGAACTTGAGCGACTGTGCTTCAAGGCCGACGGCCACTTTGAACACAGCCCCAACGATGGGGGACCCGCAGCAGGCGTTGCAGCAAGCGCAATTTTTTTGGGGTGCTGGACGCCTGCGTGGGGCGGCTGCCGCCAGCGATGGGCCGGCTGTTCCTGATGCGCGAATGGCTTGAATTTTCGGCGCCCAAAGTCCGTAAGGAACTGTCCATGACGCCGACGAATCTGTGGGTTCAATGGCACCGCGCCCGGCTGCGGTTGCAGGAATGCCTGAAGATTCATTGGTTCGGACAACGCGGCACGGGACAACCGCCTCATGGAACTGCTCAGAGATAAAACGTGACTTCGGAAATAACACTGCTCAGACGCACCTGCCGACAAGTGGCGGCGGTGCTGATCGCACGCGAAGACCGGGCGTTGAGCCTGCCCGACAGCGTGGCTTTAAAACTTCACCTGCTCACCTGCTCACCTGCTCACCTGCTCACCTGCAAAACATGTCCCAAGTTTGAAAATCAGGTATTGACCATGCGCGCCGCGATGGACCGCTGGCGCAATTATGCTGGTGAGGTGGAAGACGCTGCAGAAGAGGCGGCGTCTGGTCCGTCCGGACGCGGCCATTAAATTGCTCACTTGCGATTCTTCACCGGATAAAAACTGATTCGACCAATTGCAAAGTTTTGTAACTCTTTGTTATTACTCGCTACGCCCCTTCCGGGACGCTTGCTGGCTTTCATTGCAGCGTAGACGCCGCATAGCTATGCGAAGGAGAGGCTAGGGGTTTCGTGCGGCGCTCTGGGCCCATCAGGTCAGAATGGCGGTCCATTTTCTTTGTCCAGAAAGTGTGTGTGCGCAAACTTGGTGGAATGCGTAAATAACACTGGATTTCAAGCTGCCGTACCTTCTCGGCGGCTCGCCTGTAGCAGTTTCTGGGCCTGCCATCTGCCGTGGAGCCCTGCCCACTGCGGGGACAATTTGCGGACTGGTGCTGATTTTGAGAGCGCTCAAAAGTCCTCGCCGCTTTTTGCCGCAGATCAAGCTGGACCAAGCCTTCCAGCACGTCACCAGTTGTTTTTTTAATAAGTGAAGCATAATATGGGGGTGTGAATGTTCGCATTCGCACACGTTAGGTGATCGGTCAGTTTCGCGCGCTACAGCGGTACGTATAAAGATTTGTTGTGCTTTCGGGACCCCATCGCTTTTGTTAATGCTTTCGATAATGTGATTTAGAGGAGTCCCTTCATGGGCAACAAACTTTACGTCGGCAATCTGCCGTACTCGGTTCGCGACGAAGACTTGCAACAATCTTTTGGCCAATTTGGCGCTGTTACCAGCGCTAAAGTCATGATGGAACGCGACACCGGTCGCTCCAAAGGCTTTGGTTTTGTTGAAATGGGCAGCGATGCCGAAGCGCAAGCAGCCATCACGGGAATGAACGGTCAGCCTTTGGGCGGTCGTAGCGTGGTCGTGAACGAAGCCCGTCCGATGGAGGCACGCCCTCCACGTACCGGCGGCTTCGGCGGCGGCGGTGGCGGCTACGGTGGTGGCGCTGGCGGCGGCGGTGGTGGTGGCTACGGTGGTGGCGGCGGCGGTGGTGGCCGTTCTGGCGGCGGCGGTAGCGACGGTGGTTTCCGTAGCCCGTACGGCGGCGGTGGTAGCGGCGGTGGTCGTTCCGGTGGCGGCGGCAGCGGCGGTGGCGGTGGACGCGGCGGCTACTAAGCCCTGCTCAACCTGCACCTCGGCGTCCAGCTGAGGTTTGCTTAAAAGGCTTCAAGACTATGGTTTTGAAGCCTTTTTGCATTGCAGCCCGCATTGTATGTGCGTAAGCAGCTATGATTTTTATAGCGATGACGTTGCTGGCCCGCAATGATCAGCCTCTTTTTTGCTCTGGTAAAGCGCTTATTCGCTCTGCCGCTGCTTGCGTGCGCGACCAGAAAGTGTCCGATCAAACACCGCGTTTGGCAGCAAGCGCAGCAGCTTGGCAACCAGTCCCATCTGCCACGGGATAACCCGGTAGCTGCGCCCGGTAGAAATTGCGGCGAACGCGCTGTTGGCAAACTCGTCAGCCTGCATCAAAAACGGCATGGCATATCGGTTCTGACGCGTCAACGGCGTGTCGATATAACCGGGGCAGATCGTGACCACCTGCACGCCAGTCGCGCGAAGCTCGCCGCGCAGGCTTTCGCAGTACGCGATCAGCGCCGCCTTGCTGGCGCAATAGGCACCGTGGCCAGGCAGCCCGCGTATGCCGGCCACGCTGCCAATGCCTACGAGCGTACCGCTGCCGCGACTTTCCATGGCCGCGACAAAGGGGTGAAACGTCGCCGCAACGCCGGTGTTGTTGATAGCAAAAGTTTGGGCCATCACGGCGAGGTCTTTTCGGTGCGCCGTATCCATGCCAATGCTGATGCCGGCATTGGCGATTACGACATCAGGCAGGCCTTGCCCGGCTATGCAGGCCTGGCCGGCAGCGACGATGCTGTCGACGCTGGACACGTCGGCGCCGTAGACCTGAAACCGGCTGGCGCTGATGCCGTTTGCGCTGGCCCAGGCTTCGATGTCGGCCGTCCGCCGTGCTGACAAGGCCAGCCGATAACCGGCGTCGTAATAGCGCCGCGCAAGCGCCTGGCCAATTCCGCTGGAAGCGCCGGTGATAAAAACAAGTCTGGACATGGTGGCTCAGGTTAGATGAGAAAACGCACGCAGCGCCGGCGCCTAGAAAGATGCTTTGCTGTCAGGGCGCAACTGGCCTGTCAGTAACTGCCGGCTTGTTGATAGGCCCCGGTAGTGCGGCCGGCGGCGCCGCCCGGGGCACCAGTACACCGCGAACCCGGCCCTTCAAATTGGCGACCTGTCCGAGGTTGTCATAGTCAAACGTATCGCCCGTGAACTGGTCCAGTCTGCGGGTGAGCACCACCGGCTTGTGTGAAGTTACCCGTTCTTCGTTCAAAAACGCATGCAGAAATTCGCCACGAAACTCAAGCCGGGGAAATTCATTGCCGCTGGCATCACGCCAGGCGTCGCGAACTACCCGCGCATTTCCGGTCAGCTGCACTTCCGACGCATCGCCGTTGGTGTAGGCCCGGTTGCCGGTGGCTACGGTGATGCTGCCATCGGGCCGCAGACTGCGAACGCGGGCCTGATCAATTTCAAGAATGTCGGTGTCCGGAAAATGCCGGCCCTCGTCACCAAAGATTTCGCTTTTGAGTCGGCCGGTTTCATCAAAGGTCCTGACAGAGAATTTTTTCATGAAGTAATCGACTTCATGGCGCACCTCTCTGGCCGTTTCAGGGGCGCTAAAGCCGGGGTTGTTTCGCGCCAGCCAGTAGGTTCCCAGCGCCAGCAATCCCATCATCAGCAAGGGCATGTAAATCGCCATGCGGTCCCATGCGCCCACCAGCTGTCGCCATGCAGCCTTGACGCGCGAAAGGACACCGGGTTGCGCAGCGACGATGGCCATCAGGCAGCGTAGTCCGCCAGTAAACCGGCGTAGCGCCCGCTGGCGACCAGCAGCAAGTCGCAAAACTCTCGCGCCGCGCCGTGCCCCCCGCGCGCCTGCGTGACGTGGAGCGCGCGCGCCCGGACTTCTACGTGTGCGTCGGGCGGTGCGCTGCTAAACGCAGAGCGGCGCATGACTGGCAGATCGGGCCAGTCATCGCCGATGGCCGCTGCGGCCGCCCAGTCAAGCCCCAGGGCGCGTAAAGTGATTTCGGCGGCAGGCACCTTTTCTTCGGTGCCGAAATGCGCATGCGTGATGCCCAGGGCCTTCAGGCGAACTCGCAAGGCTGGACTGTCGCGCCCAGTGATGACCGCAGGCGTGATGCCCGCCTTCTGCAACATCTTGAGGCCGTGTCCGTCCAGCGTATTGAAGCGTTTGATGGTTTCGCCCTGCTCCGTCAGATACAGGCCGCCATCGGTCAGCACGCCATCGACGTCGAAGAATGCGACGCGAATGTTCTGCGCTTTGAGCAGCAGTTCTGGCGGGAAATTGAGCATGGGACTCATATCACTTTCGCACGCATCAAGTCGTTGGTGTTGAGGGCGCCGCACAAAGCGCCTGCGCCGTCGACCACCAGCACGCTGGTGATGCTGTGCTTTTCCATCAGCGCCACAGCATCGACTGCCAGCGCGTCGGCGCGCACCGTCTGCGGATTGGCGTGCATCACGTCGCCGGCGGTACGGCTGCGCAGGTCAACACCTTTTTCAACCAGGCGGCGCAGGTCGCCGTCGGTAAAAATTCCCAGCACCTGGCGGTGCGCATCGACCACAGCGGAGGCACCCAGGCCCTTGCTGCTCATCTCGCGCATCAACGCGGTGAAGCCGGTATCCGGCAACACTTGGGGCACCGCATCGCCGCTGCGCATAACGTCGTTTACATGCGTTAGCAGCTTGCGCCCGAGCGCGCCGCCCGGGTGCGAACGCGCAAAGTCCTCATGCCGGAACCCGCGCGCATCGAGCAAGGCTACGGCCATCGCATCTCCCAGTGCCAGCTGAGCGGTGGTGCTGGCGGTAGGTGCCAGGTTCAACGGACACGCCTCCTGCGCCACGCTGCTGTCGAGCGTGAAGCGGGCCTGTCTGGCAAGTGCCGACTGCGCACCACCCGTAATCGCCACCAGCGGCACGCCCAGGCGGCCCAGCATCGGCAAAAGGGCATTGAGCTCTTCGCTCTCACCGCTGTTGGATATCGCCAGCACCACATCAATCGGCTGCACCATACCCAGGTCGCCGTGGCTGGCCTCGGCCGGGTGAACAAACATGGCGGGCGTGCCGGTGGAGGCCAGTGTGGCCGCGATCTTGCGGCCGATATGGCCGCTTTTGCCCATGCCCATCACGACGACGCGGCCGGTGCAAGCAAGCATTAGCGCCACTGCGCCGGCGAACTCAGGACCCACGCGGCTGACCAGACCCAGCACGGCGGCGGCTTCAATTTCAAAGGTCTTTCGGGCCAGAGACAGCGCCTGGTCGGGATCAAAGTTCGCGGCGGGAAAGCTCATCACCGCATTCTATCGAGCACCGCTCTAACGCCGCCTCCGCAAACCGGTTTTCAAGCCCGGTGTGATCAAGGCAAACTGTCAAAGTCATCAGCTACTATCAAATGATGAGTGCGCTGGAATTGACCCTGCTCTACCTGCTGGCCGCCGTGCTCGGTGTGGTGGTCTGCCGCTCGCTCAAATTGCCGCCCATGCTCGGTTATCTGGCGGTCGGTGTGGTGATTGGCCCGCATGCGCTGGCACTGTCGCAAGACTCCGAAGGCGTGCGCCATCTGGGTGAATTTGGGGTGGTGTTTCTGATGTTCGTGATCGGGCTGGAATTCAACCTGCCCAAGCTGCGCTCGATGCGCCGCCATGTGTTCGGGCTCGGTATGCTGCAAGTCGTGCTCACCGTGCTGCTGGCCACGTTGGGTTCGCTGTTTCTGGCCACCCTGGCCCCCACGCTATGGAAGATGAACTGGCAGACGGCGCTGGCCTTGTCGGGCGCGATTGCCATGAGCAGCACGGCCATCGTCGTCAAACTGCTGGCCGAGCGACTCGAGCTTGACTCCGAACACGGCAAACGCATCATGGGCGTGCTGCTGTTTCAGGATCTGGCCGTGGTGCCGCTGCTGGTGTTGATCCCGGCACTGGGCTCGCCGCCGGATCAAATGCTGATGGCGCTCGGGATTGCGGGCCTTAAAGCTGCCGTGCTGGTGGGCCTGCTGCTGACAGGTGGCCAGCGGGCCATGCGCTGGTTGCTGACCCTGGTGGCACGGCGCAAAAGCGAAGAGCTGTTCGTGCTGAATTTATTGCTGGTCACGCTGGCATTGGCCTGGCTGACGGAACGCGCCGGACTGAGCCTGGCGCTAGGCGCGTTCATCGCTGGCATGCTGATTTCGGAGACCGAATACAAGCACCAGGTGGAAACCGACATCCGGCCTTTTCACGACGTGCTGCTGGGACTTTTTTTTATCAGCATCGGCATGATGCTGGACTGGCGGCTGGTGCTGGAGCGCTGGCCGCTGGTACTGGTGCTGGCCACTCTTCCGGTGCTGGGCAAGCTGCTGCTGATCACCGCTCTGGCGAGATTGCTGGGCGCAACAACTGGCGTGTCACTGCGCACCGGCCTGTATCTGGCGCAGGCCGGTGAATTCGGTTTCGTGCTGCTGTCACTGGCGCAAACCAGCCAGCTGATACCGGCCAACCTGCTCAATCCGATCCTCGCCGGCATGGTGCTGTCGATGCTGGCAACGCCGTTCATCATCCTGTACAGCAACGGCATCGTGATGCGGCTGGTGTCGAGCGAATGGCTGCAGCAGTCACTGCAGATGACCACGATTGCGCGCAAGTCGATCAATGCCAGCAAGCACGTGATCATCTGCGGCTATGGCCGCTGCGGGCAGAACCTGGGCCACATGCTGGAGCGCGAAGGCATTCAATACATGGCACTCGACCTGGACCCCGACCGCGTGCGGCAGGCGGCGGCGGCGGGTGACTCGGTAGTGTTTGGCGATGCGGTGCGGCTGCAGGCGCTGATGGCCGCCGGTCTGGCCCGCGCCAGCGCCGTGGTGGTGACGTACCTGGACACCGCCAGCGCGATGAAGGTGCTGGCCAATGCGCGCGCGCATGCGCCCACGGTGCCGGTCATCGTTCGAACTGTTGATGATCACGATCTGGAAAAACTGCGCGCTGCAGGTGCGACTGAAGTCGTGCCCGAGGCCATCGAGGGCAGCCTGATGCTGGCCAGCCATGCGCTGGCGCTGGTCGGCGTGCCGATGCGGCGTGTGATCCGCGTTGTACAGGACCAGCGCGATGCGCGCTACAACCTGCTGCGGGGCTACTTTCGCGGCGCTGATGACGACACTATCAACGAGCGCGACGAAGAGCGCCTGACCACCGTGACTCTGCCGCTCGCCACCAACCCGGTCGGCAAGCCGCTGGGGTTTCTGGCCCTGCACGCGGTAGGGGTGCGGGTGGTCAGCCTGCGCCGCAGTTCGGGCAAAACGCTGGCGGCCGATGACGCGCTGGTGCTTGAAGGTGGCGACACGCTGGTGCTGTCCGGGCAGGCTGAGGCGCTGGCGGTGGCCGAAGAAAAAATCCTGCGCGGCCGCGCGCTGAAAAATAACCCTGCAGTCGCTTGAATCATGCCTGTGCGCAGCACATTGTCAGACTGTTCCCGGCATCACCGTGATCCGGGCTTTTAGGGCGTGCAAATAGACGCGCGTGAAGCTGTGGCGCGCACTGTTGTCGCCCTGGCCGCTGGGGCAGTTTGATGCGGGGGTGGCCCATTGTTTCAGCATCACGGCATTAACTCGGGAGGATCCCTTCATGAGCAAAGCAATCAGTGTGAAAGACCGTAGCAGGGCGCGGCCTGGAACCCGGTTTGGATAAGCATGGTCAGCCTTAAAAAACTAGACTCAGCGGAAGCGCCCGGCGCACTGGACTACATCACCCGCTACGTCCGCACCGTGTCGGACTGGCCGGCGCCAGGCGTGCAGTTTCAGGACATCACACCACTGCTGCTCAAGGCAGAGGCGTTTCGTGCAGTGATCGAGGTATTTCTGCGTCGTTACAGCGGCGCCAAGGGCAGCCCGATGCAGAAGCCCGATCTGGTGGCGGGCCTGGACGCACGCGGTTTCATTTTGGGCGCCGTGCTGGCGTACCAGCTGGGGATCGGCTTTGTTCCGATTCGCAAGCAGGGCAAGCTGCCCTTCAATACATTGAAAGAAACCTACGCGCTCGAGTACGGCAGCAGCACCGTCGAGCTGCATGTCGATGCCGTGATACCGGGACAGCGGGTCTTGTTGATGGATGATTTAATCGCCACCGGCGGCACCATGCTGGCGGGCAAAACCCTGCTGGAAAAGGCCGGCGCCTCGGTCATTGAGGGAGCGGCCATCATCAACCTGCCGGCGCTGGGCGGCACGGCCAAATTGCACGCGGTCGGCCTTCCGACTTTCACACTAGCTGATTTCGCCGGGTAGTTGCCGAACCCCGTCGCAAGATGTTGTCCCCTGTTGCCGTTTACAACGCGCCAGGCGACACCGGTTTTCGGCTTGGCTGCTTGCGTCGGTGTTTTTAGACGCTATAAAGTTCATAGCTGCTTGCGCACTTATTCGTTGGGCTACGAGCCGATTTCTCTCACAGCGTGCGTTTTCAGAGGACTTGGAGGGCAGTCCACTGCAGCCGATGGCTTTGCCCGTTGACAACGAACCGCGCCTGGCCCGGCTAGAGCAGCTCGCCGTACTGGGTTCTGCTCAGTGCCGGAGACACGGCAGATTCCGGCAATTCGGTGTCTTCAAATCCGGTGAGCAAGGTGTAGGACGAAACGCCACGCCGCGCTCTTGGCGCCGCTTCAGGCAAATTTACAGGCGCTTTGGCAGACGCTGCCAGCAACGCCAGTCTGAAGGCAGCCACCTCATCCGCCTCAAGGGGATCATGCCGAACGGCAGCTCTGACGGCCCGGGCCGGCAGCGGGGCTGGTGTCTCTGCGACTGGCGCTTGCGCTGGTGGCTTTTCAGGCTCTCTGGCTGGCCGTGGTTTGCCGTGCGTTGGCGCGGGGGCTGCGTCCATGCGCCAGTAAACCGTTGGCACGGTGATGGCAAAACGCGCCTTTGCGTTCTGCACAATCAGCGCCTCCATGGCGCCGGGCTGATGGGTGATGTCCTCGAAATCCACTGACAGGTCCACCATGACCAGAAATTCATTGCCCAGCTGATCGAGCGAGAGCACCTTGAATCGGTAGCTTGCGGCCAACACACCTGACCGGGTCATGGCCTCTCGAACGGCTACATACAACTGCTCCCGTCGCGCGTGGCGCCGGGTTCTGCGCTCATCGGCGATCGGCTGCATTCCGCTGGCGGCATGGCGGGCGGGCGTGACAACCGCTCCGGGCTCAATGTGGTGGTCAATGGGTCCGCCCACGCCGCCGGCTTCGGGTGCCAGTCGCTTGCCAAAAAAAATGTCGAAGAAATGCATGAGGATAACCCGATGGAGAACGTGTTGTTGCCCGTTGCCAGGCTGGGTCGCGGATTGCCCATCACTGATGCCGCACATAGCGACGGGGAACGGAATCAATTTACCACCCACAGCGATGGGGCGGAAGACAAACGCAGGATTTGCAGACCAAATTGACCAGAAGAGAGACCTGGCTGTAGCGCCATGACATCGCCAGTCGGGCACCGGACGCCGTGATGCCAGAAAACTACCGAAAGTGCGTTGTCAGGTAACAGCGACCCGTCTTGGCCGGTTGTAGAGTCGCTTCGCCATGACCGAGCCGAGTGCGATCGCCAGTTCCAGTGCCAACGGGCTGTGGCGATTGGACAACTCCAGAAAACGCAGCGAGGTCATGCACCACAGCTTGCTGAGGCCTGTTGACTGCACCGTGGCGCTGCGCGGCAGGTGCGAGAAAAACGCGCCTTCGCCGACCACGCTGCCAGGGGCTACCAGTGCCATGCGGACACGGCCCCTCTCGTCCTCGTAATGCACGCTCAAACCGCCGCTCTCGATGAAATAAAGGGTCCGATCCTGGGCGCCTTTTTCAATCACCACCTGCCCGCTTTGCAGCGCAAACGGCTGAAAGTAGCCAGCCAGCGAATCCCATTGGGACTCATTGAATTGGCAGCGCAGCGCATCGCTGGCGGCGGACGTGGCAATAGCCCTGGCCAGCCCATGAATGTCTGCTCGGGTATCGGTGATAAAAACTGCGTCCATAATTTTCTGACGATACATGGCAGTGCCAGCGTCCTGCATTTTGTTAACGTCTTTTTACAATTGATACAAAAGATGAGGTTACCCTGTTGCCGTCTGCGAAACCGTCTTTTCCGGTGGCAGGTCTATCAGATACATGCCGCAGTTCAGATGAGGTGACGAATTATTTGCCGATGCAAAAACGGGAGAAAATCTCGCCCAACAAGTCGTCAGCACCGAACGAGCCGGTGATTTCGCTGAGATGCATCTGCGCCTGACGCAGATCTTCAGCCAGCAGGTCCAGCGCGGGCCGCGCGGCCTGCAATTGTTCCCGGGCCTCTGCCAGTTTGGTTTTGACACTGCCCAAAGCCCGAACATGGCGTTCCCGCGCCATGAAAAGTCCTTCGGGTGCAGCCTGCCAGCCGACTACCTGTAACAACTTTTGCCGGAGGGTCTCCAGCCCCTCGCCGGTTTTGGCGGAAATCATCACGCCATCGCACACTTTTTCCCGCGCCGCGGGCGTTGCCAGATCTGATTTGTTCCAGACCTCGATCATCGCCGTTTTTTTCGGACTGTTTTTTACGATAGCCCCTGCAATTACGTCATCTTCTGCTATGTAATTAGTAGCAATAATCGAGGATGAGCTGGCGGGATCGTGGCGGCTCAGGTCGCGCATGAAAAGCACGGCATCGGCACTCTGGATTTCCGTCCACGCGCGCTCAACGCCAATCTTTTCGACTTCATCGAGCGCGGTGCGCAAACCGGCCGTGTCCACCACATGCAGGGGCACGCCTTCGATCTGGATCAGTTGGGACACCTTGTCGCGGGTGGTGCCGGCAATCGGCGTGACGATGGCCAGCTCGGCACCGGCGAGTGCATTGAGTAGCGAGCTTTTCCCGGCATTCGGCTGGCCCGCAATCACGACCTTGATGCCTTCTCGAAGAATCGCGCCCTGCATTGCGCGTTGCATCAACAAATCCAGCGTGCCTTGAATTTTCAGCAGCTGGCCCAGGGCATCGGCCTTCTTCAAAAAATCGATCTCTTCTTCGGGAAAATCCAGCGTGGCCTCGACCAGCATGCGCAGTTCAATGAGCTGCTTCAGCAGGGCATTGACGGCCGTTGAGAACTCGCCCGTCATGGAACGGGCGGCGGAGCGGGCGGCGGTTTCGGTGCTGGCGTCAATCAGGTCGGCAATGGCTTCGGCCTGCGCCAGGTCGATCTTGTCGTTTAAAAATGCGCGTTCAGTAAATTCTCCGGGCTGCGCGAGGCGCAAGCGCGGCAGCCAGGGCTGGCCAGTCGCCGGGTTCAGGGCCGCGCCGGCTTCCAGGCAGCTTGCCACCAGCAGCTGGAGCACCATAGTCCCGCCGTGCGCCTGCAGCTCAAGCACTTCCTCGCCGGTGTAGGAGTGCGGCGCGGGGAAATGAATGGCCAGGCCCTGGTCGATCACCTGCCGGCGGGAATCCCTGAAAGAAAGGTAGGTCGCCTGACGCGGCAGCAGACTGCGGCCGCAGAGAGCGGCGATTACCGGTGCAATGCCCTGACCGGAAACGCGAACAATGCCGACTGCTCCACGGCCGGACGCGGTCGCAATGGCAACGATGGGGTCGTAATGTCGGGCAAGCATGATCGGAAGATACCAAATACGGGAGGGTACGAGGGCAGATGCAAGTGGCTTTGGGTGAACGTCAGAATCAAAAAAGGCCGCTGAGCGGCCCTTTTTTCTTACCTGAATTTCGGCAGGTTGAATTGCGGCGGTACACCCATTCGGGTGTTGATGACCCACTGCTGGGCAATCGACAAAATGTTGTTAGTGATCCAGTAAAGCACCAGCCCAGCCGGGAAAAAGAAAAACATCACGCTGAAAATCAGCGGCATGAACCACATCAACTTGGCCTGCATCGGGTCCGGGGGCGTCGGGTTCAGCGCCGTCTGCAGCATAGTCGTGAGCGTCATCACCACCGGCAAGATGAAGAACGGGTCCGGCGCTGACAAGTCGCGAATCCACAGGATCCACGGCGCATTGCGCATCTCGACGCTGGACAACAGCACCCAGTACAACGCAATGAAAACCGGAATCTGGACCATGATCGGGAAGCAGCCACCCATTGGGTTGACTTTCTCGTCGCGGTAAATTTTCATCATCTGCTGCTGCATTTCCTGCGGCTTGTCCTTGAGCCGTTCCCGCATCTCCATGATTTTGGGATTGATGGCTTTCATCTTGGCCATGCTGGCGTAAGCCTTGGCGTTCAACCAGTAGAACGCGATTTTGAGCAGCAATACCAGCGCCACAATTGACCAGCCCCAGTTGCGCAACACATCATGAAGCTGGTCCAGCAGCCAGTACAGGGGTTTCGCCAGAATGGTCAACCAGCCGTAGTCCTTGACCAGCTCCAGCCCGGGGGCCAGTGATTCCAGCGTTTTTTCTTCCTGAGGGCCGACGAAAAAGCGGGACTCGATGGTTTTGCTGGCGCCCGGAGAAATGGTGTCCATCGGCGTGATCAGGCCGACGGCGTACAGGTTGGTGTCTACCTTGCGAAAGAACAGATCGCGCTTCAAACCGTCAGCCAGCATCCAGGCCGTCGCAAAATAATGCTGCACCATGGCAACGTAGCCGTTGATAGCCTGTTTTTCGACGTCGACCTTGCCTTTTTCAATGTCCTTGAATTCGACTTTCTGGTACTTCTGGGCTTCGGTGTAGATCGCCGGGCCGGTGAAAGTTGAATAGAACGAGGACTCGCCAGGCGGAGGATTGCCGTCGCGCACCAGTTGCAGGTAGAGCTGCGGCGCGACTGCTGCGGTGCCGTTGTTGATGACGTCATGACGCACCGCGATGTCATAAGCACCGCGCTTCAGTGTGTAGGTTTTCACCAGCTTCACGCCGCCGACCTCGGCCGATTCAAAGCGGACTTGCAAGGTGTTTTGACCGTCACGCAGTTCACGCTCACCGGCCACCACGTTCATCGGAGTTTTATGGGTCGGCAGTGCGGTGCCCGCGATCAGGCCAGTCTGGGCTACATAAACCCGGCTGCCACTTTCTTCGAGCAACACAAAGCCTGTAGATTTGTTGGTGCCATCGGTGTATTTGGTGAACTCGGAACGAACCAGCGTGCCGCCTTCGCTGTCGAATGTGAGTTTGAGAACATCCGTGCTAACAACAATCCGCTCGCGAGCGCCAACGCCACCGACATTTGCTGCGCTCGGCGCGCCCGTGGGAACCACGTTAGCCGAGGCCGACGGTACGGCGGTCGACGGCAGGGTCGGCACTGCGGAGGCGGCAGAACCAGGCGCCGTTGTTGCCGGCGTGGGTGCTTTGACGGTTTGTGAGGCGGACGGGAAAAAAGTGGGTTTCTGGCCATTGAAGACCTGCCACTGGTCCCACAGCAAAACCATGGAAAAACCAAAAATCACCCACAAGATGGTGCGGCGGATGTCGTTCATGACGGCGTCTTTTTAGAAGGAAAGGAGGTCGCTGGTGTGAGCAGACGGGAAAATATTGAGGTGTTGCGCACAGGCGGCACAGGATCGTGACCCCCATCGCACCACGGCTGGCAACGAGCAAGGCGGCGCAGTGTCAGGTAACTGCCGCGCGCTGCACCGTGCTGCTGCAACGCCTGCAGGGAATAACTTGAGCACGTCGGCTCGAACCGGCAGCCCGATCCGAGCCAGGGGCTGAGCAGCAGTCGATACCCTTTGACAAGAAGGATCAGTCCTTGTTGCGGTAGTCTGAAGGCTGCGTTCAGCGCAGATAGCCAGGCGAACGTCATGGCGCAGCGGCCCCGGCCTGCAGCAATGACTGAAGCTCTCTGCGAACGGCGGACCGAAGGTGGAGCGACGAAGCGCTGACGAACTCCGCACGCGAGAAATCACGCCGAAGCCGGACCACGAAGGCGGCTTGTGGATACAACTGCTGGAACTCGGCACTCACGGCGTAAATTTGCCTTTTGATGGCGTTGCGTGTCACGGCACGTCGGGCCCAACGCTTGGGAACCATCGCACCCAGCCAGGTGTCCATGACAGGAAACAGGGCAGATCGCGGAATTGCAGCGCCGTTAGATGATGCCACTGGCATTGCGTCCAGCGAATTGCGGTGCAACGCGAAATGCGGCGTCTTCGCAATAGTGGCGCCGGCTAGCGCGGCCTCAAACTGTGGTCGCGTCTGAAGCCGCTGCACGAGGGCCAAACGCCTGCTCAGAAGTACTAAGCTGCAAAAGCCGACAGGTTTGCTGACTTAAACAGCCAGACGCTTGCGACCCTTGGCGCGCCGGGCTGCGATCACTGCGCGGCCGCCACGCGTCTTCATGCGCGTCAGAAAGCCGTGCGTACGGGCGCGCTTGACTTTGGAGGGTTGGTATGTACGTTTCATGATGCGTCCTACGTGCCGGTTAGCTACAAGTTAAGTGAACAGGTTCCCTGATGTGACTCCAACCCATTCGGCTGGCATGCACCGCAGTGCGTTACAGCCCGTTTGTCGCCCGTTTTGGCACAAGGTTTGCTGCGCAACTACCGGAGTAGCACCGCGCACGCAGAACACCTATGCAAGCGTCGAGCAAGAGTTTTTCAGGCGGCGCTAGGCCGCTGCATTTCAGGGAAACCCATGATTATCGCAGATTCGCTGAGCCTGGCAATTAGTCTCGCCCTCCATAAAGGATCGGCGCCAGGCGTTGTCCGGGAAGCCGTGCCGGTGCCATGCGCAAAATGGACGGCCAGAAAATAGGTAAAACCCGAAGTAATTTTTTGTGGATAACTTGCCCGGCCCGGTACAATTACGGGTGTCCAAAATTAAAATATCCACAGCCAGCTCAGCGCTGACTTGTGTCTTCAAGCCCCGCTAAAAATTCATGAACGATGGATATATTGGCAGCCCCGGTCAGGGCTTGTGGCAACGCTGTGTCGATCAGCTGGCGCAGGAACTACCCGAGCAACAATTCAACACCTGGATTCGGCCGCTGGTTGTACACGTTGCTCCCGACCTGTCCAAAGTGACGATCCATGTCGGCAATCGCTTCAAGCTCGACTGGGTTAGAGCTCAGTATGCTGGGCGTATTTCTGCATTGCTTGAGAAATTCTCAGATCAAAAAGTACCTTTAGAGTTGGCGCTTACTATCAGAGAAGCCCAAGCAAAATCAGCAGCTCTGGTGAGAAGCTTTGAGAGCTTTGGCGTCGTAGAACCGCCCGCCATAGGGGTTCCTGACGAACTTGCGGGCGCTCCTTTCAAGAACCGTCTGAATACAGCCCTTACTTTTGACACGCTGATCGAAGGCACTGCCAACCGGATGGGCAGAGCGGCAGCACTTCATGTTTCCAGCAGTCTGGGTCAGCTTTACAACCCGCTGTTTATCTACGGCGGTGTCGGTTTGGGCAAGACCCACCTGATGCACGCTATCGGCAACAAATTACTCAGTGACAACCCTGCGGCCAAAGTTTTATACATTCATGCCGAGCAGTTTGTATCGGATGTGGTTAAAGCGTATCAACGCAAGACGTTTGATGAGTTCAAGGAACGCTACCACTCTCTCGATCTGCTGCTGATTGACGACGTGCAGTTCTTCGCCAACAAGGACCGCACGCAGGAAGAGTTTTTTAACGCGTTCGAAGCGCTGCTGACCAAGAAGTCGCACATTGTGATGACCAGCGACACCTATCCCAAGGGCCTGACTGACATACATGAGCGGCTGGTGTCGCGTTTTGATTCCGGGCTGACGGTCGCCATTGAACCACCCGAGCTTGAAATGCGCGTCGCCATCCTGATCCGCAAAGCCGAAGTGGAAGGCACCTTGATGCCGGAAGAGGTGGCGTTTTTTGTCGCCAAAAATGTCCGTTCGAATGTCCGCGAGCTGGAAGGCGCGCTGCG
>JANLYY010000099.1:0-1662 GCA_031365885.1 Polaromonas sp. | reverse complement strand
CGCAGCACCACGGCCGTCAGCGTGGTCAGACCAATCGCCGGGTGCCGGCGCCGATTCACACCGCAGAGCCATGCGTTTTGCGCACCGATGATGCGGTCAAGCGCGACGGTGGTGTCCCACGTCTCGGGCGTGCCGTAATAATCGCGCACCAAGCTGGTCACGGTGGTTTGCGCGGCTTCCTTGCCCATGCCGCCGGTGCTGACGCCGTCTGCAATGGCGACGATGGAACCCATGCCTTCCTCGCCCGGCCCGGGCAGCATGGCGGCGCAAAAATCCTCGTTGATGTCCTTGCGACCCGCCTGGGTTGAAAAGCCGATATCTATTTCAAAAGCCATGCACCAAGGTTAGCAAGTTCAGTGCCCATGAATGGTGCGCAGGAATGATGCCGAAGGCGCTTCTGGGGGAGCTCATTTGGCACGACCCTTGCACTGTCAAAGGTCTACCTCTGGAGTCTTCCCCTTGAAAAAATCAAAACTGGTGATGGTCGGCAATGGCATGGCAGGTGTGCGTACGCTGGAAGAGCTGATCAAGGTCGCCCCTGATTTATATGACATCGCCGTCTTCGGCGCCGAGCCGCACCCCAACTACAACCGCATCCTGCTCAGCCCGGTGCTGGCCGGCGAGCAGACACTCGATGAGATCATTCTGAACAGCTGGGATTGGTACACAGACAACCATGTCAGGCTGCACGCGGGGAAAAAAGTGGTCGAGGTGGACCGCATTAAACGCATCGTGCGCGCGGACGATGGCACCGAAGAAGAATACGACCGGCTGCTGATGTGTACCGGCTCGAACCCGTTCATCCTGCCGATTCCCGGCAAAGACCTCGAAGGCGTGATTGCCTACCGCGACATTGCTGACACCAACGCGATGATCGATGCCGCCACGCGATTCCGGAAGGCCGTCGTGATCGGCGGGGGCCTGCTGGGGCTGGAAGCCGCCAACGGGCTGATGCTGCGCGGCATGGAAGTCACGGTGGTGCATGTCATGCCCACGCTGATGGAACGCCAGCTTGACAGTGTGGCGGGAAAGCTGCTGCAAAAGTCGCTGGAAGACCGCGGCCTGAAGTTTTTGATCGGCGCGCAGACCCAGGAACTGGTCGGCAACAAGGACGATGGCAAAGGAGGTCGTGTTACCGCCATCAAGTTCAAGGATGGCACCGAGCTGGCGACCGACCTGGTGGTGATGGCGGTCGGCATTCGTCCCAATACGCAGTTGGCCGAATCCATGCGCCTGCATTGCAACAAGGGCATCGTGGTCAACGACACCATGCAGACGGTGACCGACGCGCGCATTTATTCGGTCGGCGAATGCGCCGCGCATCGCGGCATTGCCTACGGCCTGGTGGCGCCGCTGTTTGAGCAGGCCAAGGTGGCGGCCAATCACTTGGCGCAGTTCGGCATCGGCCGCTACACCGGCTCGCTGACCTCGACCAAACTGAAGGTAACGGGCATTGATTTGTTCAGCGCAGGTGAATTTATGGGCGGCGAAGGAACGGAAGAAATCGTCATGAGTGACCCATTTGGCGGCGTCTATAAAAAGCTGGTGCTCAAAGACGACAAGCTGATCGGCGCCTGCCTGTACGGCGACACGGTGGACGGCAGTTATTACTTCAAGCTGCTGCGCGATGGCCGCAGCGTGGCGGGCATCCGCGACCGGCTG
>JANLYY010000062.1:0-42993 GCA_031365885.1 Polaromonas sp. | reverse complement strand
TTGGTGTATTAAAACAGGCGCTGCGGCAGGTTTTACGGGCGCTGTACGCTATACATTCAATAGCGAACCGAGCCAAAAGACCTAGTCGCCCTGCTCCATCGCCTTGCGGTGACGCTCGACAAACTCCTGGTAGGTGTTGATGCCGCGCAACTGCAAAATGGCATTGCGTACAGCGGCTTCAACCAGCACGGCGATGTTGCGTCCGGCCTCCACTTGAATAATCACCTTGCGCACCGGCACGCCCAGCACGTCCTGCGTCAGCGGTTCGTAGGGAATGCGTTCGTATTCGCGCTCCAGCGTTTCGCGCCGCACCAGATGCACGATCATTTTCAGCCGCATCTTGCGGCGCACGGCGGTTTCGCCAAAGATCGCCTTGATGTCCAGCAGGCCGATGCCGCGCACTTCCAGCAGGTTTTGCAGCAAATCCGGGCAGCGGCCTTCTATGGAGGTCTGGTTGATGCGGTACAAATCAACCGCGTCGTCGGCCACCAGACCGTGCCCGCGAGAGATCAGCTCCAGCCCCAGCTCGCTTTTGCCCAGACCCGACTCGCCGGTGATCATCACGCCCATGCCCAAAATGTCCATGAACACGCCGTGCATCGAGGTGCGGTCGGCAAAGTGCTTGGACAAATACGCCCGCAGCACGTCGATGACAAACGCGGCCGATTCCGGCGTGGCAAACATCGGCAGCTGCGCCCGTTCGCACATCGACAACAGCGTGTCGGGCGCGGTTTCGCCATCGGCCACCACCAGCACCGGCGGTTCGAGCGTGATGATGCGCGAGATTCGGCGGGCGCAGTCTTCGGGGCTTTCTTTGCTCAGGTAGGCGACTTCGCGCTCGCCCAGAATTTGCACCCGGTAAGGGTGGATGTAGTTCAGGTAGCCCACCAGGTCAGCGCCCGAGCGCGCGGCCCGCACCGCCACTTCGTCAAACCGCCGCTCGGACGCGCCCAGGCCGGCCACCCATTGCCACTTCAGCGTGGCGCGGTGGTCTTCAAATAAAACGTCGGCACTGACAACGGTCGGCTTCATGGCGTGGCAGCCCTTCCAGCTGTTGATTGGGTATAAAAAAGGCCTGCAGCCCCCATCATACGTGCGTAAGCAGCTATATTAATCATAGCGAATACGGGGCTGGACTGATATCGATGCGGGCCGTCCGGCGCCGCGCGCGGGCTGCGCCGCTGCAAACCGGCCATGTCAGGAACTGATTTCATGCACCGACTGCCACAACGCAATCAGCTGGTGCAAGGCGGCCGCATCGGCGCTGGTTTTGAGCCGCTCGCGCAAGGCGCTGTCACTGAGCAGCTCGGCAATCTCGGACAGGATTTCCAGATGCTTTTGCGTTGCTGCCTCGGGCACCAGCAGAAAGATCAGCAGCGCCACCGCCTGCTCGTCGGGCGCGTCGAAACCGATCGGCGACTGCAGCAAAAACACCGCCGCCATCGGCGCCTTCAGACCCTTGATGCGGCCATGCGGAATGGCCACACCGTGCCCTAAGCCGGTCGAACCCAGGCGTTCGCGGGCGAACAGGCTGTCGGTGACCAGGGCGCGGTTCAAGCCATGCTGGTTTTCAAACAGCAGGCCGGCTTCTTCAAACGCGCGCTTCTTGCTGGTGGCCTCAACGTGGACCATGACCTGGGTGCGGGGCAGAATTTGCGAAAGACGGTTCATAACGATCTTCAAGACGCGGAATTATGCACTTTACTCCGGGTTTGCCCGCAGCCAGGCAACAAAAAGCCGCAGTTTACATGCGGCTCGGGTGAAGTGTGCAGGGCGTCACGCGGGCGCCCTGCGCATAAAACAATTCACAGTTCGGACTGGCGCTTGGCGGCAACGTGGTGGTGGTTCTGCGTTCGGGTTTTGTAGCGCGCGACCTGGCGGTCCAGCTTGTCGGTCAGCTCATCCACAGCGGCATACAGATCGGCGTGGGAGCTTTCTGCGAACAGATCGCGGCCCTTGACGTGTACGTTGCACTCGGCACGCTGGCGTCGCTCCTTTTCTTTCATGTTGTCCACGGTCAGAAGGACTTTGACGTCCACGACCTGATCGAAATGCCGCGTGATGCGGTCTAGTTTGGTGGTCACGTAGCCGCGCAGGGCGGGGGTGACTTCGAGGTGATGGCCGCTGATCGTCAGATTCATAAGGAAACTCCTCAATCCAAAATGTTCCATCGCTGGAACCGGGTTAAAAAACCGCCGGGCTCGAGATGCTTTGAGAGGCCCTGGCGGCGCGCGGGACGCTTCACTTGAATTCACTATGCGCCCGAAAACGCTGGTTGGCAACCCTGCGCCGCAGCAAACCATGCAACTTTGTGAAAAGCAACCGGCTGCTGAAAAAAGTTCTAAAGCTTTCGGCATTTCATGCGTCCAGTCAATGAAACTTCAAAGCTGAACTGCCATAATTCGACTTGATTCAACAACGGAGAAATCCTTGGAAAGCAGTCCCAGTGGCCGGCTTTCAACGCCACAGACTGATGGATCAGGGAAGTTTTGCTGAACTTTTCCCGAATCGTTGGAGGGGTTGAAAGCAGGCACAGCCCCCTCGTCGCGTGCTGGCCATCAGGCCTCGCGCCCACCCCCAATGATCAGGCCCTGGTGGCCTTTGTGGCCTTGTCGCCATACAGCCTTGAGGCAGTCTGTCATGCTCAATATTTTCACGCTCGCCAACGGCCGGCTGTTCCAGGAAGAGATCGAGTCGCTCGAAGAGCTGTCCCGGTTCCAGCCGATCTGGGTTGACCTCGAATCGCCCACGCCGGAAGAAAAACGCTGGGTCAAGCAGTACTACGGCCTGTCGATTCCCGAAGACGCGATGGATGAAGACATCGAGGAATCGGCCCGCTTCTATGAAGAAGACAACGGCGAGCTGCACATCCGCTCCGACTTTCTGGTTGCCGACGCCGACGACCCGCGCACCGTGCGCGTCGCCTTCATCCTGAACCTGGTCAATGACGACCTGCGCAGCAAGGGCGTGCTGTTTTCGATTCACGACGAAGACGTGCCAGTCTTCCGGCTGCTGCGCATGCGCGCCCGCCGCGCGCCGGGACTGATCGAAGACGCGAAGGAAGTGCTGCTCAAACTGTTCGACGCCGACGCCGAGTATTCGGCCGACACGCTCGAAGACATTTATGTGCAGCTGGAGAAAGTCAGCACCCAGGTGCTGTCAGGCGACATGACCGACGCGCTGGCAGGTGTGGTGCTGGGCGCTATCGCCCGCCACGAAGACCTGAACGGCCGCATCCGCCGCAACATGATGGACACGCGCCGCGCGCTGAGCTTCATGATGCGCAGCAAGATGCTCAGCAGCGAACAGTTTGAAGACGCGCGGCAGATTCTGCGCGACATCGACTCGCTCGACTCGCACACCGCCTTCCTGTTCGACAAGATCAACTTTTTGATGGACGCGACCGTCGGTTTCATCAATATCAACCAGAACAAGATCATCAAGATCTTCTCGGTCGCCAGCGTGGCGCTGCTGCCGCCGACGCTGATTGCCAGCGTCTACGGCATGAACCTGAAGTTTCCCGAACTGGAGTTTCTGGGCGGCTGGAGCTACCCCTACACTGTGGCGCTGATGGCCGCCAGCGCGGTGGTGCCGATGTGGTATTTCAGGAAACGCGGCTGGCTGAAATAGCGCCGTATTGCTGCGTGTCCTGGTGTGCGATGAATTATAAATATGATAGCTGCTTGCGCACGTATTCATTGGGCTAGAGACCGATTTGATGCTTGAGTCCAAAGGCCAGCCGCTGGCCGGCTTGCGCGTCGTCGAATTCACCCACATGGTGATGGGTCCGGCCTGCGGCCTGGTGCTGGCCGACATGGGCGCCGAAGTCATCAAGGCCGAGCCCCTGGCCGGGGACCGCACGCGGCACCTGCTGGGCGCCGGTTCAGGTTTTTTCCCGATGTTCAACCGCAACAAAAAAAGCATCGCGATTGACTTGCACACGCCCGACGGCGCAGCGGTGGCGCGCAAGCTCGCCGCCAGTGCCGACGTGGTGCTGGAAAACTTCAAGCCCGGCACGATGGCCAAATACGGGCTCGATTACGCCGCGCTGTCAAAGGTCAATGAGCGGCTGATCAACGTCAGCCACAAGGGCTTTTTGCCCGGCCCGAATGAACACCGCACGGCGCTCGATGAAGTCGTGCAGATGATGGGCGGCCTGGCCTACATGACCGGGCGGCCGGGCGACCCACTGCGCGCCTGCAGCAGCGTCAACGTCATCATGGGCGGTATGTTTGGCGCCATCGGGGCATTGGGTGCGCTCATTCGGCGCGGTATCACCGGCAAGGGCCAGGAAGTGCAAAGCGCGCTGTACGAAAACAACGTCTTCCTGGTCGGCCAGCACATGATGCAATTCGCCATGACCGGCCAGGCCGCGTCACCCATGCCCGACCGAATTTCCGCCTGGGCGGTGTACGACGTGTTCACCGTCAAGGGCGGCGAGCAAATCTTTCTGGCCGCTGTCAGCGACGCGCAGTGGACGACGTTTTGCACCGTGCTCGGTTTTTCAGACCTGCTGGCCGAGCCGCAGTTTGCCACCAACAACCAGCGCGTCAACTCGCGCCCGGCACTGATGCCGTTGCTACGCGAACGGCTGGCGCTGCGCAGCGCGGCCGAACTGTCGGCGCTGGTCGAACAAGCCGGCCTGCCTTTTGCCCCGATCCGCCGGCCTGAGGAGCTTTACGACGACGAACACCTGCTGGCCACCGGCGGCCTGGCCGACATTACCTTGCCCGACGGCGCGCGCGCCGGGCAAACCGCCGGGGCTGCGCTGCTGCCTTTCACGCTGGACGGCCAGCGCCTGGGCGTGCGTCTGCAGCCGCCGCGCACGGGGGAGCACACCACGGCGGTGCTGGCAGATCTGGGCTATGGAGTGGCTGAAATCAATGCGCTGCGGGTCAGCTCGGCTGTAGCTTGAAATTGATAAACGCTATCAAATAAATAGCTGCTTACGCAGGTGATACCTGGGCTAGACACCAATTTAATTTACATCCCGCCGCCTTCTGGCTTACCTGGAGCCAGCCCGGCAACCCATAAGCATCCACCCCTCGGCGCTCAGCCCTTTTTAGGCACCGCCATGTGATCGACGTGCGCATCAAGCAGCTCTTCCGGCTCATTGGCTTCAGCCCAGGTCTCGTTGTTCAGACCGGCATGCAGCCGCGCGGTGTCGAGGTCGCCGGTCCATTTGGCAACCACCAGAGTCGCCACGCCATTGCCGACCAGATTGGTCAGCGCCCGTGCCTCGGACATGAAGCGGTCTATGCCCAGAATCAGCGCCAACCCGGCGACCGGCACCGTGCCCACTGCCGACAGCGTGGCGGCCAGCACGATGAAGCCGCTGCCGGTGATGCCCGCCGCGCCTTTCGATGTCAGCAGCAATACCGCGAGCAATGTGATCTCCTGCGTCAGCGTCATTGGCGTGTTGGTGGCCTGCGCGATGAACACGGCGGCCATCGTCAGGTAGATTGAAGTGCCGTCGAGGTTGAACGAGTAACCCGTGGGAATCACCAGGCCCACCGTGGTCTTTTTCGCGCCCAGGTTTTCCATCTTTTCCATCATGCGCGGCAGCACCGATTCGGACGATGAGGTGCCCAGCACGATGAGCAGTTCTTCCTTGATGTACTTGACAAACTTCCAGATGCTGAAGCCGTGCAGCCGGGCAATGATGCCCAGCACGCCAAAGACAAAAATCAGGCAGGTGAGGTAGAACGTGCCCATCAGCTTGCCGAGTGAAAACAGCGAGCCGATGCCGTATTTGCCAATGGTGAAGGCCATCGCACCGAAGGCGCCGATGGGCGCGACCTTCATGATGATGCCGACAATGTCGAACAGCACATGCGACAGTTTTTCAATCAGGTCAAAGACCATCGTGCCGCGCCCGCCGAACTTGTGCAGCGCAAAGCCGAACAGCACCGAGAACAGCAGCACCTGCAGAATTTCGCCTTTGGCA
Source organism: Polaromonas sp. (assembly GCA_031365885.1). Taxonomy (GTDB): domain Bacteria; phylum Pseudomonadota; class Gammaproteobacteria; order Burkholderiales; family Burkholderiaceae_C; genus Polaromonas. Next base: position 37,046 of record JANLYY010000062.1, on the reverse strand, counting down.
AAAGCATCGACCACCGATGTCGGTATCACATTGAGCAGAAAGTCCACCGTGCCGGTCATCTTGCCCGGCCCGGTGTAGGCCGCAATGCTTTTGGTGTCGAGCGTGGAGGCATCGATATTCATGCCTTCGCCAGGTTTGGCAAGGTTGACAATCACCAGGCCGACAATAAGCGCCAGCGTGCTGACTACTTCAAAATAAAGCAGCGCCAGACCGCCGGTTTTGCCCACTTTCTTCATGTCTTCCATGCCGGCAATGCCGATCACCACGGTGCAGAAAATGATAGGCGCAATGATCATCTTGATCAGCTTGATGAAGCCATCGCCCAGCGGCTTCATGTCGGCGCCCAGCTGCGGATAAAAGTGTCCGAGCAGCACGCCGCAAACGACGGCGAACAGCACCTGCACATACAGAGACCGATAAATCGGGCGTTTAAACGGAGGTTTTTTCACGCTGGTTTGCGCGGGGGTGGAAAGCGGAGCCATGACAAAGTCCGGAAGCGAAACAGATACCCAATCTAGTGCCGACCAACCCGCCAGCTCCATCACAGAAATGCCTTTTTAGCGGTAGGTCTTTGTCGCCTGACGGTCAGCCGCCCCATGGCCTCGATCCGGGCCATGCCGCTGACCTGCGCGCTGTATTGCAGGCAGGGTAGTGCCTGACCGATGGCCTGCGCGGTGGAAGCTGGCAGCATCAGCCCATCAGTTGAATGTAAAAAGTGGCTGTAGCCCCCGTATTGCGTGCGCACGCAGCTATAAAACTAATAGCATACAGCTATGCACCACGGCTGCGGTTGACCAGCGCTTGTGCAAGCGACAAGTGCCGCGTGCTGCGCATTTGGCGCGGTTGATTGTTGGCCGTTTGTAGCAGCTTCGCGGTGGTTTTGTGAGCGCCTGACGCTAACGCTGGTCACCCTGGAGTTGCCTCGGCTGCCCATCGCTACACTTCAGCAGGTAAGCACCAGCGAGATATCTGGATGGCTCGAACCGGCGACTTCCTTAGACCTGCGGCGGCCGAACCGGTTCATCACCTGGTTGAGCAGGTTTCCCAGTCACGTCCCCGAAAGAACTCATGAAAATTCTTCTGCTCCACGGCATCAACCTGAACCTGTTCGGCAAGCGCGACCCGGTGCAATACGGCAGCGTCACGCTCGACGAGATCAATGCCAGCGTCGTCGAACTTGGCAAGGAGCTGGGCGCTGACGTCGAGCATTTCCAGACCAACCACGAAGGCGCGATGTGCGAGCGCATTCACCAGGGCTTTGCCGATAACGTCGAAGCGGTGCTGATCAATGCCGGTGCCTGGACGCATTACAGCTACGGCATCCGTGATGCGCTGGCTGTACTGACCTGCCCCATCGTTGAGCTGCACATGTCAAACATCCATGCCCGCGAGGCTTTTCGTCAGGTGTCGGTGTTCGCGGAAATCGTCAAAGGCCAGATCTGCGGCTTTGGTGTTGACAGCTATTTGCTGGCACTGCGCGCAGGCGTTTCTGCCGCGCAGGCCTCTAAAAAATGATCAGCTGAAGCGAGTAACCGCCCTCACAGCCGGATCGAAACCTGGCAGATGACTGGGCTTTCGTTTCAGCTTTCAAATCAGTCCACCCGGCTGATAAAAGCGGGCGTGACTGCTGATTTATTGCGAAGCCGGGACGGTTGGCGCGCTCGCCCCGGTGGCGCCAGTGGCGCCGGTTGAACCCGTCGAACCCGTAGAACCCGTTGATCCCGCGGATCCGGTAGCACCCGTGGCACCCGCAGGGCCGGGCACGGTGACTACCGCAGGCGCCACCACGGCCGCAGGGCGGTCGCAGGCGGTCAGGGCCAAAGCCATGGCAGCGGCGGTGATGATGAGGGAATAGTTCATAAAAGTTCCTCTTGCCTGTTGGCAAATAGCCGATGGCCCGACGGCCCGGCGGTTTTTTAAACGACGCTGTTTTATGACGCCTGTGTGCATGCACCGGGCTGGCTGGCACGGCATCCTGCTTTTCATACGCCGCAGTCCACTGCATAAAAGCAGAATGCAACGGATTTACTGAAAATCACTTCGAAGTTTTAACGTGCGTGGCGCATTTGCTGCGTAGGCGCCGGTCTGCAAGCGGCGTGGGCTCAAACAACCAAAAAACTCGCAACGTGCCGTGAACAGCTGTCATTGCATACGCTGATCGCCATAATCCGGCATGGACAAACTCAAGCAACTCGAATCGTTTGTGTCGGTGGTGGCGCGCGGCAGTCTGACGGGCGCTGCCAAAGCCGAAGGTGTGGCCCCGGCGGTGATAGGGCGCCGCCTCGACGCGCTGGAAGAGCGGCTGGGCGTCAAATTAATGGTGCGCACCACGCGGCGCATTTCGCTCACGCATGAGGGCAGCGCGTTTCTGGAAGACTGCCAGCGCCTGCTGGCTGATTTAAGCGACGCCGAAGCCAGCGTGTCGGCTGGCGGCCTGAAAGCCAGTGGGCACCTGCGCATCACAGCACCGGCTGGTTTTGGCCGCCGCCATGTCGCGCCGCTGGTGACCCGCTTTCGCGAGTTGCATGCGGATGTGACGATGTCGCTGAACCTGAGCGACCGCGTGGTTGATCTGGCCGGCGAAGGCTTTGACTGCGCCGTGCGCGTCGGCGACATGCCCGATTCGTCGCTGGTCAGTGTGCGTATGGCCGACAACCGGCGCCTGTGTGTGGCCACGCCGCGCTACCTGCAAACCCGGGGCACCCCGAAGCAGCCTTCAGAGCTGGCGAAATTTGACTGCCTGACCCTGTCGAGCGACGCCTCGCAGACGCGCGGCTGGGCATTTCGCGTTCCGCGCAATGCCCAAGGGCAGCAACTGAAAAGTGTCCTGGCGGACCCCGGCGTTCCGCGCAATGCCGAAGGGCAGCAACTAGGAGGCGTCCTGACGGACGCGGTCGCTGATCAAGACCATGAGGTGGTGTACCTCAAGCCCGGCGGTCCCCTCGATTGCTCGGACGGGCAGGTGTTGCATGACTGGTGCCTGGCCGGTTACGGCATTGCCTGGCGCAGCACCTGGGAGGTCGAGTCGGAAATTGCCGCCGGCCTGCTGGTGCCGGTGCTGGAAGAGTTTGCGGCGCCTGCCAACGGCATTTACGCCGTGTTCCCGCAGCGCAAGCACCTGCCGCTGCGGGTGCGGCTGTGGATCGATTTTTTAAAACAAAATTACAGCCAGAGCGCGTACTGGCGGTCGGCTTCTTCAGCCAGCGGCTGACCCGATCAAAGCAGGCCTTTAAGCAGGCCTTCAATCAGCCGCAGCGATGTTCCCCACATCATCAGCGCCACCAGAGCATCCATTGCGCGCCAGACGGGCGGGGAGTTCAGGCGCTGGCCCAGGCATCCCATGGCCCCGCCGAGCGCGACAAACCACAACGCTGAACCCGTTGCCGCGCCCAGGCCAAACACCGCGTTGGCCGGCGCTGCGTAGGCCAGTGACGCCGTGCCTATCAATACCGCTGTGTCCAGCCAGGCGTGCGGGTTCAGCCACGACAGCGCCAGCGCCAGGCCGAGCGCTTGTCGGCTTGACATCGGCACTTGAGAATTGTTTTGCAGGCCGGTGACGGCGACTGGCGACGGGCTGGGCCTGAGAAACCGGCGCATGGCCTGCGCGCCATACAGCAGCAACACCAGCGCACCGGCACCGGTCATGGCAACGAGCAAATTTTTTGACAGGCCACCCAGCAGCGCGAGGCCTGCCACGCCCGCGCCAATCAGCACGATGTCGGTCACCACGCAAACCGAAACGGTCAGCCACACATGCTGGCGCAGCAGCCCCATACGTATCACATGCGCGTTTTGCGGACCAATCGCCATGATGAGCGACAGGCTCAGGACCATGCCGGCGACGAAAACGGGTGCTGGGGAGGGGGTCATGCGTTGCGAATCAAGTGGGGAAGAGGTCGGCGAAACAGGTGAAACAGGCGATGTAGCCAGCAGGACGAATCCTGATGAGTTGGTTTGGTGACTTGGTTTGGTGAGTTGGTTTTGACGAACTGAAGTCTACTCACTGTGCAAATTCAACCGTGGGCTCGGGATGGTCTGGCCGGACGCGCAGCCCATTAATGAACGGTGTCGCGCCTTTTTTCAGAAGATAAATTGCCTCTAGCCTAGGTAATACGTGCGTCAGCAGCTATATATTCAATAGCATTCGACATCTGTTCCCCTATTCTGTGGCTGGTCTCGAATTGCGTCCAACGCCGTGGGCGCGGTCCCTGTCTCGCGGCCATCCGGGCGAGGTGCAGAGTCTGCCGCCCTAGAATCCGGCATGGGCTCCCCCACAGATCACCGTGATGCGATCAGGCCAGCCGTCCAGGCGGGCAGCGCGAGCCATGGCGTCAAGGAACTGATCATTTGCGCTGACGATTTTGCCGCCAGTGAAGGCATATCTCGCGCCATCGTGTGTCTGGCGGAGCAGCAGCGAATCAGTGCCACCAGTGCCATGGTGCTGTCGCCGCGCTGGCCGCAGGATGCTTTGCTGCTGGCAGGGCTGCGCGGCCATATCGATGTCGGGCTGCACCTGGACTGGACGAGCGGGTTTGCCCGCCAGGCGGGCCACGGTTTATCGCTCGGGGCGGCGATGATCAAAAGCGTTGCCGGCGGTTTTCGGAACGCTTCTGCTGCCCTGGTGATCGAGCAACAGCTAGACGCCTTCGAGGCGCACTGGCAAGCCGCGCCAGACCATATTGACGGCCATCAGCATGTGCAGCAGTTCGCCGGAATCCGCGAGGCCCTGGTCGAGACGCTGGCGCGGCGCTACCCCGAACGCAAGCCGTGGCTGCGGATCTCGCGCGTGCCCGTCAATCAGGCGGATATCAAAAGCCGCATCATCGCCGCCATGGGTGCGACCGCCTTGCAACGACTGGCTGACCGGTCAGGCGTGACCAGCTCGAAAGCCCTTTCAGGTGTTTATGACTTTTCGGGAACGCAGCAACACTATGCCCGGCAGATGAGCGGCTGGCTGCAAAGCTCGCCCGCTGGCGCGACCATCATGTGCCACCCCGCAGCGATGGCTGACCGGTCTGGCTTCTCCGATCCGATCGCAGCGGCGCGAGTCAGCGAGTTTGCCTACCTGAGCGGGCCCGGATTCCCGGCTGCCTTGACGCAGTGGCATGTCAGACTCGTCCGAGGCGCGGCAATCAAAGGCGCGGCATCGTGAGCGCGGCCTCCACCCCGGCCTCGTCGTCTACCTTGGGCGAGCGGCAAAAATCCTGGCTCATCATGGCCGGTTTAGGAGCCGTGCTGCTGGTGCTGGCGGCACTGCGACCGCTGGCAGTTCCGGATGAGGGTCGATACGGCGAAGTCAGTCGCTGGATGCTTCAAAGTGGCGACTGGCTGACACCCCGCTCGAACGGCATTCCCTTGTTCCACAAGCCGCCGCTGCTGTACTGGCTGCAGGCGATGTCGCTGTCTGTCTTTGGCATCAACGTCTGGGCGCTTCGGCTGGTGCCGGCGCTTCATGCGGCTGTGATGCTGGTCGCCTTGTACCTGGGCGCGCGGCGGATCGCCGGCGAGGCCGTGGCCCGCCGTGCCGCCATCATGCTTGGCACCAGCCTGACTTTTCTGCTCGGTGGGCAGTATGTCAATCACGACATGATGGTCGCCGCGTGGATCAGCGTGGCCATCTGGTGTTTCGGCCTGGCGTTTGTGGGCCATGACAAACCCGATGCGGCGCTGGCCCGCTGGGGGTTTGTGGCCTGCGCGCTGGGCATGCTGAGCAAGGGACTGATCGGGTTTGTGCTGCCGGGGCTGGTACTTTTTTTGTGGCTGCTGTGGACCCGGCAATTGAAGAAGATCGTGTATCTGCCATGGGCCAGTGGCCTGGGCCTGTTTGTGCTGATCGTGGTGCCCTGGTTTGCGCTGGCGCAGCAAAAGTATCCCGGCTTCCTGCGCTACATGTTCTGGCATCAGCAGTTCGAAAGATACACCGCGCAGACCTTCAACAACCAGCAGCCGACTTGGTTTTATCTGCTGGCGCTGGTGCTTTTGCTATTCCCGTGGGTTTTTTTGGCCCTTTCCCGGAAGACGCTGCCGCATTTTCGGGGCCCAGTGCCGACCGTCGCAGCGGGCGGACAGGCCAATCAGCAAGGTCTCAGTCTTTGCTGGATCTGGGTTATCGCGATCACAGTCTTCTTTTCAATCCCCAGCTCGAAATTGTTGGGCTATATCCTGCCCGTGGTGCCGGCAGTGGCTTTGCTGGCTGCGGTCGGATGGGAGCAGCGCATCGCGCATCGCAAGCGCGCCAGTCAGATTTTTCTGGGTTTGTGCGTGCTCAATATGGGCATCGCCGCAGCGGCACTGCTGAACGTGGCCCGTCTCACCGCGACCTCGCGCAGCCAGGATATTGCGCAAGTGCTGGCGTGTGCGGCAGGCGCCGGCGACACGATTTACGCGGCTGGCAATTACCCCTTCGATCTGCCGTTTTACGCGCAGATCACCCAGCCGATGGTGCTGCTTGATGACTGGCCGCAGCAACGCAAGGCGGCCAGCGATGGCTGGGAGCGCGAGTTTTTTGAGGGTGTTGATTTCGAGCAGGAGATGGCCAGGTTTTTGCAACCCCTCAGCACACTGGCCGCTGCGGGACAAGCGCCGGGTGCCTGGCTGGTCGTGCGGGTCCCATCGAATTTGCTGGCAGGTGATACGGATTGGACGCTGTACGCCACCGGTGCTGGCTGGAGTCTGTATCGCTCGTCGGGCACGCTCAGCCGCGTCGAAGGCGAGGCGTTAACGCCGGAAGGCCCAGAAGCGGGTCAGCACAAAGGTCTGCCCGGCTGCAAACAGTAAGCCGCCTACAAGCGCCAGCGTGGCTGGCCAGTCAAACACCCGAAACACAAGCACGAAGATGGCTTCGTTGGTGGCCAGGCCTGCGAGTGCAGTGACTGCAAATCGGCCAAAGCTGGTCACCAGCGAGGTGCGGGCATCTTTAAAGCTCAGGAAACGGTGACCGTAAAAACTTACCATAAAAGCAACGCCGAAGCCGATCAGGTTGGCAATCTCGGGCTGAAGCAACCGCCGCGTGGCTTCAAACACACCCACGTGAACCATGGCCGCTGCAACTCCCACCGCGACAAACCAGCGGGCCGACGTACTCAAAACCGTCCGACTTTAAAACCAGCAGATCTGGGCGGCACCTCAGTGGCTGGCCTTGCCGGCGTGCTCAGCCCCTGGCCGCTGCGGTGGCTGATCAAATAGGTGGGCCGCTGTTTGACCTCTTCGTAGATTCGGCCAACGTATTCCGCCAGCACGCCGATTGACAACAGCTGGATACCGCTCAGAAACATCAATGCAACGATGATCGACGCATAGCCTGGCACGTCAACGCCAAATAAAAAGACTTTGACGATGACCCAAAAGCCGTAAGCCAGGGCGGCAGCAGATACCGTCAGCCCGGCCCAGGTCAGCGCCCGAAGTGGCTTGGTCGAAAATGCAACCAGGCCCGTCAACGCCAGAGACAATGAATTGCGCAGTCCGAAGTTGCTGTTGCCGCCGATGCGTGGCAGCGGCTCGTAGTTGATGGCCGTGCTGACGAAGCCGACCCAGGCGTAAAGCCCTTTCATGAAACGGTTGCGTTCGGGCAGGCTTTTGAGTGCCTCGACAACGCGACGGTCCATCAGCCGGAAGTCCCCTGCATCGGCCGGGATGGGGACACGACTGCCCCAGTTGATCAATTGATAAAACCACGCGGTCATGCTGACCTGCATGCTCGATTGTTCATCGCGAGTTTTGCGCAACGCATAAACAACATCGCTGCCTTGCTCCCATTTTTGTAGCATCAAGGGCAGTAAAGACGGTGGGTGCTGGCCATCTGCATCCATCAAGATGATCACTCCACCATATGCCGCTTCAATCCCGGCGGTCAGTGCAGCTTCTTTTCCGAAGTTTCGCGAAAGCGTGAGCCAGATTACCTGTGGAGAGGTTTCGCACAACATTTTCATCACCGATGCGGTGTGGTCCTGGCTGCCGTCGTCAACTACGATGATCTCGACCTGAGTGGACAGCCCGGCGAGTATCGCAAGAACTTCGGGAACGAGCGTTCGAAGATTTTCCGCTTCGTTATAAGCGGGAAAGATACAAGAGATTGAAGGTGGCTGCCGGTCGGAAAGCATCATGGCGGATCAAATAAAAAAAGCCCTGCCGGACGGTGTGTCGGGCTTTCCGTATTGTCGTCGCCAAGCCCATTCGCTGGCAATGGGGCCGGTCGGATGCTCAGATGCTCAGGCGCTCAGGCATTCCTTCATGAAAGCCTTGCGTTCATCACCCTTTTTGCCTTTGGCCTCGACGTTGCAGGTCTTCATTTTGCTTTGCTGCGTGGCGGGGGCTACTTTGGCGCTCAGGCATTCTTTCATGAAGGCTTTGCGTTCGTCGCCTTTCTTGCCTTCTGCGTCCTTGTTGCACACGCTCATCTTGCTTTGCTGGACCGATTTGGCGCCGTCAGCGGCAAATGCGGCGGGCGTGGCGCCTATCGACAGGGCGAAACCGACAGCACACAGTAAGAATAGTTTTTTCATGGTGGCTCCAAAAGGTTGGGGAAATAAAAATGAGTTTAGGCGGCGCATCTGAGCACAGTTGACCGTTATCGGCAAGGTCAGCGATGTTCTTAAACGTAAAATCAGGCCATGTCTCCGATTAAAAACGACCTGCTCGCCGACCTGTCGCACGCGCTGGAACAACTCTCTCCCGGTGCCGGCGACAAAGCGGCTTTTGAATCACCCAAAGTGGCGGCGCATGGCGACCTGGCCTGCACTGCAGCGATGCAGCTGTCCAAAGCACTGAAGCAAAACCCGCGTGAGCTGGCCGAGCGGCTGCGCACCCTTTTATTGGCTGCCCCTGCTTTCGCGCGTTGGGTCGATGCGGTGGAAATTGCCGGGCCCGGCTTCATCAACATCCGGCTCAAGCCGGCCGCCAAGCAGGAAACGGTACGCGCCGTGCTGCGTGAGGGCGAGCGCTTCGGCAACCAGCCGCTTGATCAGAAGCGTCGCATGATCGTTGAGTTTGTCTCGGCCAACCCGACCGGGCCGCTGCATGTCGGCCATGGAAGGCAGGCGGCACTCGGCGATGCGATCTGCAACCTCTTTGCGACCCAGGGCGCGCAGGTGTACCGCGAGTTTTATTACAACGACGCCGGGGTGCAGATCCAGACGCTGGCCGACAGCACGCAGGCGCGTGCCAAAGGCATTAACCCGGGCGATGCTGGCTGGCCCGAGTCGGCCTACAACGGCGACTACATCGCCGACATAGCGGCCGACTTTCTGGCGCGCAAGACGGTGAAGTCCGACGACCGCGAATTCACCGCTTCAGGCGATGCAGATGACATTGACTCGATCCGCCAGTTTGCCGTTGCTTATCTGCGGCGCGAACAGGACCTGGATTTGAAAGCGTTTTCAGTCCGGTTCGATCACTATTACCTGGAGTCCAGCCTTTACAGCTCGGGCCGTGTGGACAGCACCGTGCAGCGGCTGAAAGACGCCGGAAAAACCTATGAGCAGGACGGCGCGCTGTGGCTCAAATCCACCGACTACGGCGACGACAAAGACCGCGTGATGCGCAAAAGCGACGGCAGCTACACCTACTTTGTGCCCGACGTGGCCTACCACCTGGCCAAGTTTGAGCGCGGCTTCAGCCAAGCCATCAACATCCAGGGCATGGACCACCACGGCACCATTGCCCGCGTGCGCGCCGGCCTGCAAGCCGCTGGCGCGGGCATTCCGGCCGGCTATCCCGACTACGTGCTGCACACCATGGTGCGGGTCATGCGCGGGGGTGTTGAAGTCAAAATCTCCAAGCGTGCCGGCAGCTATGTCACGCTGCGTGATCTGATTGAATGGACCAGCGCCGACGCCGTCCGATTCTTTTTGCTCAGCCGCAAGCCCGACACCGAATACGTCTTTGATATTGACCTGGCGCTGGCAAAAAACAATGAAAACCCGGTGTATTACGTGCAGTACGCGCATGCCCGCATTTGCTCCATCCTGACCACTTTCACCGAGCAGGGTGGCGACGTGGCGAGCCTCAGAGACGCCGACCTGTCGCCCCTTGACAGCGCGTCCGCGCAGGCGCTGATGCTGCTGCTCGAAAAGTACCCCGCCATGCTGGCCCATGCAGCCGAAGGTCTGGCGCCGCACGATGTAGCTTTTTATCTGCGCGAACTGGCGGCCAGCTACCACAGCTATTACGATTCCGAACGAATTCTGGTGGACGACGAGCATGTCAAAACAGCGAGGTTGGCATTGGTCGCCGCGACGGCGCAGGTGTTGCACAATGGATTGGCTGTGCTGGGTGTGGGTGCACCAAGAAAAATGTAGAGAGTGATGTAGGAGCTAAAAGTCGATGAAAGTACGGAACAAGGTTTTATGAACAAACAATGAGGCGGCACATTTTTGGGCCTGATTATTGGCGCGCTGCTCGGCCTGGGCGCGGCATTGGCTGTGGCCGTCTACGTCACCAAAGTGCCGGTGCCCTTTATGAACAAGTCGCAGTCACGCGGCGGCGCGGAAGGGGATGCGGCTGAAGCCAAAAAGAACAAGGACTGGAATCCGAACGGCCCGCTGGCCAATAAAAACCTGCCCAAACCGCCACCGCCCCCCATTCCGGCTGCACCCGAGCTAGCCGCCGTGCCCGCACCGCCGGCTGCCGTGGTCGCTGGCGCAAAACCCGCGGCATCGGCTCCGGGCAAGGCGGCCAAAACGCCGCCATCGCTCGACCCACTGGGTGACCTGGCCAAGGCGCGACTGGAGTCGCCGACAGTGTTGCCGGGCGTTGACCCGTTCAGCTATTTCATCCAGGCGGGTGCTTTTCGTACTCCGGAAGACGCCGAACAGCAGCGCGCCCGGTTGGTGCTGCTCGGTGTGCAGGCCAAAGTGTCCGAACGCGAGCAGTCAGGCCGCACGGTGTACCGCGTGCGCCTGGGCCCTTTTGACCGCAAGGAAGATGCCGATGCGGCCAAGGCGCGGCTGGACAACAACTCTATTGAAACCGCGCTGGTGCGGGTGCAGCGCTAGTGCCGTGCTAGTGCGCCATTTTTCCGCCGACCTGTGAACTGAACTTTTTGGCGACTGACTGTCAAACCGTCCACCGGCTTGCCTTCTGCGGCGTTGACCTTGAAGGAAGTGCCAGCCGGCTGTTCTGTAATTTCTGGAGAAAAACTTGATCAAACGACGTGAATTTTCGATTGCAACCACGGTTGGCGCCATCGGTGCCGGTTGGGGCCTGGAGGCGCTTCCGGTGGCTGCCCAGGTGCAGGCGCCGAACTACAAGGAAGGCAGCGATTACCTGGTACTGGACAAGCCCGCGCCTACGGAGGCAGCGGCAGGCAAGGTTGAGGTGGTCGAGTTTTTCTGGTACGGCTGCCCGCACTGCAACAGCTTTGAGCCGCAACTCGACGCGTGGTTGAAAACTGCACCGAAAAACATCGCTTTTCGCCGCGCACCGGTGTCTTTCCGTCCTGATTTTGAGCCGCATCAACGCCTGTATTACGTGCTGGAAGCGATGGGCAAGCTCGACTAGCTGCACAAAAAGGTTTTCTACACCATCCATGTCGAAAAACAGCCACTGAATTCCGCGCCGCTGGTGGCGGCTTGGGCTGAAAAGCAGGGCATCGACCCGGCAAAGTTTGCCGAGATGTACAACTCGTTTTCGGTCAGCACCAAGGTCAGAAAAGCGACCCAGCTGCAAGACAGCTACCAGGTTGATGGCGTGCCCGCGCTGGGCGTAGCCGGGCGTTATTACACCTCGTCATCGCAGGCCAAAACCATGGACCGCGCGCTGCTGATTGCCACGCACCTGGTGGCGCTGCCGCGAAAAGCAGCTTGATCAGGGGCTGCTTTCACGCAACCCGCCCGACGTGGCGGGTTTTTTTATGGGCGCGCGCTGAAGTTTGGGGTCTGTCACACCGGCAGCGTGGCTACAATGACCCGAACCTCAAAAGCAGCAAGATTCGTGCCTTTATGAAACATCCCCTTTTCTCCCTGATGCTCGCCGCTGGCCTGATGCTTGGCGCCGTGCTTCCGGTTGCCGCCGAAAAGGCCGACCGCGACAAGCCGATGAACGCTGAAGCCGATGCGCTGCGCTACGACGATTTGAAGCAGACCAGCGTGTTTACCGGCAACGTCGTTATCACCAAAGGCACCACCATCGTTCGCGGCGAGCGCGTCGAGGTGTCCCAGGACCCGCAGGGCTACCAGCAGGCCACGTCAGCAGCGGCGCCCGGCAAGCTGGCCTACTACCGTAAAAAGCGCGACGGGGTGGATGAATACATCGAAGGCGAGGGCGAACGTATCGAATACGACAGCAAGGCCGACATGGTGAAGTTCATTCGCCGCGCGGTGGTGCGCCGCTATGCGGGCTCTACGCTGCTGGACGAAACCACCGGCGCGCTGATCATTTACGACAACAACTCCGACGTGTTCACCGTGGACGGCGGCGAACAAAACCGCACCGCTGCCAACCCGACCGGCCGTATTCGCGCGATGCTGTCACCGCGCACCACCGCCTCGGCGCCTGCTGCAGCGCCGCCCCCCGGCACCGCGCCCCGCCTGCGCCCCAGCACCAATCTGGGCCCATGACCGCACGAGACAGCAAGCCCATGAATGGGTTGGCGGGCGACACGACGACGCAGCCCGGTCCTGACGGCGCTGAGGTGAGTCGCCTGGTGGCCCAGGGGCTGCAAAAATCCTACGGCAGCCGCAAGGTGGTGCAGGACGTGTCGCTGTCGGTGCAAAAAGGCGAAGTGGTCGGTCTGCTTGGCCCCAATGGCGCCGGCAAGACCACCTCGTTTTACATGATCGTCGGCCTGGTGCGGGCCGATGCAGGCGAAATTTCCATCGATGGCCAGTCGGTCGAGCGCATGCCGATTCATCGCCGCGCGCGGCTGGGCCTGAGTTATCTGCCGCAGGAGGCGTCGATTTTCCGCAAGCTGACGGTGGAAGAGAACGTGCGCGCGGTACTCGAGCTCCAAGTCGACGCGTCGGGCAGGTCGCTGACACGCGCTGATCTGCAGACCCGCCTGGACGGCCTGCTGCACGATTTGCGGGTTGATCATCTGCGCGACTCACCGGCGCCGGCGTTGTCGGGTGGTGAGCGCCGCCGCGTCGAAATTGCCCGTGCGCTGGCCACGCAGCCACGCTTCATCCTGCTCGACGAACCTTTTGCCGGCATCGACCCGATCGCGGTGATCGAGATCCAGCGCATCATCAGCTTTTTAAAGGCGCGCGGCATCGGCGTGCTGATCACCGACCACAACGTGCGCGAAACGCTGGGCATCTGCGACCACGCCTACATCATCAGCGAAGGCCATGTGTTGGCCGCCGGAACGCCTGACGATATCGTCAACAACGCCGATGTACGCCGGGTGTACCTGGGCGAACATTTCAGGATGTGATGGCACCCCCCCGTCGGACGTTCACTTCGTGTAACGCCTTCCCCCCTACAGGGGGCGGCGCCTGCGGCCTGGCGAAGCCAGTTCCGCGGCCCCTGCTTGATGGGGCGAAGATTCTTTCTGCTGCTCCCGACTTACTCCCTCTCCCCCTGGGAGAGGGCAGGGGTGAGGGCTCCCCGACTTTGCATGGCGCGTCGCGATGAAACAAGGCCTGTCCCTCCGCGTCTCGCAGCACCTCGCGCTGACGCCGCAGCTGCAGCAATCGATTCGCCTGCTGCAGCTTTCCACGCTCGAATTGAGTCAGGAAGTCGGGCAGATGCTGGACGAAAATCCGTTTCTGGACCTGTCTGACGACACGGCCGTGCGGGAAGAATTTGGCGTCGAGCATGTCAACACGCCGGTCAGCCAGGAGACTCAGGAGTCTGAGTCTGCTACTAATTTAGTAGCTGTTCACGCAGATGATTCCAGGGCTACAAGCCAAAATGATAGTCAAAGCAACACCGAAAGCAGCTCGGAAAGCTCCTCCGAAGCCCCGCTCGAAGAAAGCTGGGACGGTGATGGCTCGGTCGAAACCGCGCCCGACGACGCTGAATGGGGCGGTGACGCGCCGCCGCGCAAGAGCAATGGCGACGACAGCGAGACGGATGCTTCCGATCTGGCGCGCGGCCACGAATCTTTGCAAGACCATCTGCACCAGCAAGCACTCTGCCTGCGCTTGTCAGAAATCGACCAGGCAGCGCTGCATTTCCTGATCGAGTCGCTCAACGACGACGGCTACCTCGAAGACAGTCTGGCTTCGCTGGCGGCGGGCCTGGCGGACGACGACCTGCTGCAGGCCGAAGAAGTTGAAGAGCGCTTTGCCATGGCGCTCAAGTTGCTGCACCATATGGAGCCCGCCGGTGTCGGCGCGCGCCATCTGGCCGAGTGCCTGGCGCTGCAGCTGCCCGACTGCAAGGACTGCGAAGCAACCCGCGCCGCAATGGCCATCTGCAAGCACCCGATGGAGCTGCTGGCCAAGCGTGACGTGAAGCGGCTGGCCTATCTGTGCGGTTGTACCGATGCCGTGATCAAGGGCGCGATTGCCGTGATCGGCCGGCTCGACCCCAAGCCCGGCCGGCGCTTTGTCAATGTCGAGCGCAACCTGATCGTGCCCGACGTCATCGTCACCAAGGCCGGCCGTGGCTTCAAGGTCGCCCTCAACCGCGACGTGATGCCGCGCCTGCGTGTGCATGACATTTACGCCAATGCCTTGAAGCAGAACAAGGGCCAGGCCGGCCCGGCGCTGCAGCAGCGGCTGCAGGAAGCGCGCTGGTTTATCAAAAATATCCAGCAGCGTTTCGACACCATCCTGCGCGTCAGCACGGCGATTGTGGAACGGCAAAAAAGCTTTTTCAGCCACGGCGAACTGGCCATGCGCCCGCTGGTACTGCGCGAAATCGCCGACGAACTTGGCCTGCACGAATCGACCATTTCACGCGTGACCACTGCCAAATACATGAACACGCCTTACGGCACCTTCGAGCTGAAATACTTTTTCGGCTCGGCGCTCGGAACAGAGACCGGCGGCAACGCGTCGAGCACGGCGGTGCGCGCGCTGATCAAACAATTCGTCGCGTCCGAAAGCCTGAAAAAACCGCTCAGCGACAACCAGATTTCAGAAATGCTGAAAGAGCAGGGCATCGAATGTGCGCGCCGCACGGTGGCCAAATACCGCGAAGCGCTGCGCATCGCGCCGGCTAACTTGCGCAAATCGCTATAGAGATGGCCCCCACGTTCGTTCACTTCGTGTAACTCTCTGCCCACCGAGGGGGCCGCTGCGCCTGCGGTCTGGCAAAGCCAGTCCTGCGGCCCCTGTTTGCAAAGAAGATGACCCGATTCGCCTCAGAGGCGGCTTAATTTATGAACCAACTTCAACTATTCCTACCCTGCGCCGCCGGCGTTGAGGCTTTGCTGGCCACCGAGGTCAAACGCATCACCGGCATTGACGGCAAGGCCTGGCGCGCCGGCGTGCAGCTGCAGGGCTCGTGGCGTGATGCACTGCAGCTTAATCTGCACAGCCGCCTGGCGCAGCGCGTGCTGATCGAGCTGCAGCACAACCAGTACCGCAGCGAACAAGATCTGTACAACGCCGCCGCCAACGTCGCGTGGGAAATCTGGTTCACGCCCAAGCAGACCTTCAAGGTCGAGATCACCGCCCAGCACAGCCCGCTGCAAAGCCTGAACTTTGCGGCACTCAAAATCAAGGACGCGATTGCCGACCGCTTTCGCAGCAAGTTCGATGACGTTCGCCCCAGTGTTGACACACGCTGGCCCGACGTGCGCGTGTATGTGCATTTGACGGTCGACACGGTAACGATTTACATCGACACCTCGGGCGAGCCGCTGTTCAAGCGCGGCTGGCGCGAAGACAAGGGCGATGCGCCGCTGAAAGAGACGCTGGCCGCCGCAATGGTTGCCGCCAGCGGCTGGGATGCCGAAGCAGGCGTGCCGCTTTACGACCCGTGCTGCGGCTCCGGCACGATTGCGATTGAAGCCGCGCAGATCGCCTGCCACATTGCGCCCGGTATCAACCGCCGGTTTGCGTTTCAAAAGTATTTGCCGTTTCAACCCCATGTATGGGAAGGCTTGCTTGACCAGGCCGAAGCCGCGATTACCGAGCCGACGGCGCCGGTGTTCGGCAGCGACGTGTCCTTTCGCATGGTTGACTTTGCCGAGCGCAATGCCGAGCGCGCCGGTGTCGCCAACGCGGTCCAGTTTCGCGGCGGCGACGCGCTGCAGCGCATGCCGCCTACTTTGGATGGGTCGGTGGGCGTGATGCTGGTGAATCCGCCCTATGGCGAGCGGATCGACGTGGCGGGTGTGGCTGGCACATCAGCCGTGCAGGCCAGAGATCAGCGCCGCGCGCCCGCGCAAGCCTTTCCGGGCCAGCCCATCGACGAGTTCGGCCAGCCGATTTCGCAAGATGGCGGCGACCACCGGGATTCGCGCGACGACGCCGGTTTTGAGCCACCGCGCGACCGCAGTGCCAACCCCGGCCGCGAGCAGGCGCAAACCGAAGCCGGTGAAGCGGCCTCCGACTTTTTCCCGCAACTGGCCACGCACTGGAAGAAAAACTATGCCGGCTGGACCGCCCACGTACTGACACCGGACCTGAAGCTGCCCAACAAGATGCGCCTGAAAGAATCGCGCCGCGTACCGATGTGGAACGGTCCGATCGAGTGCCGGCTGTTCAGGTTTGACATGGTGGCCGGGTCGGCGCGAAAAAATCGCGAGGACGACTCGGGTGCGGTTGCCTCTTCCGGCAGGAAAGGTCAGGATTGAAGGCCTCGCTCTGTCGGTTATTACTCCCTCTCCCGCCGGGAGAGGGCGGGGGCTTAACGCTGCGGCTCCAGAAGCGCCTGCGCGCTTCTGGACAGCGTGAAGAAGGTCGGGCTCAGCCCGGCCTGCGGTCTGCAAGACAGGGCTCCGCGCATTGCGCGTCAGCCATCTGCTCATGAACCGGCCAGCCATTGTCCTCGACACCAACATCGTCCTCGACCTGTTCGTCTTCAACGATCCTGTTTCCGCCCCGCTCAGGCAGGCCCTCGACGCCAACAAGTTCGACTGGCTCGCCACCCAACCGATGCGCGACGAACTCGCCCGCGTACTGGCCTACCCGCAAATCGTCCCGCGCCTGAAGTTCTACGAATTAACGGCTGACGACGTGCTGGCCGCCTTCGACCAGCACACGCGAATTGTCGAGGTAGCCGCCAAAGCCAGCGTCACCTGCAGCGACGCCGACGACCAGAAATTCATCGACCTGGCTATCGCCCATCAGGCCCTGCTGCTGAGCAAGGACCAGCATGTGCTTTCAATGCGAAAAAGGCTTTTAGCCCAGGGAACACGTGCGCAAGCAGCTATGTAATTAATAGCGGAATATATAAATTGCTTTTGTCCCTTACATGCCCTGACGTTGCTCAACCGTGCAGGCTGTTTAGTCGAAAAACTCCTCATCAATCTTTTTGATGTGAATAGTCTCCTCTACTCGGCAACCGATGTCGTATCGAATCATCAGACGAGCGAGTGTCGTACCGTCAATCAACACGATGCGTTTACTTAGAAGCTCTGCAGTTTCCTTGGCCGCTGGTGAAAATCCGGATGTGGTTACGAACAACCCCTTGGTGGCTTTAAATCGGTCTAAAGAACCAAAAAAATCGCGTATGTCGCCGGCAGAAACTTTGTTCTGTGCTTATGCGTGTTGAACGTCATGGCCCAATGACGCCGTCAGCCCAGCGTCTTCCGAATATCTTTGGTCAGCAAATAAAGATGAGCCGAATCAACAGGTGAAGGCTCAAAACCATAGCCTTGGTAAAAGCGCTTGGCTGCGTCGTCCTTGGCATGCACCATCAGCGCGCGGCAACCAATCACCTCGCAGGCCTGCAGGTATTTCAATAGCGCGCTTTGCAACAGGCTGCGCCCAACCCCTTGGCCCTGAGCGCGTGTATCTACCGCCAGCCGGGCCAGCAGCAGCATGGGAATGGGGTGACGGGCCAAGCCCTTGCTCACGCGCGCCGGAGCCGCTGCATGTTCAACCGATGCGGCCGCCAGACTGTAGTAACCAAATACGTGCGCCTTCGCAACGGTCACGAACGTGCGGGTGCTGCCATTGGTCTGGTTGCCCAGTGCATAGCGTTGCAAAAACTGGTTGAGCGCTTCAACGCCGCAGTCAAAAGCTTGCGTGTCATGAGTTGCCGCGAGAAGCTCGGGCGGGCTGAAGACAAGCGCTTCCCCGGAGGGTTCGGCCATCAGGCCGAAACGGCGGGAAACACGCTGGGCTTGGTGAACAGCCGTTTCAGCCCGGGCAGCTCGCGCGCTGGCGCGTCCAGCGCCTTGTTGAGGGCCTTCATTTGGGCGGCGTTCAAGGTGAAGCGTGTCTGGTCGCCCAGCACGCGGGTGGCTGCCTCACGCGATGCGCTCAACACAAAAGCGCTTAGCGACTGGTCTTGCAGCTGGGCTGCTTTTTCCAGGCTGGCTTTAAGTTCAGCAGTGGCGCGTATTTCAATGCGTTCGGCTCGAGTGGATGCGTTCATGGCGTCAAGCGTGTGAGGGATAAGTGGTCAAGTATCCGTACAAACTACGTACGTGTCAAGCATGCTCGGTTGGCGCTTTCTGTAAATCGAAAGCCGTTCCGCGCTGCATATCCACCCGCCGCAGCAGCGCCAGCCCGATCGCAAATAAATGCCGGTGGCCAAAATCGCCAGCCAGTGGTTGTTGTCGGTGAGCCAGCTCACCAGTCCGTAGTGGGTACCTAGGCCTTTCGCAGGGATGACGCATTGTTCATCTGGGACCTGTATCTAATCATAAAAAAGCTTCTAGCCCAGGTAATACGCGCGTAAGCAGCTACTAAACTAATAGCGTTTACGTTTCGATAAAAGCATGCCTAACTGCGCAGCACCAGCAAATCTGAAGCGTCACGGGCGGGTTCAGCGCGTGTCTCCATGCCACCGGGCAGCATGATGTCCAGCGGCGCACGCATGGCTGGTTCGGCGCGAAAACTGTGCGCGCTGGCCAGCGGCCAGTATTGGCGGAACACATTGTGTTGCTGGTCCAGCAGGCCCAGCAGCGCGCCGGGCTCGACTTTCAAAATCAGATTGCTCAACAGCCGCACTTCGGTGTCGCTCACTCGCCGCACGATGTGATGCGCGCTGACCTCTTGCGGATGCAGCAGCCCGGCGGCCTGCACGATTTCCCTCAAGGCATGCAGCGTGCTGCGGTGAAAACTGCGCACGCGCTCGGCTTTGTCAGGCACCACCAGCGCCTGCTGGCGCACCGGGTCTTGCGTGGTGACGCCGGTCGGACATTGGCCGGTGTGGCAGCTTTGTGCCTGAATGCAGCCCAGCGCCATCATGAAGCCGCGCCCGGCGTTGCACCAGTCAGCGCCCAGCGCCATCAGCCGCACCAGGTCAAACGCGCTGATGACCTTGCCCGCCGCGCCAATCGAAATACGGCTGCGCAAGTTGACGCCGATCAGCGTGTTGTGGACCAGCAGCAGTCCCTCTTGCAGCGGCGCGCCGACATGGTCGCTGAACTCCACCGGCGCCGCGCCGGTGCCGCCTTCCGCACCATCTACGACGATGAAATCGGGCGTGATGCCGGTTGCCA
Organism: Polaromonas sp.; assembly: GCA_031365885.1. Classification (GTDB taxonomy): domain Bacteria; phylum Pseudomonadota; class Gammaproteobacteria; order Burkholderiales; family Burkholderiaceae_C; genus Polaromonas. The sequence goes on along the minus strand of JANLYY010000062.1, from coordinate 17,539 downwards.
GCATCGCCTTGACGATGGCAAACCATTCCCACGGGTGGCCGATGCAGAGCTTGAAGCCGGTCGGCTTGCCACCTGAAAGTTGTCGCAGGCGGGCGATGAAATGCATCATCTCCACCGGCGTGGAAAACGCGCTGTGGCTGCTAGGGGAAATGCAGTCCTGGCCTGCAGGTACGCCGCGCGCAGCAGCAATTTCGGCCGTCACCTTGGGGCCAGGCAAGATGCCGCCGTGACCGGGCTTGGCGCCCTGGCTCATCTTCAGCTCGATCATCTTGACCTGCGGGTCGGTTGCGTTCGCGGTGAAACGCTCTTCACTGAAACTGCCGTCGGCATTGCGGCAACCGAAATAGCCCGAGCCAATCTCCCAGATCAAATCACCGCCATGTACGCGGTGGTGCTCTGAGATCGAGCCCTCGCCCGTATCATGCGCGAAGCCGCCCATTTTCGCGCCCCGGTTCAGCGCCAGAATCGCGTTGGCCGACAGCGCACCAAAGCTCATCGCCGAGATATTAAAAATGCTGGCGTTGTAGGGCTGAGTGCAGGGCTGCAGTGAACGCGCTGCCTGCCCGCTGTGCTCTGGGTCGCCGCCAATCCAGATGCGGAAATCATGCGTCGCAAGCTTCGTCGGCGCCATCGAATGATTGACCCATTCATAACCCTGCGCGCCCACATCGAGCTGCGTGCCGAAGGGCTGGTTGTCGGGGTCACCCTTGGCGCGCTGGTACACCAGCGAACGCTGCGCGCGTGAAAACGGCATCGCTTCGCGGTTGCCCTCAATGAAATACTGCCGCATCTCGGGCCGTATGTACTCGAAGAAAAAACGCAGATGGCCAATGACCGGGTAGTTGCGCAAAATCGCATGCCGCGTCTGCCGCAGGTCATGCAGGCCCACGCCGACGAGCGCGGCACACACAAGCAACGCCAGCCAACCCACGCCAAACCCCACCACGCTGAACGCCGACAACAACAGGCCAAAAATACACAGCGCTAGAGCGCTGTAGCGCACGGGTACATCCGCGAAACTCGCGAGTTTTCGCAGCAGGCGGATGAGGGCGTCAAGTCGCTTGAGCATGGCGGCGCTTTCAAAAAGACAAGGTCGGGACATGCCGTGGTGCGGCAGCTGGCAATTACACTGCGCATCATAAGAGCGCTCGTGGTGCTCAATACCGTTTCCCTCTCATGAACCTCTCTGTTGACCCATCCACCGGCTTTCTAGAAGTAGAGGCTTTTGACGAGCTGGACGCGATTCTTGACGACCTGCGCATCCGCTACGACGAAACCCCGCAGTGGGAATTTTGTGAGGGCTTCATGGCTGCCGTGATTTGCATGCGGCGGGTGGTAGAGGCGGATGAGTACATTGCGGCGCTGCTGGCCGTGCCTGCCGAAATCGCGGCGGCCGATGCAGAAGACGGCTCGTTCGCCAGTGACGCGCAGCGCAGCCGCTTCATGACGCTCTGGAAGCAGCGCTGGATTGAAGTCGCCACCGCACTTGATTCGGAAGTTGACTCGCTTGAAGATGACCGCTGCTACCACCCCGAGGTGATGGATGTTCGCGGTGCGGTAGCCGCGATGCCGCCGGAAGAACAGCTCAATTTCAAAGGCGAAGACCTGCCGGCTTTTGCGCAGGTGTGGGCGCTGGGCTTCATGTTTGCTGTTGAGTATTGGCCCGAAGAATGGGTCGCGCCCAAAGACAAAGACGCCGCCAAATGGCTAGACGACGCACTACAGGCCATCGTCGCCATGACCGAAGACGATGGCGACGCGCCCGAAGTGTCACCGCTGGACGAAGACGGCGCGCCCAGCACCAGCATTGCGCGGCTCAACGCCTTTGGCGAAGCGATCTGGGCCGTGTACGATCTGCGCGAACTGTGGCAAACGCTGGGGCCAAAGGTCGAGACCGTGCGCAAGGAGGCGGCGCCGGGGCGCAATGATTTGTGCCCTTGCGGTAGTGGCAGGAAATACAAGAAATGTCATGGAGCGGGGTGAGCCCAGATTGAACTTGATCTGCGCGTTGCTATTAATTCAGTAGCTGCTTGCGCATGAGTTACTTGGGCTGGCGGCCTATTTTTGCATTAATTCGGCTTCAGAACGGGTTATTTCGGTCAATTGGGATATATGGACTCGCAGCGCACGTCGGTCTTCACCGAACTGGCGATGTAGCAGGACTCATGCGCTTCGTGGTGCAGCGCGTCGATCTCAGTGCGCGTCGGCAGTTTTGCGCCTGAGAACGCCACATCGGGCCGCAGCGTGACGACGGTCATCGCTACTTTCCCGGCGGCGTCTTTCGCCATCACGCCGCTGGCCGCATCAACGTAACTGTCGACACAAAATTTATGTTTCGCGGCGATCGATAAAAACCACAGCATGTGACAGCTCGACAGCGACGCCACGAACGCTTCTTCCGGATCAACTGCCGAGGCGTCTGACATCGGCAGCGGCACCACCTGCGGTGACGACGAGCCCGCCAGTACGGCGCCGCCGTCGAAGCGGATCGCATGCCGGCGGCTGTAGCGATTGCCCAGAAAATCTTCACCGTTGCGCTGCCATGAAATTTCAGCGGTGTAGGTGGCCATGATGTTGTCCAGTACTGACTCGGGTGTTCAGCTAAAAAATTCCCGCAGCGCCTTTGCCGTTTCTTCGGGCTTTTCTTCGGGGATGAAATGCCCGGCCGGCAGCGCGTGCCCGGTAACCGCGCCGCTGCACTGGGCCTGCCACAATGCCAGCGGGTTGAAGAGCCGGTTGACCACGCCGTACTCGCCCCACAGCACCAGCATGTCGCAGGCCACCTTGTCGCCTCGCGCGCGGCTCTCGCGCTCATGGTCCAGGTCAATGCCGGCGCTGGCGCGGTAGTCTTCGCAGGCCGAATGCAGCGCCACGGCATTGCAAAAGCAGCGCTCATATTCCAGCAGCGCCCGGGGTTCGATGTAGGCCAAACCGGCACTGCCCCAGCCGCCCAGCTTGGCGTGCAGGTAGGCCGTGGCCGTCTCGGGGTGGTTCGCGCCCATCATGATCTCCGGTAGCGGCGCCGGCTGCAGCATGTGAAACCAGTGGTAGTAGGCGCGTGCAAACGCCATGTAGGGCTCGGTCATGCTGCGGCCCTCATACATGTCGAGTGTGGGCGCGATGTCGATGACGCAGAGTTTTTTGACACGCGCCGCGTAGTCAAGCGCCAGCCGGTGCGCCACGCGGCCGCCACGGTCATGGCCGCAGAGAAAAAAGTCGCTCACGCCCAAAGCGGTCATCACCGCCGCCGTGTCGTGTGCCATGTTGCGTTTGCTGTAGTTGCTGTGGTCGGGCAGGCCGGGCGTTTTCGATGAGTCGCCGTAGCCGCGCAGGTCGGGTAGAACCAGAAAGTAGTGCGGGTTTAACGCCAGCGCGGCGCGGTGCCACATCACATGCGACTGGGGGAATCCGTGCAGCAGCAGCAGCGCCGGGCGCGGCGCCTCGCCCAGCGCCAGCTTTGACACGCGGGCGGTGATGGATGCGCCGTTGACCTCAAAGCTGCGCAGCTCGAAATCGTCGAACCAGCCGGTGGGTGCAGTCATGTGAATTTTTCTTTCTGTGGAAGGGCTGCTGGTCTGACAGATGCCGTTCAACCAGCCAGAATCAAGCTTTTTTTGCAAGCATACGTCAGGCATTTAACTTCCTGTTTAAACGCGCAGAACGACTGTACTAAAAACGATTGCATCGGGCTTCAATGTCACAATCGCTCTGCGCGGCGAGGGCACCCCATGCCCCCAGCCTTTCACTGCTTCACGAACGCCAGACACCGTGCATCCCATCCGCCCCATCGACCCCGTCATCACGTTTCGCAACAGCCAGAATGAATCCGTTCGCGGCACGCTGACGAATGTTCAGCGCCGTTCGCTGGTGATGGAAATTTACAACCCCTATTCCATCGTTCAGGTCAGCGAAGTCCTCGGCGATTTAACTATCCGATCAGGCGAGCGGAGCATCTACAAGGGCAAGGCGGTGGTGACCAGCTTGTTGAATACGGGGTTGATGGCGGTGGTGTCTGTGGTGTTGGTTGATGAGTGGTCGGATCTAAATGCGGCGCGCGGTGATCTTTCGCGCGTCGCGGAAGAAGCGCAGCGATTTGTCGATGATTGGCAAGAGCGTTTTCGCATCAGTCGCAGCTACCAGGTCATCATCAGTGAGATGCGGGCGTTTCTGGCGGAAACGTCTCGCTGGGCAGATCAGGCCGACATGTCCAACGCCCTGCCCAGAGGTTCAGACGGCAGTATCCGGGACGATGTTTTTCATGAGATGGCTCTGCCGTTGATGAAAAAGGGAAAGGAATACTTGGTCTGGATCGAAGGCGAAGCAGGGAAAGTTCCCGCAGAAGATTCGGTCGCCCATCGCAACTTTGCACAGTCTGCGCTTCACCCGCTACTTTTGCGCGCACCGTTTGTGTACCGCACCTTCGCCAAGCCAATGGGATACGCCGGCGACTTCGAGATGGTCAATCAAATTCTGGCAAATCCCCGCCAGGGTCCCAACACCTACTTCCAAATCGTCAACACCATGTTTTTGCAGTCGGCGGTAGCCGAGGCGCATCGAAACCGTATTGGCATTTTGGTTGACTACCTCAATCGCGCGGCTGAGCTCGCCGAGCGCGAGCAACGACAGGTAAATATCCTCAATGTGGGCTGCGGGCCAGCAGTAGAAATTCAGCGCTTTATCGAAACCCATCCGCACCCCGAGCGCTTGTCTTTTACGCTGGTTGATTTCAGCCAGGAAACGCTGGACTACACCCGAAAATGCATAGACAACTCCGCACGCGCCAGCGGTAAAACGGCACACGTGAAGCTTGTCCACGAATCGGTTCATGACTTGCTCAAGCGTGCGGTGCGTAAAGACTCTGTACTTGGTCAGGAACGCTTCGACTATGTTTACTGTGCGGGTCTCTTCGACTATTTGTCGGACAAGGTTTGCACGCGCCTTATTCAGTACTTTGTTTTGCGCAGTCGCCCTGCTGGACATGTTCTGGTGACCAATGTTCATGCGAGTAACCCCGAGCGCAACGGCATGGAGCATCTCCTTGAATGGCATTTGATTTATCGCGACGAGGCTCAGCTTGAATCTGTTTTGCCACCGGCACGAACGGAGACCCAGCTTTACACGGATGCAACTGGAGTGAACGTCTTTGCAGAATTCCAGGTTGGCGATTCCTCAGTTATCAAAGGTGTACTGGTTTGAACGTTCGGACGTCTTTGCGTTATCACGCTGAACTGACCGATTTTCGAGTGACCTACAGCAAAGCGGGTTGCTTGACCTCAATCGCGCTGGTCTTGGCGGGGGTCGGTCTCGACTACACGATTTACCCGGACCGGCTAACAGAATTTTTTATCTATCGCGTCGTCGTAGTTTTGCTCACCGCACTTGTTTTCGGATCACTCTTTACGTTAGCTGGACGACGTTACGTTCGAGCATTGACCATGCTATGGCTTGCGCTGCCCCAGATCATGATTGGCGGGATGATCGCAATAACAGATGGTGCGAATTCTGTATATTTTGCGGGCCTTCACCTAGCTCTTTATGCCGTTGGAATCATTTTGCCGATCAGTTTTTTTGAGGGAATTGGATTTGGTCTCCTGACCGTAGTCATATATTTAGTGGCGTGCGCATGGCATCCAGATGGCTTTAGCAATCCCCGGAATGTCGCGGGGCACACTCTGTTTGTGTTGTTCTCGGCCGTAGCCAGTGCGGTGTGTACGTGGTTCAACGAACGAGCACGCTTTCAGCTGTTTTCATTGCAGCATGAAGTAAGCGAAAAAAATACGACGCTTCGTCGCGTTAACGCCGCCCTAGCCGAAGTCAAAGGCCAACTAATCCAGCGCGAAAAAATGGCCGCGCTTGGCACCCTCTCCGCAGGCTTGCTGCATGAGGTCAACAACCCGGTTAATTACAGCCTGATGGCGATCAATATGGCGTTGATGGATCCGGCGACCACGCAAAGTGCGGATCTGAAAGAAAGCCTGACCGATGCGCGGGAAGGCATGCAGCGTATCCAGGGCATCGTATCTGACCTGAAAACGTTTGCGTATCAAAAACCGGGCATCGACAGTCTGCGGGTGTTCTTGCTGGAAAAGGCGATTCAGTCGGCGCTGCGTTTGTGCAGTTTTGATCTGAAGGGCATCAAGGTAGAGGTCGCCTTGCCACAAGACACGCATGTGCTGGGCGATGAGCCCGCGATCATCGGCGTGTTGATCAATTTGCTGGGCAACGCTGCACAGGCACTCAGCTGCGCCGGTCGTGCGCAGCCGACAATTTCAATCCGGGGTGCGTGCCATGAAGGCCGCTTTTGCCTGTCGGTGCGAGACAACGGCAGCGGCATTACGCCCGAGAATATCGGCCGGGTGCTGGAGCCTTTTTTCACCACGCGGGATGTGGGCGCCGGCCTCGGTCTGGGTTTGAGCATCAGCTACGGCATCATCCAGCGCCACGGTGGCTTGCTGGCAGTCACCAGCGAATTCGGCGCCTGGACCGAGTTTTCATTTGACGTGGCCGTGCCGCCGACCTGACCGATGCGAGCTGATTTGCCTTCACTTCAAACCACCCGCCAGGCGCACACCATCCTGTTCGTCGATGACGAGCCGCAGGCCTGCAAATGGTTTGCGCGCTTGTTCGCAGACGAGTTTTCGGTCATCACCGCCGGTGGTGCGGACGAAGCCTTGCAACTGCTGCGCGAGCGCGCGCCAGACATCGCCGTGCTCATCACCGACTACCGCATGCCGATGAAAAGCGGCTTGCAGCTGTTGCGCGCCGCGCAGAGCGAGCACCGGCACGTGGTGCGACTGCTGGCCACGGCCTATGCAGAAAAAGACGTTGCGGTGGCGGCCATCAATCAGGGGCGGGTACTGCAGATTCTGGAAAAACCGTTTGATGAGGCACAGGTGCGCAGCGTGCTGCGCGAGGCGCTTGACATGTACGCCCAGCGCGAGCGCGAGCAAACCTTGAGCGCCAGTCGTGCGGCCGCCATGCGCGAGACGCTGGGCTTTCTGGCGCACGAGCTGAACACGCCACTGGCCACCGTACTGGGCTACATGGACGCACTGAAGGGCCGCTATTTGCCGCCCGCGGCCGATGCCACTGCGGGCGTGGCCGGCATGTCCGAAAAGCAGCCCGGCGACACGCTGACGATCATCGAAGCGGCCGAGCGCCGGACGGCTTACGCGATGTCGCTGGTGGCCACTTTTGTGCAGTCGGCGCGTGACGCGTATCCTGGAGCAGCGCTGGCAAAACTGCAGGCCAGCCAACTGGTCAGCACGCTGCTGAACGACTACCCTTTTGAGAACGACGAGCGTGCCTGGGTCACGAGCGATCTGCGTGCCGACTTCGAATTGCCCGGCCAGCGCGATCTGCTGTATCTGGTGCTGTGTACGCTGACCAAAAACGCCATGCTGGCCTTGCGTGGTGGCGCGCGGCCGCAGCTGCACATCACGCTCGAATCGATAGCTGATGCACCGGCTGGTGCGCACAACACCGCGATTCGCTTCACCGACAACGGCCCGGGCATCGCGCCCGAAATTCTTTCGCGCCTGACGATCGAGCCCGTGACCACCCGCGCACATCAGGGCGGCAGCGGCATGGGCCTGCTGTTTTGCCGCCGCGTGCTGCAGTCCATGGGCGGGCAGATCGAAGTTCGCTCCGGACCCGGCCCAGGCGCCAGCGTTACCCTGTTATTCAAACCCGACCCCAACCTTGAGAGGACCGATGCATGAGTCCGGACAAAATTCTGTACGTTGACGACGAGCCGATGGCGCTGAAATATTTTGAGCGCCTGGTGAGCCCGCTGGCGCCGGTGATCACCGCGCTGTCGGTAGAAGCGGGCAAGGCGGTGCTGCGCGAGCGCGGCGATGAGATTGCCGTGCTGGTCACCGACCAGCGCATGCCCGGCGCCCACGGCAATGAGCTGCTGCGCTTCACGCGCGAATTTCATCCGCGCATCGTGCGCATGCTGACGACGGCCTATTCCGAACTCGGCGAGGCGATCGAGGCGATCAACAGCGGCGAAATCTACCGCTACATCACCAAGCCGTGGGAGCTGGCCAGTCTGCACGCCGACCTGCGCAATGCGCTGGAGCTGGCCGAGTTACGCAATGAACGCGACCAACTGCTGGGGCAAAAATTATTGGTGCAGCAGCAGGGCTTGCTGGGCAACCGTCTGGCCGGTCTGGCGGTGCTGGGTTGCAGCCAGGTTCAAAGCAATATTGCAGACGATGTGCATGCTGCCGATGCGGCTATATACCGCTTCGCGCGCGCCGCGCTGGCAGCGGGCTGCAGTGTGCCCCAGGCGGCGTGGAACCAGTGGGACCACGCCGGACTGCTGCAGGCCGAGGCCCGGCGCGGCATCGCGATGGCGCATGAGCTGAGCCGCTGGCAGCGTGAGTTTGGCAGCGACCGCTCGCCAGAGCGCGCTGTTTTTCTGCTGGCGCAGGCCACTGGCGGGCAGCTGCAGGGCGCGCGTGTGCAGATCGCTTCATCGTCGGTGCTGACTGCGCTGCTCGATGGCAAGCCGGGCGACGCGCCTCTAAGTGAAGCCGTCGGCTGGCTGGCCTGGCTGCTGTGGTGGAACGCGCCGGTTCAAATCGATGCAGGGCAGGGCAGTGCAGCCGGTAGCTGGACGCTTCAATTGCCGTCAGCAGATGTTGACGCTTCAGCCCCGCCTGCAGACTGGCTGGAACGCATGATCGAGCAATTTTCCGACAGCCCGCTGGCTGGGTAGAGACCGCTGCCGCGCACAAATCAAGCCTTGCGGCGCGCAATAAACTTCTGCAGATTCGCCGCTGCCTGCGCCCTGATTTTCCGGCGCATGAAGGGCGTCCAGCCCAGCAGCAGGCCGGGCGCGCCCAGCGCCTGTCGTGACCACGTCCACAGGTCAAATTTGTCATGCTGGCGCACGATCAGCCCGTCCGCATTGAATTTGAACTGACTGTCGACCACGTTGTGAATCTTGCGGCCGGTGGCGCCGAAGCGGTAGTCGGCGACCCAGCGCGCATGGCCGCTGATGGCTCCGGCTTCAACGCCGCTGGTGTGCAGCTTCCACACATCGGCGTCTTTTTCGCGCGTCGCCGCGCACAACATGCGCCACATGTCGGCGACTTCTTCATGGCCGCGCAGTAAAAATACTTCGTCTTCAAACCGCGCGTCCGGCGCGTAGCAGTTCGCCATGGCTTCAGCGTCGAGTCGTGCAAATGCCGCGTAAAACTTGTTCAGCAGTCGCTGGTTGGCATGCATGGTGACTCCTTCCACCTCGCCGCTGTCAAGCGCCCTGCTGCAGCAGCTCCACCAGACGCCGCAGCGCATGCTGCACGGTGGCGCGGCGCACAGCGGCGCGGTCGCCGTCAAAGCGGCGCACTTCTGATACCAGCCCGGGTGGCGAGCCCGATACCGCAAAGCCGAACCAGACTGTGCCGACCGGCTTGGTGCGCGTGCCGCCGGTCGGCCCCGCCACTCCAGTGACGGCCACGGACACCTGCGCTTTCGAGTGGCTCATCGCGCCTGCTGCCATGGCGCGCACCACCGTTTCGCTGACGGCGCCGTGCCGCGCAATCAGCGCCGCATCGACACCCAGCAATTCGGTTTTGGCGTCATTCGAATAGCTGACGAAGCCGCGTTCAAACCAGTTACTCGAACCCGCCAGATCGGTACACGCCGCCGCGATCATGCCGCCGGTGCAGCTTTCAGCAGTGGCCAGCTTCCAGCCCTTCTTTTGCAGCAAATCAGCAAGTAAATGCACCGTTGGCCCAATCAAATCGTGCGCAAGCAGCTCCTGATTTAATAGCAGGTTGCTGGTCACAGAAATCTCCAGAGCGCGATCACCAGCAGCGTGCAGAACGCCGCCACGAAGTCGTCGAACAGAATTCCGAAGCCACCGCGCGCGCCAAAGCCCTTGAACTGCTGGTCCGCCCAGGCGACGGGGCCCGGCTTGGCGGTATCGAAAAAACGGAACAACACAAAGGCCGCCAACTGCGCCCACAGACCGGCCGGCGCAATCAGCCACAGCACCAGCCAAAAGGCGACGACTTCATCCCAGACAATGCTGCCCGGGTCTGCCACGCGCATGTTTTTGGCAGTGACAGTGCAGGCCCACCAGCCGACCAACGTAGATCCCGCAATCAGCCAACCCAGCTCGCCCGGTGCCAGCCAGCGCTGCAACACCAGAAACGAAAGCCAGGCCCACAGCGTGCCGGCGGTGCCCGGCGCGAACGGGCTCAGGCCTGAGCCAAGGCCCAGTGCGACGAAATGCGCCGGGTGGTTGAGCAGGAATTTGACATTGGGGCGCACGGGCGCCGTACTGGCCGCGCTGGGCACGGCCTGGTTTTCAGAAAGAACGCTGTTGTCGGTCATGCCTTGATTATGGTGGCGGGTGCAGTTTGGTAACCACTCAAATCGACCACCCGAATCAGCTTCCAACGCAAAGACGCCAAGTTGCAAAGGGCGCAAAGCAAGACAAAAAAGGTAGTTCCTTTGCGATCTTTGCATCTTTGCGCCTTCGCGTTGGAAACTTGGACCGCTACGTGCATAGTTACGATATTCAAACCGAAAATGGCCGCTAGCCCAAGTAAAACGTGCGCAAGCAGCTACTAATTAAATAGCAACTAATTGTTATCGTTATCCAGAACGGCCAGCAGCACGGCATCAAAAGCCGCCGGCCGCTCGAACTGCACCCAGTGGCCGGCGCCCTCTATCCATTGCAGGCCTTCAAAATGCGGCGCGGCGTGCAGGGCCTGCAGTAACGCGTCCTGGCGCTGGCGGTAGAGCGCGTCTTCACGGCCGTAGATGGCATGCACCGGGCATTGCACGTTCACCAGTGCTTGAGCCAGGGCTTCGGAATACGCCAGCCGCCGGCCTTTCATGCGGTCGCGCAGCGTGTTGTGGGTGTGCAGCCGCAGCGCCAGCGGGGTGATGGCGTCAAGCCGATGGAGCATCAGCGCCGCCAGGTTTTTGCGGTGCACGGCTTCGCGCTCGGTGGCGCTTTCCAGGTGGCGCCAGGCCGTCAGCGTGACGGTGTTTCTGGACGCCACGCCGAGGCCGGGCGCGCCTACCAGCACCAGGCGATGGGCGCGCGCGGGAAACTGCGCGGCGATAAATCCGGCTACCATGCCGCCAAAAGAAAACGCCACCAGATCGCACGCCGCGTGGCCCAGCAACTGCTGAAGGCCGTGCTCCACCGGATCGGTCAGTGCGTCGGCGTCGGCGTCGGCGTCGGTGCCGTAGGCCGGGGCGGCTGAATCGCCAAAGCCGGGCAGGTCAGCGGCATAAACCTGTCGCCCGCTGGCGACCAACGCGTCGATATTGCGCAGCCAGTGCGTCCAGCTGCCGCTGCCGCCGTGCAGCAGCACGACCGGCGGGTGTTGGTTCGCGGATTGACCCGGTTCAGGCTGCCAGACCTGCCAGACCATGGAGCCGCTGCCCGCGTTGGGTGACAAAAGCGTTTCCATGCGGCTGGCGCGGGCTAGCAGGTGCTGGATTTCAAGTGGCAGATCGGGAACGGTCGAAGCGGTCATGAAGCGGTTATGAAAGAGGTCGTTAAGACAACGCCGGCAAGCAGCTGGAAATTGCAGCTTCAGACAAAGTGATCGAAGGACGCAAAATCATTTGGAAGGTCGCGGCCATCGGCGTCAATCAGCCGCAGGCCGCCGCTGGCTTCCAATCGGCCGATGCGCGTGACGGGTGTGGCTGCCAGCGCGGACGCAGCCTGCACGGCTTCGCGGGCTGCAGTCGGTGCGGTGAAAGCCAACTCATAGTCGTCACCGCCAGCCAGCACATATTGCAGCTGTTTCCTGGAAGAAAAAAGGCCTGTAGCCCCCGAAAAACGTGCGCAAACAGCTATTAATTCAATAGCGATAGAGGTGTCAATGACAGCGCCTAGCTGCGAGGCGTCGAGCACATGCTGCAGGTCGCCGAGCAGGCCGTCGCTCACGTCGATAGCAGCAGTCGCCACGCCGCGCAGGGCCAGACCGAGTGCGACGCGCGGCGTCGGGCGTTCGAGTCGCGCGCGCAGTTGCGCGAAGATTTCAGCCGGCAATGTCAGCTCACCGCGCAGCGCGGCCAGCGCCAGCCGCGCGTCGCCCAGCGTGCCGCTGACGTAGATGTCATCGCCGGCCTGCGCACCCGAGCGCAGCAGCGCCTGCGAGCGGCCATTGACCACCGGCACCTCGCCAAACACGGTGATGCAGATTGTCAAAGGGCCTTGCGTCGTGTCGCCGCCTATCAGCTCGCAGCTGTGCAGATCAGCCAATTCAAACAGACCGCGTGAGAAACCAGCCAGCCACGCCTCATCGACACGCGGTAAGGCGAGTGCCAGGGTGAATGCCAGCGGCTTCGCGCCGCAGGCGGCCAGGTCGCTGAGGTTGACCGCGAGCGCCTTGTGGCCCAGCGCGGCCGGATCGACATCGGAAAAAAAATGCTGGCCTTCGACCAACATGTCGCTGGAAATCGCCAGCTGCGTGCCGGGCCGGGGCGCCAACAATGCGCAGTCGTCGCCCACGCCCAGCACGGCATTCGCAGTGGGGCGCGTGAAGTAGCGCTTGATCAGGTCGAATTCACCCATGCGATGAGCATACCCGCGCACAACTGGTTAACGGGGCGGATGAAATTTCAGTTGCGCTGCATATGCGTCAGCTCACCGCGAAACCGCTTCGCCGCCTGGCGGATGACTTCGGCCAGCAGGCGTTCCTCGCCTTGCCGCTCGCGCAGCCAGCGGGCGTCGTTGTCGGCGTTTTCCACACTGCGGCGCAGCAGCCCGAGTGCCGGTGTGGCGCCGACGGTTGCCGCATGGCGTTCGATCTGGCCCATCGTTAGCAGGATGTGGTCGCGCAGCGGCATGTGGCTGCCGGTGGCCGGGTCCACATACACCGCGTCCAGGCCGAAGCGGCAGGCCTGAAAGCGGTTGTAGGTGTAGACCAGGTAGTCGTCCTCGGCCGGCATGAAAGGCTCTTCGCGCATGAACCACGCGGCCAGCGACTGTACAAAGCCCGACAGCGCACTGGCGCGCTCGATGGTCAGCGGCGTATCGAAAACGCGAATTTCTATCGTGCCGAACTCGGGCTTGGGCCGGATGTCCCAGTAAAAATCTTTCATGCTCTTGACGACGCCGGTGTGCGTCATCTTGTTGAAAAAGACCGTGAAGTCGTCCCACGTCAATGCAAACGGCGCGCGGCCCGACAGCGGAAAAGCAAACACCGAATTGAGCCGCGCCGAATCAAACGCCGTGTCTTGCCCCTGCACATAGGGGCTGGACGCCGACAGCGCAATGAAGTGCGGAATGTAGCGCGACATGCGGTGCAGTGTCAGCAATGCAGTGTCGGCGTCGGGGCAACCGACATGGACATGCTGGCCGAAAATCGTGAACTGCTTGGACAGATAACCGTAGAGCTCGGACAGCTCGCGAAAGCGCGGCTTGTCGTAAATGCGGCGCTCGTGCCACTGCTGGAACGGGTGCGTGCCGCCGCCAACGACTGCAATATTGAGCTTGTCGGCGCACTTGACCAGCGCATCGCGAATCTGCGTCAACTGGCTCAGCACCTCGGCCGATGACTGGCAGACGCCGGTGGAGATTTCGATCATGCTCGACGTCATCTCGGGCACCACAGCGCCGGGCAGCTGGATTTTTTTCATCATGCGCAGCATGTCTTCGGCATACGGCGCCAGGTCGAAGTCGTGCGTGTTGACGAGCTGCAGCTCCAGCTCGACACCGAGCGACAGGGCATCTGATTTCTGGAAAGCTTCAAGACCCATTGAGGCTGCCTGGTTGGGTGTTTCGGACCCGCGGTTCCCAAGGTCTGGAACTCTCGCCGGCGCGGTAAATGGCCACGGTGGCCAGCATGGCGCCGAGAATTTCCATCGTCAAAATAGTCGGCAAGGCGATGCTGGCAATTTGCGGCCCGAGCGAGGTGGACGCCGCCACATACTGCGACACCAGCAGCAGCACCACTGACGACATCGGCGACATCGCGCAGCCGACCCACAGCGCCTGCTTCCAGCTGGCGCCGCTGCCGACATTGCCCAGACCGACGCCGACAATTTTCGCCAGCATGCGCGCGGCGATCAGCGCCATCACCACACCGGCCACCGGGCCGCTCCAGTCGGCCTGCGCAGCAACCACCGAGACGAGAACGAACATCAGCATCGTCAGCATCGATGAGGCGGTGCCCATCTGCCGAGGCCAGGACCAGGGCCGCGGGTTAAGCTGCTTGAGCAGCATGCCGCCCAGCAAGGCAGCCAGCGGCGCCGAGCCGCCGTAGTGCGCCGCCAGCGCTGCGCCGGCAGCAATCAGCGCCAGCAGCAAGATGGCGGTGTTTTCGCTGGTCGGACTCATCACCCGCAGTGCCGTGCGCAAGGTCAGCGCCAGCACCGCGCCGACCACCACCGACAAGCCCAGCACCACCAGCACCGGGTAGAGCGTGCTGGCCAGGCTGGTTTCAAAGCGCGGCATCATGCCCGCGCGCGCACTGCAAATCGTCAGCGCGTACAGCGTGCTGAGTGTGGACAGCACCATCGCGCGCTCGGTCACGGGGCCGGCGGCGCGGGTGTCAATCGCCACGCGCGACAGCACTGCCGGCGACGCCGCCATCGCCAGCAGCGCCAGCGGCTCGGCCACGCTGGCGCGTACGTCCATCAGGCCCAGCACCCAGTACACGGCGATGAAGGTCAGTGTCGATTCGGCCAGGCTTTGCACCAGCACCATCGGGTTGTGGCGAAACCAGCGCAATGGGATTCGTCCCCCGGCTTCGAACAGCACCACGGCCACGCCGAGTTCCAGCAAAAAGAGACCGGTGCCCTGAAGCGGCCAAACCGCACCGGTAAAACCCGCCAGCCCGGCGAAGGCGCCAATCACTGAATAACCAATCACCTTGGGCAAGCCGGTGTAGCGATTCACCAGATGGCCAGACGCTGCTGCCAGCGCCAGCAAAAGAGACCATTGCACCGTAGGCAAGCCGGCCGATGGCTTGATCCATTCGGCCCAGATGGCCAAAATTTCATTCATTCAGGAATCTTTCCGGAGGACAAGTCCTGCCATCGCTGGCACGTATCAAGACAGTTAGCGTCGGCGCGTATTGAGGGATGAACGGCCTGCGCCGCAAATCTGTAGCCACTGCGAATCAAAAATCTCCTGGCAACTCCGTTGTCACGTCAGGGTGTTCGCGCTGGCCCGGTGTTATAGCGCAATGCCCGCCGCGATCTGGGCTGGCGAGGCCGGGAGACCCACAAAGTGTTGCGTCAATTTACATGTCGGCGCACCAAAAACCTGTAGGACAACACCGGCATGCCCTTCGAACGGCTGTGCCGGGGAGATGATCTGTGCGTCTGGCCAGTTTCACGAATGCACCGCAGGCGTTTCATTCAGGCACAAAAAAGCTGCGCGGACTGCGCCGCCAGCGCGCCCAGATTGCAGCGCGAATGCGCGCCCGGTCCACACCGCTGACGTTGTGCGCCTGCAATGCGAGGCGAAAGGCGAAGTAAAAACTGACGCCCAGGTTCAGTGCGCCAATCAGGGGAATAGCGGCCATCGCCCACCAGATGGCGGCATGTCGGAAGGCCTCCAGACCCAGCGAGGCACCCGCAGCCGCCAGCTGGCCGGTAGACAGCGTGACGTGGCGCATCTCCAGCTCCAGCCCGAAGAAACTGGTGAACGCCGGAATCAGCCCGAGCATGAAGCCCAGTGCGATGTTGGAGGCGAAGCCGGAGATGTTGTCGCGCGTGAAGGCCGACCAGCGCGCCGCGCGTTCGGCGCCCAGCACTGCGGTGATGCGCGGGTTGTGACGCATGGCGGAGTCGAGCCGGTGCAGCACGAACCAGTTTTCTGCCCAACCGGCCAGCAGGCTGGCAGCGAACAAAATCATGCCGGTGAAGGCCGCCCACAGCAGCGTGGGGCCGAGCAGGCTCAAGCTTTTCAGCACCTTCAGTGCATAGGCCGGGCTGATCATCGGCCGGCCCAGTGCCAGCTCGATCAAGGCGTTGATCAGCAGAACCACAGGCACCACCATGAAGACATTGCCGAACACGGCAGCCACCTGCGAGCGCACCAGGTGCGTGACCTCGTCGACGAAGTCACCCAGCGCGGAAGCCGCGTTGATGTCCTTGAGTTTGGCGGCCATCGCGGGCGCGGTCATCGCGGGCTGCTTGGTGGCCAGCGTGCAGTGCAGCAACTGGATCACGATAAAGCTGCAGGCATACATCAGGCCCGACCAGAAGCCGTTCCAGAACGCCGACAGCCCCAGAGCCATGATCATGAATTTGAGCAGCGTGGTGAAGGCGGTGATGGCACCGCCGCCCATTGCCTTGCCCAGCATGTCCTTGTATTCAGCGAAGTTGCGGGTGATGTAGCGTTCGCCGACCTCCGAGCTGCGCTCGGCCATCTTGGCCGACAGCAGCGTGGAATTGGCGCTGATCAGCGCGCCGACGCTTTTGCTCTCCTGGCCGATGATGACGCGGCGTACCAGCAGTTTGAGCGCGGCCATCGCGGGCTTCGGCGACAGCAGCGCATCGAGCAGCTCGCGCACGCGCACAATGCGCGCGCGCAGCTGGCGCAGCCGGAACACCATGCCGACCGAAATGCCGTTTTCGTCGAGGTGGGCATACATGCTGGTGATGGCCTGCCGGCAGGCATCCAGCCGTTCGCGGTATTGCGCCACCACGGCCAGCAGCTCGGCCTCGTCGCGGTCGGCCTTGAAGAAAACGCGGCGCAGCGCCTCCACGTCGGCCGGCAGTGAATGAAAGGCCCGCGCCTGTTGCGCCTCGTGGTCCATGCGCAGGCGCAGTTCGGGCGCGAAGCCGGTGGCACGCACCTGGGCGGTGGCGTAAGTCAGCGCGTCCACCAGATTGCGCTGCCAGACCAGCGTGTCGCGCAGCGCATCGCTGGAAAGCAGCGCCGAAAGCTGCGCGATCTGCGCTTCGTGCAGCGCGCCCATCCACTGCGTGTCAAAACGCGAACGCGCGACCAGCGGGAACAGCTCGGCGGCATCCAGGGTTTCGGGCGTGGCCGGCAATATCTTGCGGCGCAGGCGCTCGGCCAGTTCGCTGACGAAAGCCGTGCGCGGAGCAAAGCCGAAGTCGGCCAGCAAGGTGGTGATGTCTATGGTCTGTAGCAAGGTTTGCCACCAGGCCTGCAGCCGCGCCTGAACGGCCGGCTGTCGCTGCACGGCATCCAGAAAGCCCTGCACCCGCGACACGGCGGCCGGTGCCGAGCTTTCGTCACCGCGTATCCATTCGAACAGCTTGATCAGCCAGATATGCCGGTCAGCCAGAGCGGCATCGGGCCGAAGTGCCTCCAGCAATGCTGGCAGGTTGTTCATCGAAGCATTCAATGCAGGATGCGGTTCGGCGGTTGGTCGGCGCCATGCGCCTCCAGTACAAACATCGGAATGGCGGCTTCAAAGCGCGCACCATCTTCGGCCACGCAAAAATAGCTGCCGTGCATGGTGCCGCTGGGCGTGCGCAGGCGCGAACCGCTGCTGTACTGGAACGACTCGCCGGGTTTGAGCAAGGGCTGGTGGCCCACCACGCCCAGTCCCTTGACTTCTTCAAGGTGGCC
>JANLYY010000093.1:0-8878 GCA_031365885.1 Polaromonas sp. | reverse complement strand
GGCAGCCTCGGTCTGGGTGCTGCGTCGTACGAGCGCTGGCTCAGCCACGTCATTGCGTCGCGCAAGAAACTGGCGCACGGACATCCGCTGCGGCGAATTGCCCTGAGCAACAAGGACGAGTTGCAGGTGTGGCGCTGGCTGCAAGAAGTTTTCCCCGATCAGCATGTTCTGTTGCGAGTGCCACTGACCAGCTTTACCGAGCCGAACAATCTGGAAGGCGACGTGCATTGGCAGGCGTTGCTGGGCTCCGTCAGTTTTGCCTGCGCGGTGTGCAATGACCAGGGCATGGTGCTGGGTTGCGTCGATTTGCTGGACCGGGGCGAGGTGCTCAATCGCAAACATGCCTTCAAGCGCGAACTGCTGGGCCGGGCCGGCATTGCCTACTGGATTGTTGAAAACCGCACCCGCCCCGACACCGCCATGCTGCGCAAACAGTTTTTAAACTTCGTGCCCTACAGCGACAAGAAGCGGCTGAAGCGGGCACGACCCGCAAGCGCGCTGACCAAGTCAATCCACTTCACGCGCATGGGCAGCAGCGCGTCAGAGCTGAGCCGGGCCGGTATCTCTGCGCAAGGGTTGAAATCAAGCCTGCAGCTGGGGCCGCTGGTTCAGGCGTGGCGAGCCCGATTTTCCGGGCCACCGCATACCTTGACCAGCCCGGCGTACCTTGGTGTCGACTCGATGGCTTGACCGTTCCTCGCAGATTTCCACGATTTAGACCACCGCAAACATGAACTGCATTTTGGTGCCCGCCAGATCGAGCATGTCGTTGTCAGCCAGCAGTTGTGCTTCCTTGCCGAGTTCCTTGCCATTGCGCAGAGCCGCAGTTTTGCCTTCCATCGCGGTCACGTAGTAGCCGTCGCGGCGGTGCGAAATCGAAATCACGGAAAGGCCCGGCTGGCCGAAGGTGGTGACCGCTTTGACGACCGGCACTTCAAGCCCGCTTGACGAGCCACTCAAAATTTTCAGGCAGGCCAGCCGCACGCCGCTGGTGCCGGGAAACCCGATCGAGTCCAGCGACATGGCCCGCGTTTCGTCGGCCACCAGACGGGGCCGGGACCGGTCTGCAGCCAGGTACTCGACCCGGAAATTGCCGACGACAACGAAATCCCCGTCATGCAGCGGCTCACGCGAGCGGATCATGTGCCCGTTGAGGTATGTGCCGTTGGTACTGCCCAGATCTTCGACGAAAACATCATCGTCACCCTGCAGCTCGAACACGCAGTGCTCGCCGCTGACCACCATGTTGTCGAAAACAATGTCGTTGTGGCGTTTTCGGCCCAGCGTGGTTTTTGGCTTGGTGAGCCTGGCGCGCATGATTTCGACGCCTTCTACGGACGCGACAAGTTGAGGCATGAAATTTCTCCCTGAATTATTGGTGCCGAATTCAAACTGGCCATAGCTGCCATTCAATCGTATCCGCCCTTGTTGTGGGGCACAAGTTCTGCGGGCGCTGCGCTGCTGTTGCTCCAGCGCAGCCGGCTCAATCGGGCTCAAACCGGTTTTTGAAGCGGGCTTCGTCTGAGGCTGTTTCCAGCGTCACCAGCTGACCCATTTTCACGTCCGTCATGCGGCAGGCGCCAAACAGGCTGAACTTGCCTGAAAAACCGTAGCTTTCCAGATCGATCAGCAGGTAGGGATGCGGCACAAACACGCGGTGCTCAAAGATGCTGCGGTGGCGATTGCGGGGCGACGGGAACAGCTTGTAGAGCCCGTCTTCGGTGGTCTGAACGGCCATGGTTTTCCGATGTCTCGTAGCGCGGCGGTTTGGCGGCGGATTCGGTGGCCGTGGCTGGATGGGCGCCAAGCCAAGGTGCGTGCTGTATTCTGCGGCATCACCAGGCACCCCATGACCGAACACCTCCCTACCCCCGACAAAGAACAAATTGCCCTGCTCGAACCCTTTGACCGCCTTGGCCTGGGCGACATCCAGGTTGTGTGTACCCCAGAGCAGGCGGGCGCTGCGCTGGCCGAGCTGGCGGGCGCTGCCGTGCTGGGCTTTGACACCGAATCGAAACCGACGTTTGCCAAAAACGAAGCCTCGGACGGTCCGCACATCGTGCAGCTTTCCACGGTGCGCAAAGCCTGGATTTTTCAGCTGGAGGACGCCGAATGCCGGCGCGCTGTGGCTGTGCTGCTCGAATCACATGCCATCATCAAGGCCGGTTTTGGCCTGGGCGATGACCGCAGGCGCATTACCAGCAAACTCGGTGTTGACCTGCAGGGCGTGCTGGACTTGAACAGCGTTTTCAGGGAACGCGGCTACCGCAAGGACATGGGCGTGCGCGGCGCGGTGGCGGTGCTGTTCAACCGGCGTTTCATCAAGTCCAGAAAAGCCACCACGTCGAACTGGGCCAACGCACGGCTGACGGAAGCGCAGATCATCTACGCGGCCAACGATGCGTATGCGGCGATGCGGGTGTTTGACGCGCTGGGGCTTTGATGTGCGGGCTGGCCATCAGCCTGTAGCCCCCGTGAAACTTGCGCAAGAAGCTATTACTTTTATAGCTAACAAAAAACAATCGCCAGCACGGCCGGGTCGTCCGCCCAGTTCAGTAGAGCGTGCGTGCAGATGCGGTAGCTGATAAAAAGCAGCTGTTCAATCAGGCCGTCAAAGCGCACGCTGCCTGACTCACTTCGCAGCAGGTGCGGCAGCCGCTGTTGCCCTGGCCTGCTCGGCCTTGCGGTCGGCCATCACTCGTTGCGCGGCGGGCCGCTCGCCGATCATCTTCATGTACGGCTTGTAGTCGATACCTGCCGCCAGCAGCAGGTCTTCACCGTAAATCGCCCTGGTTGCCATGCCGATCACTGGCAGGCTGGCGAAGGCGGTGCAGTCAGCCTGGCTGAACGTGTCGCCCGCCACATAGGGCGAAAACTTCACCAACCCCTTGAATGCCACGATGTTTTTGTCGAGCTGCCTTTTGACCCGGGCCTGCGCGCTTTCGCTCACGGTTCCACCGAAAAACGCCTGCGAATACAGCTCGCGTGCAACCAATTCAAGGTGCAGGTCAATGAAGGTGATCAATTCGCGCATCTTGGCAGCAGCGAAGGGATCGGCCGGCACCAGCGGCGTTGCCGGGTAAGCCGCCTCGATGTATTCCATGATGGCCTGGCTTTCGCACAGCGCGCCTTGCGGCGTGCGGATGAACGGAATTTTCCCCAGTGGCGACATGGCAAATATGGCCGCATCCACATTTCCCGGATAAACCAGTTCTTCGGTGAAGGGTACGTTTTTTTCAAGCAGCGCGAGCTTGACTTTGTTGTAGTAGTTTGAAATGGCGAAGCCGCAAAGTACAAGCATAGGAGTAGCCTCAAAGGTAGTTAGACCGCTAGTCTAATGGGATGTTGCACGACAATGCGCCATGAGCACTTCCCTCAACCGCTTAACGAAA
Organism: Polaromonas sp.; assembly: GCA_031365885.1. Classification (GTDB taxonomy): domain Bacteria; phylum Pseudomonadota; class Gammaproteobacteria; order Burkholderiales; family Burkholderiaceae_C; genus Polaromonas. Next base: position 5,486 of record JANLYY010000093.1, on the reverse strand, counting down.
ACGCACTGGCAGCAACCGGCAAGGCGCCAGCCGCGCTGCTGCCGCGCCGGTGCAAAAACTGGGGCAAATTGTGCAGCGTGACGAATCCCTCAAAGCGCGCATCGCGCAGCATCTGAGCGACTTCGCCGTGCAGGCAGCCGCAGCCGGGCAGCTCCATGCCGCCGCCGTGGCGGTAGCCATCAGCGACGAAGGTCATGGCGCTGACCTGCCGGGCTTCCCCGAGCACGCAACATGGAGCGAGCAGGCCGCGCTGATCCTGACGCGGCGCGCGCTGCATCTGCGCAAGCATGCCGGGCAATGGGCGCTGCCGGGCGGGCGTATCGACGCTGGAGAGTCTGCCGAACAGGCCGCGCTGCGTGAAATGGCTGAAGAAGTCGGCCTTGAACTGGACGCAGGCGCGGTGCTGGGCCGACTCGATGATTTCGTCACGCGTTCGGGCTTCATCATCACGCCGGTGGTGATCTGGGCCGGCGCTGCAAAGCACATCCAACCCAATCCGGCCGAGGTGGCCAGCATTCACCGCATACCGGTGACGGAGTTTTTGCGCGCCGATGCACCGATGCTGGCCGACGAAGGCAACAGCGACCAGATGGTGCTGCGCATGCCCATCGGCGATAACTGGATCGCCGCGCCGACAGCGGCCGTGCTGTACCAGTTTCGCGAGTTGTGCATCGAGGGCCGAGCAACGCGTGTGGCGCATTTCGAGCAGCCGGCTTTTGCGTGGAAGTGATGGAACCCTCACCCCTAACCCTCTCCCGCGACTGGGCGAGGGAATAAAACCCCCTGAAGCCCCCATAATACGTGCGTAAGCAGCTACATTTATAATAGCAAAAAGCGATGTCAGATGTCAGATGTCAGGTTAGCGCGTAGACTGCACCTCAACCCACATCTCCCGCCGCTGCAACGCCAGCGCAAACACGGCGCCCAGCGCCGCCATGATGCCGCCGCCCAACGCGATGACGACACCCGAGGCCAGGGTGCCCAGCAGCCACGCAGCCAGCAGCACGCCGACCGACTGGCCCATAAACAATGCCAGCGCGAACATCGACACGCCGGTGCCGCGCGCGCTCGGCGCCATCTGCGTGGCATTGGTTTGCATGGTGTTGTGAAACATGAAAAAACCGAAGCCGGCGGTCAGACTGGATGGCAGGGTCAGCGCCCAGTGCGGGCTGAGCCCAAACACCAGCGCACACAGCCCCAGCAAGCCGCCGCCCACCAGCGCCAGGCCGCCCTCCCCCAGCCGCCGAATCAGCTGGCGCGCCACCAACATGTACAGCATGCCGCCCAGACCGAAGAGCGCGACGATGCTGCCCGCCGCCGACAGCGACAGGCTCAGCTGCTGGTTCAGGTGTGATGCCCAGATGGCCAGCACGCCGAAGCCCGCCACGCCTTCAATAAAAGCCGTCAGCAGCACGATGCGCGTCCACTTCCCGGTGAGGATGATGAGCGCCTGCGTCGCAAAGCCCGGGCGCCCTTCCAAAGCACTGATTTGCTGCACGGGCGCTACCCGCTGGCGGCGCCAGTCTGCATGCAGCAGCGCAGCCACCACGCCGAACAGCAGCGTCATCAACCCAAACGCCCAGCGCCAGCCCAGCGTGTCGGTGATGACGCCGCCAAACAGCTGACCGCCGACAATGCCCAGCGTAGTGCCCAGGCCGACACGTGCCAGCGTTTCCTGCCGCTGCCCATAAGCCACTTCGTCGCCGATCCAGGCCATCGACAGCGGGATGATGGCCGCCGCGCCCAGCGCCACCAGCACGCGCGCCAGCAGCAGCATATTCAGGCTGTCGGCAAACACTGCCAGCACACTGCCTACGCTGCAGGCCAGCGTCGCCCAGGTCACCACACCAAACTTGCCCAGCCGGTCACCCAGCGGACCGTAGATCAGCTGCGACAGGCCATATACCACCGCAAACACCGACACCACTTGCGCCGCCTGTGCCAGGCTGACGGAAAAAGTGCGCGATAACTCGGGCAGCATCGCGTCGCAAATGCGCTGCGCCACCATGCTGGCGAAGGTGGCGAAAGATAGCAGCAAGATGGAGCGGCGGGTGGCAGGGGAGACAGCCGGGTCGGCAGCATGGGCGATAGCGTCGGCAGGGGTCATGGCGGCGAGTGTTGATGCGGTGCGGCTGCTGGTCGGCTTGCCTGGGTTATTGCACCGTGCCAGAGTTACCCGGCACGGGCAGCTCCCGGGTGATCGGAATACCGCCCTGGCTGGGCAGCTCTCGCGCCGGTAGCGGAGTGCCGCGCGAGTCAACCGTGGCTGGCGGTGTGCCTGCGGGTGACGGCACCAAGGTGACGCCCGGCGGCAGTGGCGGGAACTGATTCAGTGGCTGCGGCGCCGATGGTTGCGGTTGCGGTTGCTGTTGCACCTGTTGCGGCGGCGCGCGCTCCTGAAAGACGCCGGGCTGCGCATCGGTTTCAGGCATCACGACCACTTCGGGAATCAACCCGTTCTCTGGCAGCGGCTCGGTGGGCAACACCGGCGCGCCATTGGCCCAGCTGCCGCCCTGCCTGCCTGGACCAGCGTCTGGCGGCGCAGCAAAACGCTGGCGCGAATCAATCACGCGCGACTTCAGCGACTGCTGGAAAAATTCGCCCACCATCGGCAGCGCGCTGCGGGCGCCTGGCCCCCAGCCATTGCCCATGGTGATGCGGTTGTCGTTAAAGCCGACCCATGCGCCCGCGACCAGTTGCGGATGCATCAGGATGAACCAGCCATCGGTGTTGTCCTGCGTGGTGCCGGTCTTGCCCGCCACATCGGCCGTGATGCCGTACGTGCTGCGAATACCCGCGCCGGTGCCTTTGTCGATGACGCCGCGCATCAGGTCGAGCAGCGACAGCGCAGTGGCTGCGGGCAGAGCTGGCTCTGATAATTTCGCCTCGAAGGTTTCCAGCACCTTGCCGTTGCGGTCTTCCACGCGCGTGACCAGCACCGGCTCAATGTAGGAGCCGCTGTTGGCAATCGTCGCGTAGGCAGCAACCATTTCCTTCAGCGTCACCGGGCTGGTGCCGAGCGCCAGCGACGGCACCGCTTCGAGCTTGCTCTGCCGCACGCCCATCAGTTTCGCCAGCGCGGCGACCTTGTCGGCGCCGACGACCTGCATCACCTGTGCGGTGATGGTGTTTTTTGAATACGCCAGGCCGTCGCGCAAGCTCATCGCCTGGCCGCTGGGCGCGCTGGCATCGCTGGGGCGCCACACCTGGCCGCCGCCGAGCGGAATCTCCACCGCCTGGTCATAAAAAACGTCGTCGGGCCGCGATCCGTTTTCAAGCGCCGCGCCATAAACAAAGGGCTTGAAGGTCGAACCCGGCTGGCGACGCGCCTGCTGCACATGATCAAACTGGTCTTCAAAAAAATCGCGGCTGCCAACCCAGGCCATCACATGCCCGTTGGTCGGATTCAGCGCCAGAAATCCGGCCTGCAAGCGGGTTTTTTCCTCGCGCAGCGCCTGCATGAAAGCGGCATCAGCCTGCACCTGCCTGATGGCATCGGCTTCGCTGGCGCCAGATTCTCGCGCGGCCTTGTAGTCACGCGTCTCGCGCACAAATGCCGCGAGCAGGTCTTTTTTGCCGGCCCACGCACGCGGGCTCCATTCGGCGTTGGCAGACTTTTGCAAACGGTCGCCCTGCCGCTCCACCGCCTTGTTGGCCAGCGTCTGCAAGCGCGAATCAAGCGTGGTGCGCAACACCAGCCCGTCGGCGTAAATGTTGTAGTCGTTGCGGTCGGCCCATTCAATCAGCCAGCGGCGCAGGAACTGGGTGAAGTGGGGCGCCGGGCCGAGGGGCTCGGTCTGTCGTTCGAATTCAATCTTCAGTGGCTTTTTCTTCAGCGGCTCCAGTTGTGCGATTGGCAGCTTCTGGTGCTTGGCCATCTGACCGAGCACGATGTTGCGGCGCTGCACCGCGCGCTCGGGGTTCAGCACCGGGTTGTAGTAGCTGGTGCCCTTGAGCATCCCAATCAGCGTGGCGCTTTCCAGCACATCGAGCTCAATGGCCGACTTGTCGAAATAGGTGCGCGCCGCCATCTCGATGCCGTAGGCGTTGTAAAGGAAGGGCACCGTGTTCAAGTAGCTTTCCAGAATCTCGTTCTTGCTGTAAACCCATTCGATCTTGAAAGCGGTGATGACCTCCTTGAACTTGCGCGTCAGGCTGCGCGCGCGGCCGACTTCTTCCGGGTAGAGGTTGCGTGCCAGCTGCTGCGTGATGGTCGAGCCACCCTGCTTGCTGCCACTGGCCGTGTGCAGCATGGCCGCCGCCGAGCGCTGAAAGTCAACGCCGTGGTGCTCGAAAAAACGGTGGTCTTCAGTGGAGATCAGCGCGGCCAGCACGTTCGGTGAAATCGCGTCCAGCTTCACCCAGTCGCGGTTCGCACGCTGAAACACCGCCAGCTCCTGTCCGTCACTGGAGAGCACGCGCGCCGGCTGCTGGGACTTGGCCTTGCTGATGTCGGTGATGCTGGGCGTGAACGGAATCAGCACCAGCACATAAAGGAGTAGCAGCACTGGCAAGGAAGCCAGCGAGAGCGCTACGCCGTGCAACGTCGGGTGGCGCAGGCGGGATAAAACATCTGCAGCGAAAGATTGGAGGCGCTCGAATGAAATTTTCATGAGGCGCCAGTTTAAGCGGCGGCCGACCGCGCCAAGGCTTTGTCGGCCTGCCAGCCGGTAATTGATTGTCAAATAAGCCTGTAGCCCTTTAAATACGTGCGCAAGCTGCTACTTCTTTTATAGCGTATTGGGGTGACGAGGTTGACAGGTCGCAGCCGTTTAATGCTAGTCCACCTTGGGCGGCACGCCCTTTTTCAGCAACACAAACAGCCAGGCAAACACGACGCCACTCATCGCCGTTGCCCACACGGCAGGCGACAGGCCCAGTCCCATCACGATGGCTACCGCCGGGTTCAACACGCCGCCGCTGATCAGCAACCCCGCAATCAATGCCGGACCGACCGCAATACCGCTGCCGGCGGCAGTCACCCGCTTTTCTGTGACCGCAGCCACCGCCAGCATCAGCACGCCGAAGCCAATGAACTCGGCCACCCCGCCGGCCGAGTCGTACGACCCCCAGCTGCCAATCAGCTCCTGTGTCACCAGTATGCGGGCAAGCAGTGCGCCCACAAGTTGCGCCGCAATGTAAATCAGCCCTTCGCCCACGGGAAACTGCCGCGCCGCGCACAGACCCACGGTGACCGCCGGATTCAAATGACAACCCGAGATACCGCCAATCATGTAGACGAACACCATCAGCACCAGCCCGACGGCAAACACGGTGAAAGGGGCTGGTACGGCAAGTGCGGCCAGGGCAAGAAAAAAGGTGCCGGTAAATTCGGCCAGAGCTGCTATCAAGGTTCGAGGCATAGATTCAATCCGTAAATTTCAAGTGGGTTGGTTTTGTGAGGGATCAGCGTGCAAATTATTTGCCTGCAGCCGTGCTGGCGGCCACACTGGAAACGCCGCTGGCCTCAATCACCAGCGCCGCGC
>JANLYY010000274.1:0-24922 GCA_031365885.1 Polaromonas sp. | reverse complement strand
GCCACACCGGATTCGCGCACCGCCAGATCAGCGAAAAAAAGATGGTGGTTAATGACCACGACATCGGCGGCCATGGCTTCGCGGCGAGCCAGGTTCACATGACAGGGGCGGAAGCGTGGACATTGGGCGCCAAGGCAGTTTTCGCGTGTTGAGGTGATAAGAGGAATCAGCGGTGAGCGTTCGTCCAGCCCGGTCAATTCAGCCAGATCACCGGTCCGAGTTACCTGTGCCTGCACCGACTCGAATCTTCGCGTCAGGATGCACAGGCGCAAGGGAGCGCTGCCATGCGCTCACTGGCAAAAATAGAGCAGTGGTCGCAGGTGACGCGAACCGGTGATCTGGCCGAACTCACGGGACTGGACGAGCGTTCACCGTTGATCCCGCTGGTCACTTCAACCCGGGAGAATTGCCTGGGTGCTCAGTGCCCGCGCTTTCGACCTTGTCATGTGAACCTTGCTCGCCGTGAAGCCATGGCAGCCGATGTGGTGGTCATTAACCACCATCTTTTTTTCGCTGATCTTGCGGTGCGCGAATCGGGTGTTGCAGAGCTGTTGCCTACCGTGCGGATTGCCATTTTTGATGAGGCCCATCAGCTGAACGAAACCGGTGTGCAATTTCTTGGCAGCAACCTTACTACCGGGCAATTACTGGATTTTTCCCGCGATATGTTGGCCGCAGGCTTGCAACTGGCTCGCGGCTTGGTCGACTGGCAACAGGTGGTCGGCGCTACAGAGCAGGCGGCGAGGGAATTGCGCCTGTGCGTAGGTCGGCAATATCCAGGGTCTAAATTGCGCTGGCTTGACGCCGCGCCGGAAGGGATCGACAGCCAGGAGTGGAGCAAGGCGCTGGAAGTGGTTCATTCTTCCTGCCTGCAGGCTGTTGCCGCGCTGGATACGGTAAGCGAAATCGCGCCCGACTTTGTTCGATTGCGGGAGCGGGCGGAGCAACTGGCAGGAAAAGCCGAAAGTTTTGTGAGTGCCTGCCAGCCCGGTTGCGTGCGGTGGGTGGACGTGGGTACCCAATTGCGCCTGGTGGAATCGCCGCTGGACATTGCCAAGGCCATGCAGACCCGCGTGCTCGGCCCGCGGGTTGAAGGCGCCGAGTCTGCCAAATCGTGGATATTCACGTCGGCCACGTTAGGCGACGACGAAAAATTGAGCTGGTTCACACAACCGTGCGGCTTGACCGAGGCCACTGTGTTGCAGGTGGGCAGCCCCTTTGACTATGCGCGGCAGGCGGCGGTTTATGTGCCACCCGATTTTCCCAAGCCGGGTGATCCCTCGCATACCGCACGGGTAGCCGAGTGCGCTGCGGCATGGTCGCGCAGACTGAAAGGTCGCACCATGGTGCTGACGACCACGCTGCGGGCCTTGCGCGCAATCGGAGATGCGCTTCAGCAATCTTTCGAGCAGTCCGGCGAGCTTGAGGTGCTGATTCAGGGCGCGCAGCCGAAGCGGGTGTTGATTGAGCGCTTCCGGGACGGCAACAGCGACGGGAAAAAAGGCTGTGTGCTGGTAGCTTCGGCGTCGTTCTGGGAAGGCATTGACTTTCCCGGCGATTCGCTTCAGCTGGTGATCATCGACAAGCTGCCTTTTCCGCCGCCCAACGATCCGCTGGTGGAGGCGCGCTCCAAGCTAATCGAGTCGCAGGGGCGCAGTGCATTCAGCGACTATTTCTTGCCGGAGGCGGCGGTGGCTTTGAAGCAGGGCGCCGGGCGCCTGATACGCCGGGAAACCGACTACGGCGTGCTCGTGGTTTGCGACAGCCGCCTGGTGTCTATGGGTTACGGCCGCCGCTTGATGAAAGCCCTGCCGCCTATGAAACGCCTGGCGTCCGAGCAGGAGCTGACCGATCAGCTGGACGAACTCACCAAAATTCGTACCAGGGCTTGTCTCCAGACCTGAATCCGCCGCCCATGTATTGGCTCTTCGGGTAGCTCTTTTCCATGATTCGGCGCGTATCGTCACGCAAGTCATTCATGCCCAACGCGTCGTAGGACTTGTAGAGGATGTAGGTCGCTTCCTCAACAGCCGGAACCTCCCGGTAATCAGCAATGGCACTTTGCGCGCGATTGATAGCCGCAATGTAGGCACCACGAGAATAGTAGTAGCGGGCGACATGAACTTCTGATTGGGCCAGCGAATTGACAATGTAAGTCATGCGCAGGCGCGAATCGGCGGCGTAGCGTGACTCCGGGAACCGCGTAGTCAGCTCGCGAAAAGACTCAAAGGATTCTTTGGCGGCCTTCTGGTCGCGCTCGGACAAGTCCTGCCGCGAAATAAAGCCGAACAGCCCCAGGTTGTCATTGAAATTGACCAGGCCCTTCAGATACATCGCGTAGTCCAGTGCGGGGCTGGCGGGATGAAGCTTGATGAAGCGGTCAAGGGTTGAGAGTGCCTGGGCTGGTTCGCCGCCCTTGTACTGCGCATACGCTTTTTCCAGCTGCGCCTGCTGCGCAAGTGGCGTTCCGGCAGCGCGGCCTTCGAGTTTTTCGTACAGCGGAATGGCCTTGTCGTAGGCGCCTGAACTGGCCTCATCTTTGGCTTCCGAATAAATCTTGTTGGGGCTCCAGCCGGCCGTTTTGTCTGGTGCTGGTGATGTGGAGCAGGCCGACAGGAACAAGGACAAAACCACAGCGACTGCGGCAAGCGGTGAAGTGGCAGGAACAACGGATAATTTATGGAGGAACATCACTACCAACCTTCTGAATGACTGACGCTGAACTGGGTAAATTAATTATATCGGGCGGTACCGCCAAGACGATGCGGCCGGACGATGCGCTGGACGAAGGTGAAAGCGAAGGCGATGGCGGCGCAGAGGTTGAAATCAGGCGCGTCGATGTGCCCATTGAGTGGCATGGAAGCCGGCTGGATCGCACGCTTGCCAGCCTGGTGCCTGAGTTTTCGCGCAGCTACCTGCAGCAGTTGATCGAAGCCGGTGTGGTTCAGCTGAACGGCGTGGTGGTCGTCAAAGCGTCGATGAAGACCAAAGCCGGTGATGCGCTTGTCATAGAGCTTCGCCCCACACCGCAGAGTCAGGCTTTTATACCTGAAGCGATGATGCTGCATATCGTCTTTGAAGACGCCTGGCTGTTGGTGATCAACAAGCCGGCCGGGCTGGTGGTACACCCGGCGCCTGGCAACTGGCGTGGAACCTTGCTTAATGGCCTGCTGGCCCGAGACCCGCAAGCCAGCTTTTTGCCCCGTGCCGGAATCGTTCACCGTCTGGACAAAGACACCAGCGGGTTGATGGTGGTGGCAAAGCAGCGCCAAACCATGGATCAGCTGGTCAATCTGATCGCGGCGCGTAAGGTCAGCCGCGAATACCTGGCCCTGGGTCATGGCGCGTGGACGGGTGCAAAAACGCTGCAGGTAGACCAGCCGGTCGGGCGCGATCCGCGCAATCGCCTGCGCATGGCCGTGGTCGATCTGGAGAAAACCGCTGGCAAGACCGCGCAGACCGTCATTTACCTGCTCGATACGGTCGAGCGTTTTTGCTTGGTGAAGTGCAAACTTCACACCGGCAGAACCCATCAAATCCGGGTTCACATGGCCTCTATCGGGCATCCGCTGGTGGGGGATGATGTCTATGGTGGTGCGCCAGCTGGCGATCTCGGCAGACAGGGCCTTCATGCCTGGCGACTGGCGTTTGCGCATCCGGCGAGCGGCGAAGCAATGGACTTCAGATCGCCGCCGCCAGCCGATTTGCAGGGGGCTTTCGTGAATTTGGGCCTGCGATACAATGAAAACCAGTAGTCTGCGACGCGGACTACCAGCAATATGGCGCTCCTGTCAAAGATCTTGCCTGCACTTGCGATGCGCCAACGGCGCCCTGATTTCGCTTTCCCCGCAATCTTCCCGCTTTTTTTCGGAACGAAAATTCATGAATACGACGGATGCCAAGCGCGTCCTCGAAACAGCACTGATTTGCGCGCAGCAAGCGCTGCCTTTGCGCGAGCTGGGTGTGTTGTTTGATGGCGCGCTCACGACCGACAGCCTCAGGATGCTTCTTGAAGACCTGCAAAACGACTGGTCGCTGCGCGGAGTCGAGCTGGTGCATGTGGCTTCGGGCTGGCGCTTTCAAAGCCGACCAGAAATGCGTGAGTATCTGGACCGGCTGCACCCCGAGAAGCCGCCGCGCTACAGCCGCGCCGTGCTGGAAACTCTGGCCATCGTGGCCTATCGTCAACCCGTCACGCGCGGCGACATGGAAGATATTCGGGGCGTGACGATCAACAGCATGATCCTCAAACAACTGGAAGACCGGGGCTGGGTTGAAGTGATTGGGCACCGTGAAACTGTTGGCCGCCCGGCGCTTTTCGCCACCACCCGCCAATTTCTGGATGATCTCGGCGTTGAGTCGCTGGATCAGCTTCCAGCGATGAACAGCACGGCTGGGCAGGTTTCCATGATTGAGCAGATTGAGTTCGGCGCCAGCGCTGTAGAGCCTGAGCGTGACAGTGCCGAAGTCGCAGCGAAGGAAAAGTCAGATGCTGCTGCAAACGATGAAAACGCCCCATCAGAGGTCAATAGTCATGCGAACTCGTCAGGCGAGAACGTCCGCGATATTTCTGGGTGAATGAAAATTATGAATCAACAAGACCCGCCCGTGCCAGAGCTACCGACACTTCCTGCAGTGCTGGATGAGGTGTCAAATACGGCTTTAGCCCCCGATTTACGTGCGCAAACAGCTGCTGATTTAATAGCGACCGAGGATGGGTGCCGCGAGGTAGTTGCGCGTCCTTCGATGCCTGGCGCCGCCGGACGGGCAGCGCCCGGCAGTACGCGCTTTGCCGATGTGATCACCGGGCAGTTTGATGCCGACGAAGACGACACTGCGTTGCCGCCACCCAAGCGCGTCCTGACGCCGCTGCCTGAAACACCCAAGCTCCACAAGGTTCTGGCCCAGGCTGGCCTGGGTTCGCGGCTGGAGATGGAGCAGCTGATCCTCGAAGGCCGCATATCGGTCAATGCCGAGCCGGCGCACATCGGCCAGCGCATCCAGTTTGGTGATAGCGTCAAGGTCAACGGCAAACCCGTACGTGTGCGTATCGATCCGCCGCCGCCCCGCGTGGTTGCTTATCACAAGCCATCCGGCGAGGTGGTAACTCATGACGACCCTCAAAACCGGCCGACGGTGTTCCGCCGTTTGCCCAAATTATTTCAGAGCAAGTGGCAGTCTGTCGGTCGGCTGGACTTGAACACCGAAGGCCTGCTGCTTCTGACCAGCTCGGGAGAGCTGGCCAACAGGCTGATGCACCCGCGTTTTGGACTGGAACGCGAGTACGCCGTCAGGGTTCTGGGCGCGCTCAGCACCGAAGAGAAAAAGCGTTTGCTTGAGGGCGTGACGCTGGACGATGGCGTGGCTTCTTTTGGCTCGATTGAAGCCGGTGGCGGCGAGGGTGCCAACTGCTGGTATCGAGTCACGATCTCGGAAGGGCGCAACCGCGAGGTGCGCCGCATGTTTGAAGCGGTTGGTCACGCTGTCAGTCGGCTGATTCGCATCCGCTACGGCGCCATGCTGCTGCCGCGCGGGCTCAAGCGAGGTGCGTTTGTGGAACTCGATGAACGCGACATCTGGGCGCTTACCAGTGCGGTGAGCCGATCAGAGGCGCGCAGTGATCCTCGCGATGCGCAAGCTGGTCGCGCTGCAGGACAAGGCGATGGCCCTTACCGCGCGGCTGGCGGTCGCTCTGGTGAGCGCTCCCGAGGGCCCCGCAGCCGCAATGTGGGCCAGGGCGGCGGTAATGCCGGGGCCCTGCCGCAAACAGAATCCGGAGAAGATCCGCACGAGTTTCAGCCGCCAATGGACCGGGCTGGTTTTTCGCCGGGCGGCAATGGTGCTGGAAATCGGGCCGGCCATGGAAGTGCTGGTCGCCGTAACGGCAGTGGTGGCAACGGCGCAAATGGTGGAAGTGGCCGTGGCCGCAGCCCTGGCGGCGCGCCAGGCGCCAGATTCGCGCCACCCGGCGGCAATGTCCCGGGGCAGCAAGCACCCAGACGACGAGATGACCGGGGTGACCGGGGTGACAAAGCTGCCAATCAGCCTGATCCGATGAAGACCTCCTTTGGTTACATCGGCGCGGACACCTTCACCCGGCAACGCCAGGACCAGGGCCAGCGTCGCGGTGGCGGCGAAACGGGCAATCCTGGCGCCGGCCAGCGTCGCACTGGGGGCGGCGGCGGGGGTTATAGCGCTGGCCGCAACCTGAGCAGCGGCGGACGTGGTGGCTCCGGCGGCGGCGGAAATCGCTGACCAAACCACAATCACGCTGGAGAAAGGGCTTTAGTCGGTATCAGGCGCAGCGGTTAAAATCAGAGGCTGAGCTCAGCTCTCAAAACTTAAAATTCAGATCAAGGAAACTTCATGGCAATCGAACGTACCCTCTCCATCATCAAGCCCGACGCTGTCGCTAAAAATGTCATCGGCCAGATTTATGCTCGCTTTGAGGCCGCCGGTCTGAAGGTGGTAGCCGCCAGGATGGCGCATTTGTCCAAAGGTGAAGCAGAAGCTTTTTACGCGGTTCACAAAGAGCGCCCTTTTTTCAAGGATCTGGTTTCCTTCATGATCTCCGGCCCGGTGATGATTCAGGCACTGGAAGGCGAGGGTGCCGTGCTGAAAAACCGTGACCTGATGGGCGCCACGGATCCCAAAAAGGCAACGGCCGGCACCATTCGTGCAGATTTTGCTGACAGCATCGATGCCAATGCGGTTCATGGCTCGGATGCTGCTGAAACCGCGAAAGAAGAGATCGCGTTCTTTTTTCCTGGCATGAACGTTTACACCCGCTGAACATGCGCACCCCTGCGTCTGGCTACCGCTTCTTTCGGCCGTTGCCTGCGCGGGGATCAATAGCAAGCGTCATCCGCAGATGACGACCAATCTTCTCGATTTTGATCTGGACGGTCTGGCAGCTTTTTGTCAGCAGCTGGATGAAAAACGCTTTCGCGCAACGCAGCTTTTTCGCTGGATTCATCAAAGAGGTGCAACAGACTTTGCCCAGATGACCGACCTGGCCAAGTCCCTGCGCGAAAAACTGGCCGGCGTCGCGGGTGTGCGGGGGCCTCGCGTCGTGTCGCAACACGAATCCGCAGATGGCACCATCAAGTGGCTGTTCGATGTAGGCAACGGCGACGTGATCGAAACGGTGTTTATTCCCGAATCTGATCGCGGTACGTTGTGCATTTCATCGCAGGCGGGTTGCGCAGTCGGTTGCCGGTTTTGCTCGACCGGTCACCAGGGGTTTAGCAGAAATCTTGATACTGGCGAAATCGTTTCGCAGCTGTGGTTTGCCGAGCATTTCCTGCGCAAACACCTGAGTCGGCAAGACCGCGTCGTCTCCAATGTGGTAATGATGGGCATGGGCGAGCCCTTGCAAAATTATGGACAGCTGCTGCCCGCATTAAAGGTCATGCTGGACGACCATGCCTACGGGCTGTCGCGCCGCCGGGTCACCGTGTCGACATCAGGTGTCGTGCCGATGATTGATCGGCTTGCGGCGGACTGTCCGGTGGCGCTTGCTGTGTCGCTTCACGCGCCAGACGATGTGCTGCGTGACAACCTGGTTCCGCTGAATAAAAAGTATCCGATTGCCGAGTTGCTAGAAGCCTGCACGCGTTACCAGAGCGCAGCTCCGCGCGATTTCATTACCCTTGAATACTGCATGCTCGACGGCGTCAATGACCAGGCGGCGCATGCGCACGCGCTGGTGTCATTGATGAAGGTCCATGGAGCGCGCGGCCTGTCCTGTAAATTCAATCTGATCCCTTTCAATCCGTTCCCGGCGTCGGGTCTCAAACGCTCGGACATGGCGCAGGTCTCAAAGTTCGCAAAAATTTTGCTGGACGCCGGCATCGTGACAACCGTCAGGAAAACTCGTGGCGAAGATATTGACGCCGCCTGCGGGCAACTTGCCGGCGATGTGCGGGACCGCACCGGCGTTGATCAGCGTATGGCGGCACAGCGTCAGGTTATGCTCGGCGGCATCAAGGTGGTTATCGCCAGGGAAATGAATGTATGAAGCTTATCGCTGGCCTGTGGTGGGTGTTTCTCTGCGTCGGCGTTGTTGCGATTGCAGGTTGCGCCAACACGCCGAGTGCTGGTGGGTCCGCGGTGGCTCGCAATGATGTCGTCACTGAGTCGGATGAGCCCGATGTACGAAGACGCGCACGCCTGCGGCTTGAGCTGGCGGCCGGTTATTTTGAGCAGGGTCAAACCAACGTGGCGCTTGATGAAATCAAGCAGTCTCTGGTGACCGATCCGACTTTTGTTGATGCCCACAACCTGCGCGGGCTGGTGTATATGCGCCTGAACAACATCCCGCTTGCTGAAGACAGTTTTCGGCGCGCGCTGGCTCTGAATCCGCGTGACGCAGATGTTGCCCACAACTACGGCTGGTTGTTGTGCCAGCAGGCTAGGTACGACGAGTCGTTCAAAATGTTTGCCCAGGCCGCAGGGAATCCGACCTACTCCGGCAAAGCCAAGACCATGATGACGCAGGGCGTTTGCCAGGTTCGGGCCGGGCAGAAGGCGGAAGCCGAGAAAAGCCTGATGCAGGCTTATGAGCTTGACGCCGGAAACCCCGTGACGGGCTATAACCTGGCAAGCCTGCTGTACGAAAGAAATGAGCTTTCGCGCGCCCAGTTTTATATTCGGCGCCTGAACAACAGCGATTTGGCGAATGCGGAAACTCTTTGGCTCGGCATCAAGACGGAAAGAAAAATGAACAATCGGGAGACCGCTCTACAACTGGGCGACCAACTCAAAAAGCGATTTGCGCAATCTCCTCAGGCGGCCTTGTATGACAGAGGAGCTTTCAATGAGTGAGTTTCGCTATGCAACAGGCGTCAGCACCGGCGCTTCGGAGTTTGGGGACGGCGCGGACGAAACCGATGACCAGCCGTCGGCAGGCACACTGCTTCGAGCTGCCCGGGAAGCGGCTGGTTTGCACATTGCGGCGCTGGCAGTATCGTTAAAGGTGCCTGTGAAAAAGCTGGAGGCGCTGGAGCAGGACCGGACGGATTTGTTGCTGGACGTTACTTTCGCGCGCGCGCTGGCGGCCAGCGTTTGCCGCAGTCTGAAGGTCGATCCGGCGCCGGTTCTTGCCCGGCTGCCACAGGGCGGTGCCGCACACCTGAAGCGTCACATCCAGCGGACTCCGACCCCTTTTCGATCCGGTGGCGAGCGTTCCGGTTTCCCGTTTCTGTCTCTAAGGAGCCGGCCGGCAGTATTGGCTGGCGGATTGCTGATCGCCGGCACGCTGGCATTGGTGTTCTGGCCTGCCCTGAAGGATGTCGCAACCCGGCTGGCTGGCCGCAGCGACACGCAGGCCGCGCCCGTCGAGCCGCCGCTGATTCTTGAGTTGACCGGCCCGAGCACACCTGATGCGGGCCGGCAAACTGCAGCTATCGGCGAGGGATCAGTCGAAGGCAACAGCCAGTCGCAAGGTTTGCCTTCGGTCTTTTCGGTGCCTGCTGCGCCAGCTTTAAAGGTTCCGTCGTCCGCGCTTGGCAATAACGCAGAAAAAACCGCGAACATGCAAAATAGCCAGTCCGTTCCGGCCACCGCGACTGTCGCAGCGACCAGTGGCATCGTGACCTTTAGCGCCCAAGGTCAGTCTTGGGTAGAGGTCACCGATGCCAGGGGGACCGTCGTACTCCGCCGAACGCTTGTCGCGGGCGACGTGGTGGGTGCGACGGGCGCGTTGCCGATGGCTGCCGTCGTTGGCCGCGCGGATACGACGCAGGTCGAAGTGCGCGGAAAGCCCCTTAACCTGCTGCCGCTGTCGCGCGACAATGTGGCCCGATTCGAGGTGAAGTAGTGCAGCCCTGTCTTCCGATTTCTTCCGCTTTTCCGGCGGCCAGGCGCTCTACGCAGGTAGATGTGGCCTGGGGTTCACGGGTTGTCACGGTGGGTGGCAACGCGCCGGTGCGGATTCAATCGATGACCAATACCGATACCGTCGACGCTATCGGTACGGCGATTCAGGTGAAAGAGCTCGCCATTGCCGGGTCTGAAATGGTGCGAATTACCGTCAACACGCCGGAGGCGGCCCAGGCTGTGCCTTACGTTCGAGAGCAACTCGACCGGATGGGCATTGATGTGCCTTTGATAGGAGATTTTCACTACAACGGGCACCGCCTGCTCACCGACTACCCGGCCTGCGCCGAGACGCTGTCCAAATACCGCATCAACCCTGGCAACGTGGGCAAGGGCGACAAGCACGACAGGCAGTTTGGCCAGATGATCGACGTGGCCATGCGCTGGAACAAGCCGGTTCGCATCGGCGTTAACTGGGGCAGCCTTGACCAGGAGTTGCTCGCCGACCTGATGGACACAAACAGCGTGCGCGCGACGCCCTGGGACGCCAAGCAGGTCATGTATGACGCTTTGATCACGTCGGCCCTCGATTCAGCCCGCCTGGCCGAAGAAATGGGCATGCGGCACAACCAGATCATCCTGTCGTGCAAGGTCAGCGGTGTGCAGGATCTGATTTCCGTGTATCGCGAACTCGCCAAACGATGCGACTACGCACTGCATCTGGGCCTGACGGAAGCTGGCATGGCAACCAAAGGCACGGTCGCGTCAGCGACTGCGCTGTCAATCCTGCTGCAGGAAGGTGTTGGCGACACGATACGCGTGTCGCTGACGCCCCAGCCCGGCGAAGCGCGCACGCAGGAAGTGCTGATTGCTGCCGAAATTTTGCAGGCCTTGGGCCTTCGCAGCTTCGTACCCAGTGTGACCGCCTGCCCGGGCTGTGGCCGAACCACCAGCACGACTTTTCAGGAGTTGGCCAAACAGATCGACGATTTTCTTCGGGCGCAAATGCCGGTCTGGCGCAAGCAGTATCCGGGCGTGGAAGAGCTGCGCGTGGCCGTGATGGGTTGCATCGTCAATGGCCCCGGTGAAAGCAAGCATGCCGACATCGGAATCAGCCTGCCAGGCTCAGGTGAGGCGCCCGCAGCGCCGGTATTCATCGATGGCCAAAAACGACTGACTCTGCGCGGCGACAACATCGCCAGCGAGTTTCAGGTCATTGTCGAAAGCTACATTGAGAAACGTTTCGGCACCCAGCGTGCTGCCGAAACTGCCTGAATCCCATGGTTGAAAAAGTAACTGCCGGTCCGCTGGCGAAATTAGCCGTGGCCAAAAACCAGAAGCTGCTCGCTGTCAAAGGCATGAACGACATTCTTCCGCCAGAGTCGGCGCGCTGGGAATGGCTGGAAGGCAAAGTCCGGCAACTGATGGACCGATACGCGTACCGCAACGTTCGTACGCCGATCCTGGAGCACACCGCGCTGTTCGTGCGGGGCATTGGGGAAGTGACTGACATCGTCGAAAAAGAGATGTATTCCTTCGATGACCGGCCTGACAAAAACGGCGACTACGACCAGCTCAGCCTGCGGCCGGAAAACACGGCGAGTGTGGTTCGGGCAACGATCGAACATAACCTTCTGTACGACGGCGGCAAGCGGCTGTATTACATGGGGCCGATGTTTCGCCGCGAACGCCCGCAGCGGGGCCGCTTCCGGCAGTTTCACCAGATTGGCGCCGAAGCGCTTGGTTTTTCCGGGCCAGACGTTGATGCCGAGCTGATCCTGCTGGCGGCTTCTCTCTGGCAAGAGCTGGGCTTGAATGATTGGCGCCTGGAGATCAACAGCCTGGGCCAGCCGGAAGAGCGTGCCCGCCATCGCGCGCTATTGATTGCCCACTTCGAGCAGTACCAAGATGCGCTCGACGATGAGGCGCGCCGTCGGCTGCACAGCAACCCGCTGCGCATTCTCGACACCAAAAACCCGGCGATGAAAGCGGTAGTGGAAAGCGCGCCGCGCCTGATTGATTTGCTCGGTGCCGAGTCGCTTGCGCATCTGAACGGACTAACGGCGATTCTTGACGCCAACAACGTCTCGTGGACTCTCAATCCCCGTCTGGTACGCGGGCTGGATTACTACAACCTCACGGTGTTCGAGTTTGTGACTGATCGTCTGGGCGCGCAGGGAACGATCTGCGCTGGCGGCCGCTATGACTACCTGATCGAGCAAAGCGGTGGCAAGCCCGCGCCCGCCGTCGGCTGGGCCTTGGGAATCGAACGCGTGCTGGATCTGGTGGCCGAGCTGGGCCAGGTGCCGCCCGTGCGGGTGCCCGACGCGTTTGCTGTGGTCCCCAATGCCGCCTCGTTGCCGCTGGCTTTCAGAGCCGTGCAGGCGCTGCGCGCAGCGGGCGTCAACGTCCAGATGAACGCCGGCGGTGCGCAAGGCATGGGCAGCATGAAATCGCAATTCAAGCGGGCCGATGCCAGCGGTGCCAGATTTGCCCTGGTTTTTGGCAGCACCGAACTGGCAAGCGGCAGCGTTGCTGTCAAACCGCTCCGGCTTCAGGTCGGTGGTGTCGATGTTGGCGGGCAGGAACAGGTTCTTCAGCCGCTCGACGACGTGAGCACCTGGAGCGCCAGCCTCAAACGCTAAGTTTGTTCAGCGGCCGCCCCGATCTGGCCCTCTACAATCACCGCAACCCCATCTCTGCCGTTAACCGGCAAAACACACACTCTCATGGCAAAACATCTCGATCTGGAAGAGCAGGAACAACTTGATGAACTCAAGCATTTCTGGAAGCGTTTCGGCAACATGATTACCTGGGTATTGATTGTCGTTCTAGGTGCTTTCGCCGCCTGGAATGGCTACCAGTACTGGCAGCGCAGCCAGGCAGCGCAGGCCTCGGTGATGTACGACGAGGTCGAACGCGCCATTCAAGCGGGCGACAGCACCAAAATCGAGCGTTCGCTGGCCGACATGAAAGACCGTTTTGGCAGCACGCTGTATGCGCAGCAGGCCGGACTGCTGGGTGCCAAGGCGCTTTATGACAAAGGAAACCCCGATGCAGCCCGCGCCGCCCTGACCGGCGTGGCGAACAATGCGTCGGATGAGGGTTACAAGGCCATTGCCAAACTACGGCTGGCCGGGCTGCTGCTGGAAAAGAAGTCCTATGACGAGGCTTTGCAGCAACTCTCTGGCCCGTTTCCGAAAGACTTTGCGGCGCTGGCTGATGATCGCCGTGGCGACATCTTCTCGGCCCAGGGAAAGAAAAGCGAAGCGAAGGCTGAATACCAAAAGGCCTTTAAGGAACTGAACGAACGCGTCGAGTATCGTCGCCTTGTCGAGGTCAAACTCAATGCGCTGGGCGTTGACCTCAGCGGAGATAAAACCGCCGCCGCCGGTGCAGCGCCTGCCAGCGGGGTCAACCCATGATTTTCCAGCGTTTTAGGCCTCTAGCCCACGTATTACGTGCGCAAGCAGCTATTATTCTTATAGCGTTGCTAAGTGGTTGCTTCGGTGGCGCTGGCAAGCCGAAGCCGACCGAACTACAGCCGGTGACGGCTTTGGTGTCAGCCCGGCAAAGCTGGAATGCCCGCATCGGCAAGGTTGACTTTCCGCTGCAGATCAGTGTGTCTGGCGCAACCGTGGCGCTTGCGGGTGGGGACGGCACCGTGGCGATGCTTGATGCCCAAAGCGGTCGGGACATCTGGCGAACTTCCTTGAAGACGCCCATCGCTGCTGGCGTCGGCAGTGACGGCAAACTGGCCGTTGTCGTCACGCGCGACAACGACGTGGTGGCGCTGCAGGACGGCCGCGAAGTCTGGCGCCAAAAGCTCGCAGCGCAAGCCTTTACCGCGCCCTTTGTCGCGGGCGGCCGGGTTTTTGTGCTGGCGGCTGATCGCTCGGTCAATGCGTTTGACGGCCAGACTGGCCGAAAACTATGGTTCCAGCAGCGCCCGACGGAGCCGCTGGTACTCAGCCAGTCTGGCGTCATGCTGGCTGTGGGCGACACACTGGTGGTCGGTCTGGCGGGTCGACTGGCCGGGCTGAATCCGGCTAACGGCAGCGTCCGCTGGGAAGTGCCGATTGCGTCACCTCGCGGCATCAACGACGTCGAACGCCTGGTCGATCTGGTCGGCCGCGTCAGCCGCGACGGCGACAACGTTTGCGCCAGAGCGTTCCAGGCCAGCATCGGCTGCGTCAACGCGGCGCGCGGAAGCCTGATCTGGACCAAGCCAGCCAATGGCGTTCAAGGCATCGCTGGCGACGATCGCCTGCTCTTCGGCACCGAAGCCGATGGCACGGTGATCGCCTGGAAGCGTGCTGATGGCGAGCGGGTCTGGTCTGTCGAGCGCCTGCGTTACCGCAACCTTACCGCGCCGCTGGTCGCGGGGCGCTCGGTGGTGGTCGGTGATCTGGCGGGCTTTGTACACCTGCTTTCCCGCGACGATGGCTCGCTGCTGAATCGGCTTCCCACCGACGGCTCGGCCATCGCGGCGGCGCCGGTGCTGGTCGGCAGCACGCTGGTTGTCGTGACCCAAAATGGCGGCATTTACGGCTTTCAGCCTGAGTGATTCGAGTTTCCCGAGAGCCCGTTAGATGAAACCTGTGATTGCGCTGGTTGGCCGCCCAAATGTAGGCAAGTCGACTATTTTTAACCGGCTGACCAAGACGCGGGATGCGATCGTGGCCGATTTCGCCGGTCTGACGCGTGACCGTCACTATGGCAACGGCACGCTCGGAAGCCATGACTACATCGTGATCGACACCGGCGGCTTCGAGCCCGACGCCGTCGCGGGTATCTATAAGGAAATGGCCAAGCAAACGCGTCAGGCAGTGGCCGAAGCTGATGTGGTGATTTTTGTGGTCGATGGCCGCGCCGGCATCAACGCGCAAGATCACGACATTGCCAATTACCTGCGCAAGCTTGGCAAGCCAACCGTGCTGGCTGCGAACAAGGCCGAGGGCATGACCGAAGGCGTGCAACTGGCCGAGTTTTTCGAGCTCGGTCTGGGTGAAGTGCTGCCGATTTCTGCTGCGCACGGGCAGGGCATGCGCTCGCTGGTGGACATGGCACTGGCGCCGCTTCATCTGCTTGATCCAGAGGAGGATCCAGAACCGCAAGATCCATCAATCATCCGGCTTGCCGTGGCGGGGCGCCCTAACGTCGGCAAATCGACACTGATCAACACCTGGCTGGGCGAGGAGCGCTTGGTGGCGTTTGATTTGCCCGGTACCACGCGCGACGCGATTTCCGTGCCGTTCGAGCGCGCCGGTCAGAAATTTGAGCTGATCGACACCGCCGGTTTGCGTCGCAAGGGCAAGGTGTTTGAGGCGATTGAAAAGTTTTCTGTTGTCAAGACCTTGCAGGCGATTGAAAATTCCAACGTCGTGCTGTTGCTGCTCGATGCCACGCAGGGTGTGACCGACCAGGACGCGCACATTGCCGGGTACATCCTGGAAAGCGGTCGTGCCGTGGTGCTGGCCATCAACAAATGGGACGCGGTTGATTCGTACCAGCGCGAGCAACTGGCGCGGTCGGTTGAAACCCGTCTGGGATTCCTCAAGTTCGCCTCGATCCACAACATTTCCGCCATCAAGCGCCAGGGTTTGGCGCCGGTATGGAAGTCCATTATTCAGGCGCATGCCTCGGCCAACCGCAAAATGTCGACGCCGGTGCTGACACGGTTGCTGCTTGAAGCGGTACAGTTCCAGCAGCCGCAGCGATCCGGCGTCTTCCGTCCCAAGCTGCGTTACGCCCACCAGGGCGGTATGAACCCGCCCATCATCATCGTGCATGGCAATTCGCTGGACCACGTCACCGAAGCCTATAAGCGCTACCTTGAAGGACGCTTTCGCAAAGAGTTCGATCTGGTCGGCACGCCAATGCGTATTCAGATGAAAAGCCAGCAGAACCCCTTCAAGGATAAGGATTCGTCGTAGGACTACAAGGCCACCCGATTTGCTGTGTTAACGTCAAATCTTATTAACTCTTGAACACGGAAAATATCGTGAGTAATAACAAAGGTCAGCTTTTGCAGGACCCATTTCTCAACACCTTGCGTCGCGAGCATGTGCCTGTTTCGATTTATCTCGTCAACGGTATCAAATTGCAGGGCCAGATCGAATCCTTCGATCAATATGTGGTCTTGCTGCGAAACACGGTGACACAGATGGTTTACAAACACGCCATCTCTACCATCGTGCCGGGCAGGGCGGTTAATTTTTCCGCCAGCGACGCCGAAGAAAGCCCATCCAGCTGAGTTCGTACAACGACTTGGTAAAGATGCCCCCGCTGGCTCTGCTGGTAGGGGTCAATCTTGGTTTGCCAAATTTCGATATCGGTCTCGAAGAGCTAGGTTTGCTGGCCCAAACCGCTGGCTTGAACGCTGTGGCGCGAATCACCTGCAATCGGAAAACACCTGACGCTGCCTTGTTTGTCGGAAAAGGCAAGGCCGATGAAATCAAAATGATGGCGCAGGGCACGGGCGCTACTGAGATCATTTTTGACCAAAGCCTGAGTCCGGCTCAGCAGCGCAATTTGGAGCGCTATCTGGAGCTGCCAGTCAATGACCGCACGTTATTGATTCTTGAGATCTTCGCGCAGCGCGCGAAAAGCCATGAGGGCAAGCTGCAGGTAGAGCTGGCCCGGCTTCAATACCAGTCGACCCGGCTGGTGCGACGCTGGTCTCACCTCGAGCGGCAAACTGGCGGCGCAGGCGTTCGGGGCGGCCCCGGTGAAAAGCAGATCGAGCTCGACAAACGCATGATCAGTGATGCGATCAAGCGCACCAAAGAACGCTTGGTCAAAGTCAAGAAACAACGGCAAACCCAGCGCAAGCAGCGCGAACGGCGTAATTCTTTCACCATTTCTCTGGTCGGTTACACCAACGCCGGTAAATCGACGCTGTTCAATGCACTTGTCAAGGCGCAGGCTTATGCCGCAGACAAACTTTTCGCCACGCTCGACACAACGACGCGGCAACTTTATCTGGGTCAGGGCGCTCGCCCGGCTTCACTGTCAGACACGGTTGGCTTCATTCGGGACCTGCCGCATGGGCTAATTGATGCCTTTGCGGCAACGCTCCAGGAAGCTGCAGACGCCGATTTGCTCCTGCATGTGGTGGACGGCGGGAATCCAGACTATCTGGAGCAGATAGAGCAGGTCCAGCGCGTGCTGGCCGAAATTGGCGCAGCTGAAGTTCCGCAGCTGCTGGTTTTTAACAAGCTCGACACCATTGAAAAAACTTGTCTGCCTCTGCATCTGCACGACATGTTCGCTTTAAAGGACGCCTTCGACGGCGCCACGCAAAGTGTGGAGCGGGTATTTGTCAGTGCCCGGACTGGCGAAGGCATCGGCGTGCTGCGTGAATTGTTGGCAGTGCATGCCAGCCTGCCCGCCACGCCAGAAATTTCCGGGGCATTAGAGCAGGCCGCCTGAACCGCGAACTTCATTAGGCACAATATCGGTGTCTGAAAAAAAGAGCTTGACCTTATGAAATTGAATCCCGCGTTCCAGATGTTTGTTACCTTCCCTGGGCGCCTGCGTCAGGGCGTGCGTGGCATGTTCAATCTGAACGACCCACGATGGGGCCGAGATGAAGACAAATCGGCACCCGAAGAAAACAAGCCTGAAGCCAACGCCGATGATCGGCCGGCCTCCAGGCAACCCAAATCCCAAGGCAAAGGCCCGAATCAGGGGCCACCCGATTTGGATGAACTCTGGCGCGACTTCAACCGCAAACTGGGCGGCCTTTTCGGCGGTGCCAAAGGTGGGCCGAAACGGGGTGGTTTGGGCGGTGGTAATAACGGCGGCGGCGGAAGCTTTCAGCCCGACATGAAAAGTGCGGGCATAGGCGCTGGCCTGATTGCAGCGGTTGCTGTGTTGATCTGGCTTGGTACCGGCTTTTTTATTGTTCAAGAGGGCCAGCAAGCCGTCATCACCCAGTTTGGCAAGTACAACTCAACCGTCGGTGCGGGCTTTAATTGGCGTTTGCCGTACCCAGTGCAGCGCCACGAGGTTGTGGTGGTCACCCAGATTCGCTCGGTCGATGTGGGTAGAGACACCATCATCAAGGCCACCGGCCTGCGTGATTCAGCCATGCTCACCGAAGACGAAAACATTCTAGATGTGAAGTTTTCGGTGCAATACCGGTTAAGCGATGCGCGCGCCTATCTTTTTGAAACCAAGGATCCGACGGCTGCGGTGGTGCAGGCGGCTGAAACTGCCGTACGCGAAGTCGTCGGCAAGATGCGCCTGAACGCCGCGCTCGGTGAGGAACGCGAGCAGATTGCGCCCCGCATCCGCGTGCTGGCTCAGTCGATACTGGATCGCTACAAAATCGGCATCGAAATTGTCGCCATCAACATGCAGCAGGGTGGCGTGCGCGCGCCTGACCAGGTGCAGGCCGCGTTTGACGACGTGAACAAAGCCGGCCAGGAGCGCGAACGCGCCAAGAACGAAGGCCAGGCTTATGCCAATGACGTCATTCCACGGGCTGTGGGTTCTGCCTCGCGCCTGAAAGAAGAAGCTGACGCCTACAAGGCGCGTATCGTCGCCCAGGCCGAAGGTGATTCGCAGCGCTTCCGTTCGGTACTTGGCGAATATCAAAAGGCGCCCCAGGTCACCCGCGACCGGATGTACATTGATGCCATGCAGCAGGTCTATTCCAACGTCACCAAAGTGATGGTGGAATCGCGTCAGGGTTCCAACCTGCTATATCTTCCGCTCGACAAGATCATGCAGGCGACTGGCGCCGGCAGTTCGGGTAACAGCTCGACCAGCGCCATCGACAGCATGCTTCCCGGCAGCAGCGCATCGCTGCCACCGACCTTGCCGACCGCGCCAGCCCATACCGCGCCGGTTGACCCGCGCGCCCGTGACAGCTCGCGTACCCGCGAACGCGAGACGCGATAAGCAAGCCGACATATCGACAAAAGCATAGGAATAACAAAGTGAACAGAGTCGGATTTATCGTTTCGTCCTTGCTGGTGTTGCTGGCCTTGCTCAGCTCCACCTTGTTTGTGGTCGACCAGCGCCAGTTTGGTGTGGTGTATGCCCTTGGGCAGATCAAGGAAGTGATCACCGAGCCCGGCTTGCATGTCAAACTGCCGCCGCCTTTCCAGAATGTGTCTTACATCGACAAACGCCTGCTGACTCTGGAGAGCACAGACACCGGCGCGGTGTTAACCGCTGAAAAGCAGCCGGTCGTCATTGACTGGTATGTGCGCTGGCGCATCATTGAACCGACCCAATACATCCGCAGTGTCGGCCGTGACGAGGCCACCGGCGCCAATCGGCTCAGCGGCGTCGTACGCAATGCGTTCAACCAGGAAATCAACCGGCGCACTGTCAAGGAATTGCTGTCCACAC
Source organism: Polaromonas sp. (assembly GCA_031365885.1). Classification (GTDB taxonomy): domain Bacteria; phylum Pseudomonadota; class Gammaproteobacteria; order Burkholderiales; family Burkholderiaceae_C; genus Polaromonas. The sequence continues at coordinate 5,737 of JANLYY010000274.1, read as the reverse complement.
AGCGCGAATCCCTGATGGCTGCTGTCAAGTCCGAAGTGCTTGAGCAGGTCAGGGGGGCCACCAATCCTTGGGGGATTGACGTGCTGGATGTGCGCATTACGCGGGTTGACTACACCGAGGCCATCACCGAATCGGTTTACCGCCGCATGGAGGCCGAGCGCAAGCGCGTGGCCAATGAGTTGCGCTCGACCGGTGCAGCTGAAAGCGAAAAAATCCGCGCTGATGCGGATCGCCAGCGTGAAGTGACGATTGCCAATGCCTACCGCGATGCCCAAAAGGTCAAAGGCGAGGGCGATGCCGAAGCCGCTCGTATTTACGGTGAGGCCTATGGGCGTGACGCGCAGTTCGCGCAGTTCTACCGCAGCCTTGACGCCTACAAGGCGAGCTTCAATAAAAAATCTGATGTGATGGTGCTCGATCCGTCGTCCGACTTCTTCAAAGCCATGCGCGGCTCAAGTGGCGCAGCTGCCGGTAATGGCACCACTCCAGCGCTCCCACGTCGATAGCAGGAGGTAGGCGCGAAGTGAGCGGCGACAGCATTTGGCAGGCACTGGCCATCGTGCTCGTCATCGAAGGGCTTCTGCCCTTTATTTCCCCCCAACGGTGGCGGTCTGCGTTCCAGCAATTGCTCACCCTGAGCGATGGGCAGATCCGGTTTTTTGGGCTTTGCAGCATCGTCCTCGGCCTGGTCGCCCTAGCGTTGCTGATGTAGTGCAAATCAGTCGCCCCGGCGTTGATTGCGCCAAAATTGATCCACGCGCATTCGCGCCAGTTCTTCGGAAATACCTGCAGGTCTGTCGCAGCCCGGCCAGAATCCCCCCTCAGGCCCGGTAAAATCGCTGTTTTAACAGCCCCACGAAAATAACAATGCCCGCCTGGTCGTCATCATGGCAATTGCCCGATCAAATTGCCGATGTCCTGCCCTCAGAGGCGCGCCATATTGAAGAGCTGCGCCGCCTGTTTCTGGACACTGCCCGCAGCTATGGTTACGAGCTGGTCATGCCGCCGCTGCTGGAGCATCTTGAATCGCTGTTGACCGGCACCGGCGAAGCGCTGGATCTGCAGACTTTCAAGCTGGTTGACCAGCTGTCGGGCCGCACGCTCGGGCTGCGTGCTGACACCACGCCCCAGGTCGCCCGCATTGACGCGCATCTGCTCAACCGTCAGGGCGTGGCCCGGCTTTGCTACTGCGGCCCAGTGCTGCACACCCGCGCTGAGCGCCCGCTGGCCACCCGCGAGCCACTGCAGTTCGGCGCCGAAATTTATGGCCATGCCGGGCTGGAAGCCGATCTCGAAGCCCAGCTGTTGGCCATCGAAGGTTTGCGTGCCGCCGGTGTCGGGCCACTGAGCGTCGATATGGCCGACGTGCGTATCGTGGGCAGCCTGTTGGCCGGCGCCGTCATTCCGGCCAGAACGCTGGCTATGATACACACCGCGCTTGCCTCCAAAGATGCCAGCGAACTCGACAGCCTGATGGCCAGCCTGAATGGCGGCATGTCGTCCGCGTCACGCGAAGGGCTGAAATCTCTGGTGCAGCTGTATGGCGACGAAAACGTGCTGGTTGAGGCAGAAACAGTGCTCCCGCCCTTGCCGGGCGTGCGCGAGGCGCTACAAAATCTGAAGTGGCTGGCAACCCATGTGCAGCGCGAAGGCGGTGATGTAAAGGTCAGTTTCGACCTGGCTGATCTGCGCGGCTACGCCTATTACAGCGGCACGCGCTTTGCCATCTACGGCCACGGTGACGAGCTGGCCCGTGGCGGCCGCTATGACGAAGTCGGCGCCGTGTTTGGGCGCAATCGTCCGGCGGTCGGTTTCAGTCTTGATCTGAAGGAACTGGTCGGCGTGTTGCCGCCCCGCTCGCTGAAGGCGGCCATCCGCGCGCCTTGGGACGAAGGTGCTTCGCTGCGCGCTGCTATTGCGCGGCTACGCGTCGATGGCGAAACAGTCGTGTGCGTGTTGCCCGGCCACGAACATGAAGTCAATGAATTCGACTGCGACCGGGAGCTTGTCGACGCAGCCGGTCAATGGGTCGTGCGCTCGCTTCAGCAAGCGACATGACAACGTTGACGCAGAGTTTGCGTGCGGATGGGCCTGTCCACACGCCCTCCCAGAACCCCTAACCAGAAGATAGAAGATGACTAACCCACAATCCCCGGCTGCCGGTCGCAACGTCGTCGTCGTCGGCACCCAATGGGGCGACGAAGGCAAAGGCAAGCTCGTCGACTGGCTGACCGGCATGTCACAGGGCGTGGTGCGCTTTCAGGGTGGCCACAACGCGGGTCACACGCTGGTGATCAACGGCGTGAAGACCGCGCTGCACCTGATCCCCAGCGGCATCATGCGCGCCGGCGTGAAGTGCTATATCGGCAACGGCGTGGTGCTGTCGGCGGCCAAACTGTTTGAAGAAATCGAGGGGCTGGAAAAAGCCGGCGTCGAAGTGCGATCCCGGCTGCGCATCAGCGAAGCCTGCCCGCTGATTTTGCCGTTTCACGCCGCGCTCGACATTGCGCGCGAAACGCTGCGCGAAAGCGGCGGCACTGAAAAGATCGGCACCACCGGCCGCGGCATTGGCCCGGCTTACGAAGACAAAATTGCCCGTCGCGCGCTGCGGGTGCAAGACCTGAAATACCCGGATCGTTTTGCCGCCAAACTGCGTTCGCTGTTGGAGCTGCACAACTTCGTGCTGACGGGTTTCCTCAATGCCACGGCGATTGACTTTGATACCGTGTTTGACGAAGCCATGCGGCATGCCGAACTGCTCAAGCCGATGATGGCCGATGTGTCGCGCGAGCTCAACGACGCGCACCGCGCTGGTGCCAATTTGCTGTTCGAAGGTGCCCAAGGCACGCTGCTTGATGTTGATCACGGCACCTATCCCTTTGTCACATCGAGCAATTGCGTCGCCGGCAATGCGTCGGCTGGCGCGGGCGTTGGCCCGGGCATGCTGCATTACATCCTGGGCATCACCAAGGCTTATTGCACGCGCGTCGGCGGCGGGCCTTTTCCGACCGAGCTGGACTGGGCCACGCCTGGCACGGTGGGTTATCACCTGAGCACTGTCGGCGCCGAGAAAGGCGTCACCACCGGGCGCAGCCGCCGCTGCGGCTGGTTTGATGCCGCGCTGCTCAAGCGCTCGGCGCAGGTCAATGGCCTGACGGGCCTGTGCATCACCAAGCTTGACGTGCTCGACGGCATTGATGAATTGAAGCTGTGTACCGGCTACGAGCTCGATGGACAGATCACCGATATTTTGCCGATGGGCGCTGAAGACATCGCCCGCTGCAAGCCGATTTATGAAGCCATGCCGGGCTGGACACAGACCACCGTCGGTGTCACCCAATACGACAAACTGCCGCTGGCGGCGCAGCGTTACCTCAGCCGTATTGAAGAAGTTACCGGCGTGCCGATTCACATGATCTCCACCAGCCCCGACCGCGACCACACGATTTTGCTGCGTAACCCCTACGCCGCCTGAAAACATCGGTATTTGAAGTAAAAAAGGCCTGGAGCCCCCGTGTTACGTGCGTAAGAAGCTATAAAATCAGGAGCAACTCAATGTTGACAGAAGACGGCAAGCATCTCTACGTCAGTTATGACGAATACCATAACCTGATCGAAAAACTCGCCATCAAGGTTCACCAGTCAGGCTGGGAGTTCGACACGATTTTGTGCCTGGCGCGTGGCGGCATGCGGCCCGGCGACATTCTCTCGCGCATCTTCGACAAGCCGCTGGCCATCATGTCGACCAGCTCCTACCGCGCTGATTCCGGCACCACCCAGGGCAACCTGGACATCGCCCGTTTCATCACCACGCCCAAGGGCGAAATAGCCGGCAAGGTGCTGCTGGTTGATGACCTGGCCGATTCAGGCAAAACGCTCAACGCGGTGATCGAACAGCTGCGCAATAACTACAAACCGATTACCGAGCTGCGCAGCGCCGTCATCTGGACCAAGGGCGTATCGACTTTTCAGGCTGATTATTCGGTTGAGAGCCTGCCTACTAACCCGTGGATCCACCAACCCTTCGAAGGTTACGACGCACAGTCGCCGGCGCAGTTGATGGCGAAGTGGAGGATATGACCCCCACGGTCGCTCGCTTCGCGTAGCTTCCTGCCCCCCGAGGGGGCTGTGTGCTGCGGCTCCGAGCCTGCAATGCAGGCTTGGACGGCACTCAGAAGGGCCGCGTCTCGCGGCCCGGCAAAGCCAGTCCTGCGGCCCCTGCTTGCAGTTCGGGCTCCCGTCGTTCGCTGCGCATCGCTTCCGCTCCTAATCGTCGTGCGCCATGGCCATGCGCCGCGCGCGACCAGTTGTTAACATGGACTCATGAGTGAAATTCCCTCCAAGTCCACGCAGCTGATTCACCACCCCTACCAGCCGCCCGCCGGTTTTGACGCTGTTCAACCCGGCGTCCACAAAGCTTCGACCATCATCTTTCCCAGCGTTGCGGCGCTTCGCAGCCGTGACTGGAAGCACAAGACGGGCTACACCTACGGTCTTCACGGCACGCCGACTACCTTCACGCTGGAAGAGCGCATCGCCACGCTTGAAGGCGGCAAGTTCTGCACGCTGGTCCCTAGCGGGCTGGCTGCGGTGGTGCTGGTTGACATGGCTTTTTTGAAGGCGGGTGACGAGCTGCTGATACCCGACAACGCCTATGGGCCGAACAAGACCTTTGCGCAAAATGAGCTCGCCGCATGGGGGATCTCTCACCGGTTTTACGACCCGATGGCGCCGGCGACGCTCGCCGCGGCGATCACGCCGGCGACCAGGCTGATCTGGATCGAGGCGCCCGGCTCGGTGACCATGGAGTTCCCCGACCTCACGGCGCTGATCGCGATCGCGCGCGAGCACGGCATCGTCGTCGCGCTCGACAACACCTGGGGCGCCGGCCTCGCGTTCAATGCATTCGATTTGGGTGTCGATGTATCAATTCAGGCGCTGACCAAATATCCCAGCGGCGGCGGTGACGTGCTGATGGGCTCGGTTGTCACCAACAACGACGCGCTGCACCAGCTGGTTCACTTGTGCCACATGCGCGTCGGCTACGGTGTCAGCGGCAACGACTGCGAGCTGGTGCTTCGCAGTCTGCCATCGATGGCGCTGCGCTATGCCGCGCAAGACGCCGCCGCCCGCCTGCTGGCAACGTGGCTGCAAGGCCAGCCGCAGATCGCGGCCGTGCTGCACCCGGCCTTGCCCGGCTCACCCGGCCACGAGGTGTGGAAGCGCGACTGCAACGCGGCCGCGTGCCTGCTCAGCGCCGTCTTCAATCACGAAATCAGTCAGGCGCAGATCGATATCTTCTGCAACAGCCTGAAGCTCTTCAAACTCGGTTACAGCTGGGCCGGGCCGCTCAGTCTTTGCGTGCCGTATGACATGCCGTCGATACGCCCAAATGGCTGGCTGCATGCGGGCGGGCTGGTCCGGTTTTCAATCGGGCTCGAAGCGGTTGAAGATCTGCAGGCGGATATCAGCCAGGCATTGACGACGCTCTGACGGCGACGGTTTTTGCAGGCATGGCGATGCATTACAGTTGGGCTTACCTATTTAAGAAAGCACGCAGTGGCAACTCCCAATTACGGATACGAAAAGCGCCAGAAAGAGCTAGCTAAAAAGCGCAAGAAGGAAGACAAGCTCAAGCGCAAGGCTGAAGGCAAACCGGACGACGGCTCGGACGATACCAACGACGAATCAGATACCGCCATGCCCAATCCTGGTGATGTGCCGCCTGATCAGGCTG
>JANLYY010000226.1:0-16709 GCA_031365885.1 Polaromonas sp. | reverse complement strand
GCGTGATGCGCCAGGCCAGGCCCTCGGCGATCGCGGTTTTACCCACGCCCGCTTCACCCACCAGAAGCGGATTGTTCTTGCGGCGACGGCAAAGGATTTGAATCACGCGCTCGACCTCGTACTGGCGGCCGATCAAGGGGTCGATCTTGCCTTCTTTGGCGAGCTGGTTGAGGTTGACGGTGAATTGCTCCAGCGGCGAGGCTTTCTCGTTCTTCTCGGTGCCCTCTTCATTTTCGGCTGCGCTCTCGCCGGCCTTGGTCGGCTCGGGCGGATCGCTTTTTTTAATGCCGTGCGCAATAAAATTCACTACATCAAGGCGCGTCACGCCTTGCTGGTGGAGGTAATAGACGGCATGCGAGTCTTTCTCGCCGAAAATGGCGACCAGCACATTGGCGCCGGTGACTTCCTTTTTGCCATTACCGGTGGACTGCACATGCATGATGGCGCGCTGGATCACGCGCTGGAAACCCAGCGTGGGCTGCGTGTCAACGTCATCGGTCCCCGCCACTTGCGGCGTGTTGTCCTTGATGAAATTGGCAAGCGACTTGCGCAGGTCGTCCACATTGGCGGAACAGGCTCGCAATACTTCAGCGGCACTTGGATTGTCGAGCAATGCGAGCAACAGATGTTCCACGGTGATGAATTCGTGGCGCTGCTGGCGCGCTTCGACAAAGGCCATGTGCAAGCTGACTTCTAATTCCTGGGCAATCATTTGACTTATCCTTTCGGCTTGCTTCTTTACTGCTAACTTGACTTTAATACTTCACTGACGGGTCAGGTGAATATTGGCAGCATTTCTCATAATTCAATGGGCTCGCTGACACATTGAAGCGGGTGTCCGTTTTTGCGCGCCGCTTCAGTCACCTGATCAACCTTGGTGGCCGCCACATCCTTTGAGAAAACGCCACAAACGCCCTTGCCGTCGAGGTGTATCTTCAACATGATCTGCGTCGCGGTTTCGCGGTCTTTATTGAAAAATTCCTGAATCACCACGACGACAAACTCCATCGGCGTGTAGTCGTCATTGAGCAAGACGACCTGGAACATCTGCGGCGGCTTTGTTTTCTGTGGCCGGCGCTCCAGAACCACCGATTCACCCCCACGCCCATCGTCCGGCCGCACTGCCGGGGCCGACGGTCGCTGCGGTATCTTTTCTGGGGGTTTAGTTGCCATGGAAATCATTCTAGCGACCCGCCTGTCTGGCTGCACGGCACGGGTTAATTGGTGGTGCGTAAGCGACAGGGCCAGCGTGATTTTTCGCATACCCGGCAAGCACAAGCAGGACAAAAAAAGGCCGCACCGGAAATTTTCCGGCGCGGCCTTTTCAGTGTCTGGGGATCGGATGAAATTAATCCAGATGCCCGCTTAATCTGTCAGCGCGTCACATGTGGTCGATCATGACCTGACCGAAGCCTGAGCAGCTGACCTGCGTGGCGCCTTCCATGAGACGGGCAAAGTCATAGGTGACTTTTTTGGACTTGATGGATTTTTCCATCGAGCTGATGATGAGATCCGCAGCTTCAAGCCAGCCCATATGACGCAGCATCATTTCGGCTGACAAGATCTCCGACCCCGGATTGACATAGTCCTTGCCTGCGTACTTGGGCGCCGTGCCGTGTGTGGCTTCAAAACATGCGACGGTGTCAGAAAGGTTGGCACCGGGCGCAATGCCGATCCCACCCACTTGAGCGGCCAGCGCGTCTGAGATGTAGTCGCCATTGAGGTTGAGTGTGGCCACCACGGAATACTCAGCCGGGCGCAGCAAAATCTGCTGCAGGAACGCATCAGCGATCACGTCCTTGATGACGATCTCATTGCCCGTTTTCGGATTCTTGAACTTGCACCACGGGCCACCGTCGATCAGCTCGGCGCCGAATTCATTTTGTGCCAGCGCGTAGGCCCAGTCACGGAAGCCGCCTTCGGTGAACTTCATGATGTTGCCCTTGTGAACAATCGTCACGTTGGGTTTGTCGTTGTCGATGGCGTACTGGATTGCCTTGCGCATCAGGCGCTCGGTGCCTTCGCTGGAAACCGGCTTGATGCCGATGCCTGACGTGTTCGGAAAGCGGATCTTCTTAACGCCCATTTCGTCTTGCAGAAACTTGATCAGCTTTTTAGCCTTGTCGCTGCCTGATTCAAATTCGATGCCAGCGTAAATGTCTTCCGAGTTCTCGCGAAAGATCACCATATTGGTCTTGTGCGGCTCTTTGACCGGCGACGGCACACCGGCGAAGTACTGGATCGGACGCAGGCACACGTACAAATCTAGTTCCTGCCGCATGGCGACATTCAGGCTGCGGATACCGCCGCCCACGGGCGTGGTTAGCGGGCCCTTGATCGACACCACGTAGTCGCGTACGGCGTGCAAGGTTTCTTCTGGCAGCCAGACGTCCGGGCCGTAAACCTTGGTCGATTTTTCACCGGCATAGACTTCCATCCAGTGAATCTTTTTCTTGCCGCCATAGGCTTTGGCGACCGCTGCATCAACCACCTTGAGCATCACCGGTGTGATGTCCGCGCCCGTGCCATCGCCTTCAATAAAGGGAATGATGGGCTCGTCAGGAACATTCAACGAATGGTCAGCATTGACGGTAATTTTTTGGCCCTGGGCAGGCACTTTGATGTGTTGGTACATGGGGGGAGTCTCCAGTGGGCTGTAGTGGGACGCTTTGTGCAGCGAGCTATTTAGCGATTTAGGTAAAAACCCCTAAATTCTATCCGGCAAAAAAAATGAGCCCAAAAAACTTTATGCGCAAGTCATGTCAACCACCTGCGAAGGACTGCCGTTACGGATAGGTCAACGAGATTCTCGATGGCCTTTTTTCCAATAACGTTATTTACAGGAAACTCCAAATGAACAAACTTCTTGCTGTGCTGATCTCTACCCTGTTTGCTACCGGCGCTTTCGCCGCTTCCCACGCCGGCGCGCCTATGGCTGCTCCAGCCGCTGCACCTGCTGCTGCTGCACCTGCAAAAGCTGCTGAAGCCAAGCCAGCTGCCGCTGCCGCTGCCAAGCCAATGGCCGCAAAGAAAAAAGCCCGCAAAGCAAAGAAAGTAAAAGCTGCTGCCGCCAAGTAATTCTGGCGACTTCGGTCTGAATGCCCGCCGCGTGCGGGCATTTTTTATGGCTGTCGTTTATGCTGGCAAGACCGATCGCTTTAAAGGTAAGTCCATGATTTTCAGCACTGACAAATTTGCCATGATGGGTTGTCGCGCCGTCACTGCGCTGGCTTGCATCGTGGCACTGACGACGGTAGCTATTTCCTTTCATGCGTCGGCGCAGGACGTGCCTCAGCTCAGCCTGCAGCGGGTCAAGTTGTCTGCCGGCATCAACGTCATTGATGCCCAATTGGCCCTGACGCCGGAACAACGTCAAGTCGGCCTGATGCTGCGAAAGGAAATGCCGCAACATGAAGGCATGCTGTTCGTCTTCGAGCAACCCTCACAGCAATGCTTCTGGATGAAAAATACCCTGCTGCCCTTGACTGCGGCCTTTGTGGCCGACGACGGAACCATCGTCAACCTGGCCGACATGAAGCCGCAAAACCTGGATGCACATTGCTCGACTCAGCCGGTTCGCTACGTGCTGGAAATGAATCAGGGCTGGTTCGCCAAGAAAGGCTTCAAGGCTGGTACCAGGCTGAGCGGCCCCCCGTTCGATAGCAAAAAATAGTGGCCCCAACGCCTGTTCCTTGCGCGTAGCTGTTTGCTTCCAAAGAGGCCGTGCCTGCGAGAGATAGTTTGACGAAACAAAAACACGAAAAAAAGCCGGCTTGATGTCGGCTTTTTCTGATTGCCAAGTGGCTCAGGCGAAATTTTTCTGCGCGAAGTCCCAGTTCACCAGATTGGCCAGGAACGTCTCGACAAACTTGGGGCGCTGATTGCGGTAATCGATGTAATAGGCGTGTTCCCACACGTCAACGGTCATCAGCGCATTGTCGCCTGTTGTGAGCGGCGTGCCAGCCGGGCCGGTATTCACGATGTCCACGGTGCCGTCGGCCTTTCTGACCAGCCAGGTCCAGCCGGAGCCAAAGTTGCCAACAGCCGATTTCACAAAAGCTTCTTTGAAGGCAGCGTAGGAGCCATATTTGGCGTTGATAGCGGTAGCCAGAGCGCCAGCGGGTTCGCCGCCGCCGGAAGGCTTCATGCAGTTCCAGAAAAAGGTGTGGTTCCAGGTTTGCGCTGCATTGTTGTACACGCCGCCGCTGGATTTTTTGACGATTTCTTCGAGCGTCATGGCTTCAAATTCAGTGCCTTTTTGCAGGTTGTTGAGGTTCACCACATAGGCGTTGTGGTGCTTCCCATGGTGGTATTCAAACGCCTCCTGGCTGTAATGGGGCGCCAGTGCATCAATGGCGTAAGGGAGTGCGGGAAGTTTGTGTTCCATGGTGTTTCCTGTTGGTGATGGGTTGATAAGGCGAGATAAAAGGAATGAGGTTGAAGGCCAATAGACGAAAGTCAGCCTGATCAAACCACTTTATTGATTATTGTAAAAACTAAATGAGACGCGGCGCGGCCACAGTCAGATCGACCTCGCCGTCGGCAAGGGTAGCGCGCAGGGCCTGCCCCGTCCGCGTGGCTATGGCGCGGGTTACAGGGGCCCCTTGCAAGTCAGACAGCCAGGCATAGCCGCGCCCCAAAACCAGCTTGGGATCCAGCAGTTGAAGGCGCAGCTGGGCGCGTTCCGTGCGCTGTCGGGCGCCTAGAAGGCTGCGCTCAAGCGCTTTTGGGAGCGACGTGTTCAACGTCTGGACTTTGAGCGATTCGCCACGCAGGTGGGCCCGTACCGATTGTCTCAGCGACTGTGCGATGCCATTCAAGCGAGCTTGCTGCCGGGTCACCAGGTGGGACGGGCGGCTGACGCGGGCCGCCGCCCGGTCGATCCGCTGACTGTGCGCCTGCAGCTGCCGCTCCGCCCCTGCGTGCAGCCGCGAGAACATCAAACCTAGCGCGCCCAGCCACACCGCTTGCGGCTCGGCGCACAGCTCTGCCGCCGCAGTAGGTGTGGGCGCGCGCACATCAGCGCAGAAATCAGCCATGGTGAAGTCGGTTTCGTGACCCACCCCGCTGATCACCGGAAACGGCAGGGCTACGATCAGGCGCGCAAGGGCCTCGTCATTGAAAGCCCAAAGGTCTTCCATGGCACCGCCGCCGCGCACCAGCAGCAACACATCCACCTCGCCCCGTTGGGCAGCTGTCAGCAAGGCCTGTCGAAGCTCGGCGGGGGCTTGTGTGCCCTGCACGCTCGCCGGGTAAATTACCACCGGTATATGCGGCACGCGCCGCTGCAAAGCCGTCACCACGTCATGCAGTGCCGCCGCGCCCAGGGAAGTCACAACGCCGATAGCCCGCGGCATGGCTGGCAGCGCCCGCTTGCGCGATGTGTCGAACAACCCTTCAGATTCAAGCTTCGCCTTCAGCGCCAGGAACTGCTCAAAAAGGGTGCCTTTGCCCGCCTGCTGCATGGACTCGACCACCAGCTGCAGTTCGCCTCTGGGCTCGTACACCCCCAGACGTCCACGCAATTCGACCCCTTGCCCGTCGGCCGGTGAAAAGTCCAGCAGGCTGACAGCACGCCTGAACATGGCACAGCGAACCTGACCCTGATCGTCTTTCAGCGAAAAGTAACAGTGGCCACTGGCGGCACGTGAAAACCCGCTGAGCTCACCTTTGACGCTGACCGGATTGAAGCGGGCTTCCAGGCTGTCGGCAATGGCACGAAGCAGGGTGCCGACTGGCCAGACCCGGATTCGGGGCTGCAAGCCAGCGCCTTCGAGCGGCTGCGGCTTTTCATTCATTTGAGAATATCCTGAATAGTTGCTGAGGAGTCCTCCACAGCACCGTGCCACCTGTGGTGCAAGCCGTTCAAGAAGGCTGCAAAGTCAGACGATTGGGTGCAAGTCATTGATTCGAAACGATTTATGCGTGCCTTAAATTTCATCGATTTGTCACAATCACCTATTGGCGGGCCTTCTAGCAGATTTCCAGGCCGGTTGTTCACAAAGTTATCCACAAGTTCTGTGGGCTAAGTCTTACAGCATTCCACTGCGACTTCGCGTCGTCGCCGGTCCAGAATCGGGGCGACCGGGTTGGTCGGTGAGACATAATCCAGTCCAATTGTTTGCCTGGAGATGCGCATTGTTTTCGATCATACAAGCCGCGGGGTGGCCTATCTGGCCACTGGTTGCCTGCTCAATTTTGGCTCTGGCGCTCGTCTTCGAGCGTTTTACCAGCCTGAAAACGCCGAAAGTGGCGCCGCCGAAATTGACCGACGAAGCGATCACCGTGTCGCGCAGCGGTGTTCCCGGCGCGGACGTGGTGCGGCAGCTGGAACAAAACTCATTGCTCGGGGAAGTGCTGGCTACTGGTTTCAGGGCGCTCAACGCCAATCCTCGCATCACCGAAGGCGATCTGCGGGCCGCGCTGGAAGGTGCCGGGCGGCAAGCTGCGCACAAACTTGAGCGTTATCTCGCCGCGCTCGCCACCATTGCCTCGGCGGCGCCTTTGCTGGGTTTGCTGGGCACCGTGATCGGCATGATCGAGATTTTCGGCTCGCAGGCAGGCTCCGGCGGTGTCGCAAATGCCTCTGGCGGCAACCCGGCGCAGCTGGCCCAGGGCATTTCCATTGCCCTGTACAACACCGCTTTCGGTCTGATCGTTGCTATCCCCTCGCTTATTTTCTGGCGCTACTTCAGGGCTCGGGTTGATGGCTTCCTGTTGACGATGGAGCTGGCCACTGAGCGCTTCGTCAGGCATCTGAATACGTTAAGAAAATGAATTTTCGCCCGCATCCCCATGACGAGCCGGAGATCAACCTGATCCCGTTCATTGACGTATTGCTGGTGGTGCTGATTTTTCTGATGCTATCTACCACCTACAGTAAATTCACCGAGCTGCAGGTCAAGCTTCCAGCCGCTGACGCCGATCAGCAACGCGACTATCCGAAGGAAGTCATCGTGGCGGTCAGCACTGATGGTCGCTACATGGTCAACAAGAAGCTGGTGGACGGCCGCAGCATTGAAAGCCTCGGCTCTGCGCTGCTCGAAGCCGCCAAGGCCGGAAAAGACAGTGTGATCATCATCAGCGCTGACGCCAACGCCACGCACCAGGCGGTGATCACGGTGATGGAAGCGGCCCGACGGCACGGCCTGACCCAGATCACCTTTGCCACGCAAAGCAGCGCCCAGGCAGGTACGCGGTAGCTTTTCTTCCCTTCGTCGCAACCCGATGGCTCCAGCCAAAGCCTGATGAAAAACCCGCTGCAAAAAGCCTGGCTTTCCAGGGGATGGCCGGCATGGTCACTGTGGCCTTTGGCTTGGGTTCACGGACTGGCCGTTCAGTTGCGACGCCAGCTTTATCACCTCGGGACTTTCGAATCCGAACGCTTTCCGATCGCCGTCGTGGTAGTCGGCAATGTCGTGGCAGGCGGCGCAGGCAAGACACCGCTGGTTATTGCGCTGGCCTTGCATTTGCTGGTGAAAGGCCACCACGTCGGCGTGGTTTCGCGCGGCTATGGCCGGTTGAATGACGACACCTTCGAAGTCGGGACGGAGACCCCCGTTCAGATGTCTGGTGACGAGCCAGCCCTTATAAAACGTGCGCAAGCAGCTCCTGTTTTTGTAGCAAAAAAACGTGCCGATGCCGTGCGCGCCTTGCTTGCGGCCTACCCGGAAACCTCCGTGGTGATCTGCGATGACGGCCTGCAGCACTACGCGTTGCAGCGCGACATTGAGATTGCCGCGTTTGATGACCGGGGCATTGGCAACGGCTGGTTGCTGCCGGCTGGCCCGCTTCGCGAGGCGTGGCCAGAACGCCTGCGCCAGGGCGTTGATTTCGTGGTGCACACCGGCCCGGTGCCGGCATTTGCCGGGTTTTTGTCCCGCCGCCGGTTGGCTGACTATGCCGTTGCCGCCAACGGTGATCGAGTCGCATTGGCATCGCTGCAAGACGCACCTGTCAGTGCCTTGGCCGCGATAGCCCAACCGGAAGCATTTTTCGGCATGCTTCGCCAGCGCCGGATCGTTCTGCAAAAAACCATCGCGTTGCCCGACCACGATGACTTCAGCGATTTCGACTTCTCGACATTGGCCGGACAGACTGTGCTGTGTACCGAGAAAGACGCGGTCAAGCTTTTTTTCAGACCGGAATCATCAGCAATGAATCTGCTGGCCGTTCCGCTGGAATTTTCATTGGAGCCCCCCTTCCTTGCCGCGCTTGATGCGCGTCTGGCGCAGGTGATTTCTCAACTACCATCACGCCATGGACACCAAACTTCTTGAATTGCTGGTCTGCCCGGTCACCAAGGGCCCGTTGAAATATGACCGCGAAAAGCAGGAACTGATTTCACGCAGCGCCCGCCTGGCTTATCCGGTGCGCGACGGGTTGCCCGTGATGCTCGAAACTGAAGCACGAACCCTTACTGACGAAGAACTCGACATTTAAGGGCGGCTGCAATTTCCCCCATGACCTTCACGGTGCTGATTCCTGCGCGGCTGGCTTCCACCCGATTGCCCAACAAACCGCTGGCCGATATAGGCGGCGTGCCAATGGTCGTGCGGGTCGCACAGCAATCCTTAAAAAGCCGCGCGCGTCGCGTCGTGGTGGCGGCAGACAGTTCTGACATCATCAAAAAATGCGAAGCCTTCAGCATTGAAGCCGTGCTGACTCGGCCGGACCATGCCAGCGGCAGCGACCGCCTGGCCGAAGCCTGCGATCTACTCGGATTGGTCGATGATGAGGTCGTGGTGAATGTGCAGGGAGACGAGCCACTGATTGATCCGGCGCTGATCGACGCGGTAGCCGCGCAGCTGGGTGAGCGGCCAGACTGCGCCATGAGCACGGCAGCCCACGCCATCAATACGCTGGCCGACTTCATGAACCCGAACGTGGTCAAGGTAGTACTCGATGCGCGGGGTACGGCGCTCTACTTCAGCCGGTCACCGATTCCTGCCGCGCGTGATTTGGCAGGCACGGCCTGGTGGCATGCGGCTGGTGCTCTAACGGCGCCATTGCGGCACATCGGCATATACGGCTACCGGGTGAATTTCCTGCGGCTCTTTCCTTCGCTACCGCCATCGCCTCTTGAACAGCTTGAGTCGCTCGAACAGCTTCGTGCGCTTTGGCATGGCTACCGTATTGCGGTATACGTCACGGAACAGGCCCCGGGGCCGGGTGTGGATACGCCGGAAGATCTGGAGCGCACACGCGCACTTTTTTTGTCGCCGCATTGAGGCTAGTCAAGGCGCCGAGGTGGGTAAGCCCCAGTGGCGTTGTCAGGCAGAACGAGTGGGCTGCATGCTATCCTCCAACGCGAAATCCATGCGGCTCTGGCAGCAATGGGTAGGTTTCAATCGTACCCAGGTGGCCCACGAATGGAGCACGAAATCGCTGCGGGCTAACTTTCTGAATCTATAAAAATTTCGAGGATATCCATGAGACTGATTTTGTTGGGCGCGCCTGGCGCAGGCAAGGGCACGCAGGCCACTTTTATCTGCCAGAAGTTCGCGATTCCCCAAATTTCAACTGGCGACATGCTGCGCGCCGCGGTAAAAGCGGGCACGCCATTGGGCATTGAGGCAAAAAAAATCATGGACGCTGGCGGCCTGGTCAGCGACGACCTGATCATCAACCTGGTCAAAGAACGCATCGCGCAGGTTGATTGCGCCCACGGCTTTCTGTTCGACGGCTTCCCGCGCACGATTCCGCAGGCTGACGCCATGAAAGCCGCCGGCGTGAAGCTCGACTACGTGCTCGAAATCGATGTGCCCTTTGAGGCCATCATCGACCGCATGAGCGGCCGACGCACTCACCCGGCGTCGGGCCGAACCTACCACGTCAAACACAACCCGCCCAAAGTCGCTGGTATGGATGATGTGACCGGTGAGGCACTGGTACAGCGCGAAGACGATAAAGAAGAAACCGTGCGCAAACGGCTGGAGGTTTACAGTGCGCAGACCCGGCCACTGGTTGATTACTACGCCAGCTGGGCCACATCTTCGCCTGACGCGGCGCCCAAATACCGCATGATCAGCGGCATCGGCGGCGTGGACGACATCACTGCACGCGCGTTCAAGGCGCTGTCGAGCTAATTTGAGTCAGTCGCAGTCAGCAACTCCAGCACCAGCGCTACTCGCGCCTTCACCGGGCTCAAACCCTGTGAATCGGGCAGCAAATCACCCGGCTTCGGCAGCACCCGCCCGTTCACACAGCGCGTAGCGCGAACCACCCGCACACTGCCTGCCTGCGCCTGCAGCAGGGCTGCTTCCAGGTCATGGTGCAGGGTTCCGTTTCCGGTACACGCCACCACCAGCCCCTGCACGCCTTGCGCCACCAGTGCGTCTACCAGTGAACCGCTGGCACCGGCGTAATTCATGACTATTTCAACGCGTGGCCAGTCGGCAAGGCTTGCCACAGTCGCTATTTTTTTAATAGCTGCTTGCGCACGTATTACGGGGGCTAGAGGCCAATTTCTTACCAAACGCAGCTTTCCTTCCTCGATGAACCCGATCGGTCCACCGTCGCCCGAGCTGAACGCGTCCAGCTGGTAGGTGTGAACTTTCTGCACATCTAACGCGCTGTGAATCGTGCCCGAGCAAACCACAGTCACACCCGAAGCGCCTAGATGCCGCGCAACGGCCAGCGCATCTATCACGTTCTGCGGGCCGTCAGGAACCAGCGCGCTGGCAGGCCGCATCGCGCAGGTGAGAACGACGGGTTTTTTCGGTTGGCAAACGGCTTGCAAAAAGTAGGCGGTTTCCTCGATGGTGTCGGTGCCGTGTGTGATCACGATACCGCCTACGTCTTCCCGGGCCAGATAATGCGCCACCCTGGCGGCAAGCTGCGCCCAGACGCCAAAGCTCATGTCCTTGCTGTCAGTCTGCGCGACCTGCTCGGTCAGCACCGGCCCGCCATCCGTTAACGACGGGATGGCGGCTACGAGTTGATCGACGCCGACCTGCGCCGCCGCGTAGCCGATGTTGTCGCTGGCACTGGCCGCCAAGCCGGCGATAGTGCCGCCGGTGCCCAAAATGACGACGTACGAGCGATTTTCCAGTTGACGGGTGGATTCAACGAAACGCTGCGGGTTGGGGAAATCAGGCATGGCTTGCAATCTTTTAAAAACTGGATGAAAATACAGCCACTGGGAATTAACCCAGTCAGCTTTGGATGGCAGGCAGCCGGGCTGATCTGCAAAAAGCCCAGCCGATCCAGCAGTGTAAAAGCAGCACACAGGCAACCAAGCCCAAGGAGTCACGCGCATGAGCATTCTCGACAACTTCTCGAAGGCATCTGCCGACGAGCCGAAACTCACCGCCCGCCAGCAACAAATCCTCGAACTGATCCAAAACGCTATCGCCCGGACCGGTGCGCCGCCAACGCGGGCCGAAATCGCCACCGAAATGGGGTTCCGGTCGGCCAACGCGGCTGAAGAACACCTGCAGGCGCTCGCTCGCAAAGGCGTGATTGAGTTGGTCAGCGGCACGTCGCGCGGTATTCGGCTGCGAAGCGACAAGCTGCGCTCGCTGAACGAATCCCGATTGAAGCAATTTTCTCTGCCGCTGCAAAGCCTGGCCCAACTGGCGCTGCCGCTCATTGGCCGGGTCGCGGCCGGAAGCCCAATTCTGGCGCAAGCGCACGTGGAGCAAACCTACCACTTCGAAAGCAGCCTGTTTCAACAGCAGCCTGACTACCTGCTGAAAGTGCGCGGCATGAGCATGCAGGGCGTTGGCATCATGGATGGAGACCTGCTCGCCGTCAAACAGGCAAAAGTAGCCCGAAATGGCCAGATCGTGGTGGCCAGGCTTGGCGACGAAGTTACCGTCAAACGTTTTCGCCGCACCAAGGATCTCATTGAGTTGCACCCCGAAAACCCTGAGTTTCAGATCATCGTCGTTCAGCCCGGTGAACCGTTTGAACTGGAAGGCCTCGCCGTCGGCCTGATTCGCAACACCATGCTGATGTAGACCACTCATTCAAAGCCGCGCAACAGGTGGCGGGCGTTTGGTCTTTGACGGGCCAACACCCTGATGCAGCGGCAGCTGGCAACCGGCCAGTCGTCAATCCTGCCTGTCAACATTGAGGCGCGAGCCTCTCTAATTCAGGAGCTTTTCATGCAAGTCGTCAACTTTTCGCATTTTTCATATCTGGCCCCCCTGCTGGCACCGGTCACTACGCTGGCGGCATGGCTGATTCAGCCCGCCTCGACAAAGCGGTTGGTGCCACCCGCCCATGCACCCCTTGCTTATCAGCGGCTGACCCTGCCCTTTGCCTGCACTGGCAGCTCGCCTCGCCAACACGCCTCAGGGCGCGTTTCGTCGTTCACGTTGGCCGCATTTAAGGCAAGAAATCCGGCAATCGCCCGACTCAAGGTGGTCAGAGAGCAAGACGCAACGATGAGTCCGACGTGTGCAGGACGTATGACCATCTCGGGGCGCATGGCCGACGTCTGCGCGGAGCTTGATCGAATGGCAAAACTCGAAGCATCAATGTAAACGCGGCCGAGTTGCGGGAGGCTTTTTAGCCTTGGGTCAGCAATGCCGGCAAGCTGCCGATAAATAAGTTTCTATCCGATACAAGCTGGGCATTTGGTGAGGGCCTGCGCGGGCTGATCCGGAAAATCTTGCAGGCACAATATCACGATGAATATTGTGATCCTCGACGACTATCAGGACGCGGTCCGCAAACTCAACTGCGCCGCAAAGCTCGATGCCTATCCAGCAAAGGTGTACACCAACACAGTCAAGGGCATAGGCCAGTTGTCGGTTCGCCTCAAAGACGCCGACGTGATTGTGTTGATCCGCGAGCGGACCCAGTTGAACCGGCAGGTGATCGAAAAATTGCCGAAGCTCAAGCTTATTGTCCAAACCGGCCGAGTCGGAAGTCATATCGACATTGCAGCGTGCACCGAACGCGGCATTGCAGTGGCAGAGGGCATTGGTTCACCCGTGGCGCCAGCGGAATTGACCTGGGCACTGGTGATGGCCGCAATGCGGCGCATACCGCACTACGTGGCCCATCTGAAGCACGGTGCGTGGCAGCAGGCAGGACTAAAGGCGGCTTCGATGCCACCGAACTTCGGCGTCGGTTCGGTCTTGAAGGGCAAAACGCTGGGTATCTGGAGCTACGGCAAGATAGGCCAGCTCGTGGCCGGCTATGGCAGGGCTTTTGGCATGCGTGTGATCATCTGGGGCAGCGATGCCTCGCGTGAACGGGCGCAAGCGGACGGATTTGAACTGGCTAACGGCAAGGCCGATCTTTTTGAACAAAGCGACGTGCTCAGTCTTCACTTGCGCCTGCATGACAATACCCGCGGCATCGTGACACTGGAAGATCTTTCTAAAATGAAGCCCACTGCCCTGTTCGTCAACACATCGCGGGCGGAGCTGGTGGAGCCGGAGGCATTGATCGCAGGGCTAAATCGAGGCCGCCCGGGCCTGGCAGCCGTTGATGTGTTTGAGTCTGAGCCGATTTTGCAAGGCCACGCCCTGCTCCGCCTGGAAAACTGTATTTGTACACCCCACATTGGTTATGTTGAGCAAGACAGCTATGAGCTGTACTTTGGCGCAGCGTTTGACAACGTGATCAATTTCATTAAAGGCACGCCGACCAACATCGTGAACCCGGGTGCGTTGCAAGTTCGGCGTTAGTGTTTATCAAGCCGCGTAATTGCACGGAATAATTGCACTGAGTAATTGCACCGTGTCAGCGGCACGCGTACCAGCGCAAGCGGCTCAGATACGAGGCGGATTTTCCCGGCGCTTGACCACCTCATCGGCATTGGCAACGTCATCCATATCAACCCCGGCTGGGCGAATATCCGAAAGATCAAAATCCAGCCAGGCGCTGCTTGCCGGTTGAAACGCCCGGGCCTTGCGCGACGGAAGCGCGACTGTATGGTCGGTGTCCTGTGAATCGACCCCTAACCAGGAATCCGTCAAATCGATATCCAGACCCATGCCAGCCGTCTTCGGCTCCCTCGAACCGCTTTGAATGGACACCGGTATTTTCTCGTCACCCACACCGTAGACCGCTGAAGCGCTTAGCGGTTGCAACTCGGTAAGCGGCGCAGCCATGGCGGTCTCGTGACCATGCGCAGGTGATGAGTCGCGGGCGTCCGATCCGGGCAAGTCCGTCGGCTCGAAGTTTGGTCGGAGCGGTGCATCAATGAACTCGTTGGCAATCGCGTAGAGCAGCAACAGCTCGCGATAGGCCTCCAATCCGAACGCATCGTCCGGACGACCTGGCTTGCGGAAAAGCGATTCTTCGATTACGTCAAGCACCCGAGGGGTGTTCCAGAGCGACTGGATGCGGGTCATTGCTCCCGCGTAGGCCTCCAGACCTTCCCCACGTTGCCGAAACCCCTGAAACGGTGGCACTTCGGCATTGAAGATACGGTTGAACTGCAAGCGCAATTCGTCGTATTGTGGCTGCCGGTCCATATCATGGTAGAGCTTGAACAAGTCCAGATAGGCCAAAGGACTGGTCTGCGCATTTTCGCGAATGTGGTTTGACAAAACCTCGATGGCGTGATCGTGCTGGCCGAGCGACACAAAAAAGTCGGCCTGCTGCGCAATATCGAAAAGCTCGTTAACGTTGACGCCCCGGCCACTGGCTGAAATCCCCGACGGAGAAAACGTGGACTCAGCGGCCGTAAATGCAGTTACCGAAGGTTCCGCCAGTGGCACGGCGTCGCCCCGCGGCACTGGCACAAGCACCGGCCTGATAGCGCGTGGAAAGTGGGTGTCAAGCGACCGGGAATCTGCGCTTATTGCCGGTTTTTGCGGCGCTCCATGCTCTGTCGCCCGCTGATCCCACCATGCAGCACGGGTGCGCGAACTCTTGAAACGGTAGTAAAGGTATCCGGCGCCCAGCAACAAGCCGACAAGCAAAGCCGACAGCGCGTAAACCAGCGGATTGGCGTAGCGCCCGACTTCCGCCTTTTTCAGCTCTTCACGTGTCAAGGCCAGCTCTGCCTGATTTTTGCTATTGGCGTCGCGCAGACTACGGGCCTGGGCTTGCAACTCGTCCAGCCGTTGTGCGTCACGGGCTAACTCATCCGGACGAAGATTGAGTGCGCGCCACAGCGCTGCGAATTCGGAACGCCGCGGGTTCACCTCGGTCGGCAACGACTGAAGCTCCAGGGAAGATTTAAGATTGGGAGTGTTTTCAGCCAACAACTCGGCGCTGTCAAGTTGGAGCCGTGGCGTACCGGGCTTTAAAGCGGCCGGCTCGCCCAGACGAAGAGACGGTGACAGCGACGCGCCGAAAGCTGGCCTGGAAGTGGACGTATTGCGGCTGGCACTCATATCGGCAGCGGCTGGGCCGACGCGCTCGCGGCGGGGGGTACGGACGGCGGCTTGAGCCGCCGAAGAGGAACTGCCTCTAACGCCAGAGCCCGTCGGACCGGCGCCTTCACCACCTCGCGCAATCGCTCGGCTCGAGTCTGCCGGCGCAGCCGGAACTCCTGGAACAATTGCTGGCGATATTGGCAGCGGCGGGCGTTCGGCAGCCTGCATTGGCAGATCTGCCAGCAACACATAACGACGCGAGTTTTTCGCTGAACAACCAGCTCGCAGCACAAGGCTGACCACCGGTTCATCGACAATCATTGAAGAAGTTACGCGAATAAGCGCTTGTCCCGCCTCGCCGGTGGCACTGGTGCGCACAGTGACTTTGCCCGCATCAAGGCGCGTGTCTGAATACATCAGTTCGGCATCCGTACAAAGCGCTGCCGCGTCGTCGCCAGCGTCAAGTCGAGCCAAAACACTCAGATCAAGTGTACGGCCCACCAGCGCCGAACCCCGCACCGGTCCAAGGCTGACAGCAAGGCTGCTGGAAGTGATCAGCAGGAGCAGGCCACCCAAAGCATTGGAGCGAAGTATCACGTGATTCATATTAATTATTATCTTCGCAGAATTACGGCACGAAAGGGGTGCCGCATAATCTGCGGATGAAAGCACTCTTCCCGCTAGTTGGCGTCATTGGCGCTGGTGCCATGGGCACTGGCATTGCCCAGCTCGCCGCCCAGGCTGGCAGCACGGTTCTGTTTTATGACACGCGCTCCGACGCGGTATCCAGATCGATAGCGTCGCTGGCAATTCAGTGGAACAAGCTTTCAGTCAAGGGCAAACTGACGCCAGCGCAGGTCACAACATTCTCCGGCCGCCTTCAACCCGTCACAACACTGAGCGAACTCTCATCGTGCGACCTGGTCATAGAGGCGGTAGTCGAACAGCTTGATGTCAAGCGCGCGCTTTTTGCTGAACTGGAGCAATTCGTCAGGCCTGATACTGTGCTCGCAACCAATACGTCCTCACTGTCGGTCACGGCCACTTCGGCGGGACTTAAGCACCCGCAGCGCCTGGCCGGCTTCCATTTTTTCAACCCTCCTCCCCTTATGAAGGTGGTGGAAGTCATTGCAGGGCTTCGAACCGATGCCCGCGTTTGTCAGCAGCTGGCGGACTACACCCGTCAGATGGGCCACACGCCCGTTACAGCGCAAGACACTCCGGGGTTTATCGTCAATCATGCAGGCCGCGGCTACGGTACTGAAGCACTGCGCATCGTCAGTGAAGGCATTTCCGATTTCGCCACTATTGATCGCATTCTTCGCGATCAGGTCGGTTTCAAGCTGGGCCCCTTCGAGTTGATGGACCTGACAGCGCTGGACGTGTCGCATCCTGTGATGGAATCCATTTACCACCAGTATT